>JAEEOY010000062.1 GCA_016284515.1 Kiritimatiellia bacterium | reverse complement strand
CTTCCGTTCCTCGTCGGCGCGGCGGTCTGCGCGCTCGCGGCGATAGTCGTGGCGGCGAACGTTCCTGCGGCGGGCAATCTCGGCTATGCGGGCAAGGTGTATCCGTGGGGCAAGTCGACGGCGATGTTCCTTGTGGTTGTTGCGGCGCTGTTTGCAATGTGCGCGTTCACGAAGAAGGGACTCGCGTTCGCGGTTCCCGTCGCGGGACTCCACATCGCGGCGTTCATACTGCTGAGCCGCGGCGCGATGAACGGACTCACCCATCCGTGCTCGTGGTGGTTCTGCTGGCCGATCGCGTGGAACTTCGTTCTCCTGGCGCTCTGCTGGGCGACGCTTCCGAACGGACGCTCCGTCGCGGGTGCGGCGCTGTTCGCGCAGCTCGGCGTCTCGTTCTACGCGTACATGCCGATCGTCAGCGATCTGCGCAACCCTCCGATGAACTGGGGCTACCCGCGCACGTGGGAGGGCTTCAAGCACGCGATACAGCGCGGACAGTACGAGGCCATCGGCTTCCAGATGCCGAATCTCGGGCAGATCGGCAACTACTTCGAGGACGTGCGCGTGCAGTTCACCGACCTCCTCATCCCGTTCGCGCTCGTGCCGTTCGCCGCGGGGCACTGGATCGTCAAGAAGGAGAACCGCAAGGCGTTCTGGCAGTGGATGATCCCTGCGCTCGTGTGCTTCCTCCTCATGAGCGTGCTGCTCGTCGGTCTCGCCAACGTGAAGGGCGACCTTCAGGACGGCTTCATACAGAAGGTGAAGTTCATCTCGTCGCACGCGATGCTGGCGCTGTGGATCGGCTACGGACTCGTCTTCGCGGCGGTCTTCGGACTTTCCTTCGCGGCGAAGAAGGAGATGCTGCGCGGCGCGCGCGCGAAGACAGCGGCGATCGCGGTCGCGGCGGCGATGATTCTCGTCTCGTTTGCGTATCCGCTCATCGACAACTACTGCGGAAACTACGTCCTCGGAGTGAACGAGATCGCTTTCAAGCTCGGCGGAAGCGAGCAGAACGGGCACACCTTCGGATGGCAGTTCGGCGCGTACCAGCTCGACGGCGCGAAGGCGATAAAGGAGCTGATCACGGCGGACGAGGAGCCGCTGCCAGATCCCGACTGGCCGCCGGCGATGGATCCGTTCTCCATCTTCTTCGGCGGCACTGACCCGGGGCGTTTCGTCCCGACGTACATGATCTACTCTGCGGACTACCGCCCCGACGTCTACCTAATCACGCAGAATGCGCTCGCGGACGGAACGTACATGTCAGTTGAGCGCGATCTCTACGGCGACGAGATCTGGATTCCGTCGAACGACGACTCCGCCGAGGCGTTCAACATCTACGTCGACGAGGTGCAGCGCGGCGTAAGGGCCGCGAACGGCGACCTGCAGATTCAGAACGGACGCGTCCAGGTGACGGGCGCGCTCGGCGTGATGGAGATCAACGGAATCCTCACGAAGATGATGTTCGACCACGACCGCCTTCGCCACAGCTTCTACGTCGAGGAGTCGTATGTGATTCCGTGGATGTACCCCTACCTCTCGCCGCACGGTCTCATAATGAAGATCAACCCCGACCGCACGCCGTATGATGCGAAGACGGGCGCGAAGGACCGCGACTTCTGGGACTGGTACACGCGCCGTCTCCTGTCCGACCCGATGTTCCGCCGCGACTTCGCGGGGCAGAAGTCGTTCTCGAAGCTGCGTGCCGCGATCGCCGGTCTCTACGCGAAGCAGGGGCGCCGTGCCGAGTCCGCGCAGGCGTTCCGCGAGGCGTGCCTCCTCTATCCCGCCTCGCCCGAGGCGACGTTCCGCTATGCGCAGGAGATACTCCTCCCCGAGCAGAGGTGGGACACCGCGCTTGAGCTCATGGACTACACGGACAGCATCGACCCCAACAACCGCCGCACGGACAATCTGCGCCGCTACGTCGGGTCGATGCGCGCACTCCTCGCGCAGGTCGCCGCGCTCGAGCCGAAGAGGGCTTCGGACACGCTGACGCCTGCGGAGCGCGTGATGCTCGCGAACTGCTACTTCCAGCTCGGACGCGTTCTTGAGGCTGCAAGGCTGATACGTCCTCTCGCCGAGACGGAGACCGATCCCCAGGAGCTGCAGGTGATGGCGCAGATATTCCTCGCCGCGCATCTCGATGCGGATGCGGAGAAGGTGCTGCAGAAGTTCCTCAAGCGCTCGCCGAACTCGAATGTGGAACTCTGGCTGGAGCTTGCGAAGATACAGCACCGCACGGGCAAGAAGCAGGCTGCGCAGCAGAGCTTCATCACGGCGTACAAGATCGACAAGAACAGCGTGTTCGCGAAACTCCAGCGCGACCAGGAGCTGCAGGAAATCGCGATGCCGCTGTTCCAGAAGAGATGAGGATTGGGCGATTGACGGATTGGAAGCCTGCACTTTTGAACTTTTGAACCTTTGAACTTTAAACCAAGGAGACAAAATGAAAGCACCAAAAAAGGGAATTAAGTGGGAGACGCTGGGATTCGGCTTCTCCGACGTGAACTGCCACCTCCGCATGACGTGGAAGAACGGCAAGTGGTCCAAGCCGAAATTCGTCAAGGAGCCCTGGATCAACATGCACATCGGCGCGGCCTGCCTGCACTACGGACAGGAGTGCTTCGAGGGAATCAAGGCGTTCCGCCAGAAGGACGGCAAGATCGCGATCTTCCGTCCGGACGAGAACGCGAAGCGCATGTACCGCACCGCGATCCGCACCTGCATGCCGCCGATTCCGGTCGACACGTTCGTCGACTGCTGCAAGGCGATCGTCAAGAAGAACGCGGAGTATGTCCCGCCGTTCGGCACGGGCGGCTCGATGTACCTCCGTCCGCTCCTCATCGGAACGGGCCCGCAGATCGGCGTCGCACCCGCGAAGGAGTACACGTTCATGATCATGGTCATGCCGGTCGGCGCGTATTACAAGGGCGGACTCAAGCCCGTGCGCGCGGTGATCTTCGACGACTGGGACCGCGCGGCGCCGCACGGAATGGGCGACGTGAAGGTGGGCGGAAACTACGCCGCCGGAATCTTCGCGCACGAGAAGGCGAAGAAGGAGGGCTGGCCCGTCGAGCTCTATCTTGACGCGAAGACGCACAAGTTCGTCGAGGAGTTCGCGACGTCCAACTTCGCGGGCATCACGAAGGACGGAACCTACGTCACGCCCGATTCGTGCTCCGTCCTCCCGTCCGTCACGAACATGTCGCTCAAGCAGTGCGCCCAGGACCTCGGCATCAAGGTCGAGACGCGTCCCGTCCCGTATACGGAGATCAAGAAGCTCCAGGCGGTCGCGGCGCTCGGAACGGCCGTCGTGATCACGCCCGTCTGGGAGATCACGCGCGGAAAGGACGTCATCAAGGTGAGCGATCCCGACGCCGTGCATCCGACGCTGCAGAAGCTCTACGACCGCGTGCAGGGAATCCAGTACGGACTCATCAAGGACACGCACAAGTGGTGCTTCGAGGTCAAGTGATCTGAAAAGCAGATGGACGGAGCGATTCCCGAACTGGTTCTGAAGCTGCTGGAGGCGCGCGGCATATCTGCCGCGGACGCCGAGGCGTTCTTCAGTCCGTCGGTTCGGGACCTCGCCCCGTCCGAAGAGCTCCCCGGCGCCGTCGAGGCGGCGGAGGCGCTCGTTTCGGCCGCGCGCGCCGGGAAGAAGATAGTCGTGTTCGGCGACTACGACTGCGACGGCGTCTGCGCGACCGCGATTCTTGTCAGGGTCCTTTCCGCGATAGGCGCGCAGGTGTCGCCTTTCCTTCCCGAGCGCCTCAGCGAGGGCTACGGGATGTCCGACGCCTCGGTCGCCAGAATGCTCGAGGCGAATCCGGACGTCGGGCTGGTCGTGACCGTCGACAACGGGATCAACTCGGTCGAGCAGGTCGCGTCGCTGCGCGGGCGCGGGGTGGACGTGATAGTGACCGACCATCATCTTCCCGGCGAGGTCCTGCCGGACTGCCTCGTCGTGGTGAACCCCAAGGTGTCGCATCCCGAGCGCCTCGAGAACCTCTGCGGGGCCGGGGTCGCTTTTATGATCGCGCGGCATATGCTCCGCCTTGCGTTCGGGGAGCATCCGGAGCGCTCGCCCGGGATAAGTCCGTTCCTCGTTCTCGCCGGACTCGCCACCGTCACCGACGTCATGCCTCTTGTCGGGCAGAACCGCATTCTCGTCTCGGAGGCGCTCTCGCGCTTCGACATGCGCGCGCCGGTCGGGCTTAGGGAGCTTTTCATAAAGGCCGCTCCGCGCGGGATGGTGCGCCACACCGCGAAGGACTTCGGTTTCCTGCTGGGGCCTAGGATCAACGCCGCCGGGCGTCTCGCGTCCGGCATGGAGGCTCTCGGCCTCGTCCTCGAGGAGGACCGCGAGGCCGCGCGCGAGGCTGCGCGCGTCGTGGACAACCGAAACGTCGAGAGGAAGTCCATCGAGACGAAGATGGTGGAGGAGGCGCTCAAGAAGGTCGTCGAAGGCGCGGCGGCGCAGGTCATCGACTTGCCCGGCGGGCACCAGGGCGTGGCGGGAATCGTCGCGGCGCGCGTCATGGAGAGGATGGATCCCAAGGTGCCGGTATGCGTTGTAGTCGACGGACATGGCTCCGCCCGCGCGCCGGACGGCATAAACGTCCGCGACGCGCTCGCCGCGTCGTCGGAATATCTCGACCGCTTCGGCGGACACGCCGCCGCCGCTGGCTTTGCCGTGCGCGAAGGCGCTACGGACGATTTCAGGCGCATGTTCGTCGAGGCCTGCGCCGCTATGCGCGGCGAATGCGCCGCGCCGGAGGGCGTGCGCGTCGACGCCGAGGTCTCGGCGGCGGACCTCACGCCGGAGGTCGTGGAGTGGATCTCGCGCCTCGAGCCGTTCGGCGAGGGGAATCCCGAGCCCGTGTTCGTGATAAGGGACGCCGTGATACGCGACATCAGGCCGCTCGGGCAGGACGGAAAGCACCTCTCCCTCGTCGCCGACGGACTTCGCGCCGTCTGGTGGGGGCGCGGGCATCTCGTCGATGAGCTCCGCAGCGGCATTTCTTCGCGACGCGACGTCTTCTTCAGGGTCGGACTTTCCGACTACGGCGGGACCCACGTCGAGCTAAGCCTCGTCGACGTGAGCATGTGAAGCCGGCGACGGAAAGTAGCCCGAACGGGTTATTGTTGCCTTCTGCAAATTACTGTATAATTCTGGGCGTGAAGTCGGAAATTCCCGACCGAAAGCGAGAAAGGAACCAGAACATGAAGAAGCTATTTGCGGCAGCGGCATTCGCGGCGACGGCGGCGTCGGCGCTCGCGGTGAACCCCATCGTCACGCACAAGTACTCGGCGGACCCGAACGCGTTCGTCTGGAACGACCGCCTGTACGTCGTGTGCAGCCACGACCTCGACGGGCAGAAGGGCTTCGAGATGAACGACTACGTGTTCCTTTCCACGGACGACCTCGTGAACTGGACTGACCACGGCGACGTCTTCACCGGCGGGAAGGACGTCAAGTGGTGCTGGAACCTCTACGCCCCGGGCGCGGCGGTGAAGAACGGCAAGGTGTACCTCTACTACCCCAACTCGGGCGGCCCCATCGGCGTCGCGGTTGCGGACCGTCCGGAGGGCCCGTACACCGATCCGCTCGGGAAGCACCTCATCGGACGCGAGATGCCCGGCTGCGACTCGTGCTGGGTGTTTGATCCCGCGGCATTTGTGGACGATGACGGCAAGGCGTATCTCTACTTCGGCGGCAACGGCGACACGATGGCGCGCGCGGTGAGGCTTAACGACGACATGACGAGCGCGCAGTTCCCCGGCATCATGATGAAGGCGTCGAAGGACGGCAAGGAGGCGACGGCGATGCCGTTCTTCTTCGAGGCGTCGTACATGCACAAGCACAACGGAAAGTACTACTTCTCCTATTCCGCGAACTTCCCCGACCGCGGCGCGTCGATCGACTACGCGATCGGCGACTCCCCGCTCGGTCCGTTCGAGTGGAAGGGCGCGATCCTCCCGAACTGGGCGGACAACTCGTGGAACAACAACCACCACTCGATCGTCGACTTCCGTGGAAAGACGTACATCGTCTACCATTCGCGCCTCCTCTCGAACAGGCAGGGGCACAACAACGTCTTCGAGCGTTCGGTGTGCATCGACGAGCTGAAGTACAACGACGACGGAACGATCGTGAAGGTCGTCCCGACGCAAGAGGGACCGAAGCAGCTCAAGCCGCTCGACCCATTCGCCGCGAACCGGTCCGTGACGATCTGCCAGGACGAGAAGGTCAAGGTCGTGATGGCGGACGTGAAGGGCAAGTCCACGAGCGTCGTGAAGGCGACGGCGGACGGCGCGTGGCTGCGCTACGCCGGCTTCGCGTTCAAGTCCGACCCGCGTTCGGTCAAGGCGCTTGTCCGCGCCAAGGGCGGCTCGAAGATCGAAGTGCGCAAGGGCGCGGTGGGCGGTCCGGTTGTGGCGACGCTCGACATCGGGGACACGAAGGGCGCTTTCGCTGAAGTCTCGGCCAAGGTGAAGGGCATTGGCGCGGAGACGTGCGACCTCTACTTCGTGTTCACTGGCGCGGCGGAGGGCGTCGAGTTCGCGTCCTACTCTTTCGCGCGCTGAGGCCCTGCGCGACTGCATCGGCGGCTGTCGGATTGGCTGCATTTATATCCTCGTTGGCGTGGTACGGCCGACGCGTAGTCGCTTGGCGTTGACAGCCTGCGATATGTAGTGATATAATTTACCGACAAGTCGAATTGTATGGTCCTGTAGCTCATCTGGACAGAGCAGCTGCCTTCTAAGCAGCGGGTAGTGGGTTCGAGTCCCGCCAGGACCGCCAGCAAACATCAAAAAAGTATCTGCCCGAGACGAAAAAATGAAGCTTATAGACGAACTGAAGGCCCGCGGACTCGTAGAATCGCTGACCGATCCGGAGATAGAGAAGGCACTGGAGAGTCCGATGACCGTGTACTGCGGCTTCGATCCTTCGGCGCGTTCGCTCCAGGCCGGCAACCTCGTTTCGATAATCGTCCTCAGGCGTCTTCAGCTCGCCGGGCACAAGGTGATCGCGCTCGTAGGCGGCGCGACGGGGCTCATCGGAGACCCGAGCGGAAAGTCCGCCGAGCGCAACATGCTCACCGTCGAGCAGGTCGAGGAGAACAAGAAGGGCATCCGCGAGAACCTCTCGCGCATTCTCGACTTCGACGGACCTAACGCCGCCGTGATGGTCGACAACTACGACTGGTACAAGGGCACGAGCGCGATCGAGTTCCTCAGGGACATCGCGATCAACTTCCGCGTGCCGCAGATGCTCGCCAAGGAGTCCGTCAAGAAGCGCCTCGAGGCGAGCGAGGGCGCGCTCACCTTCACCGAGTTCTCCTATCAGATCCTCCAGGGCAACGACTTCCTGCACCTCTACGACAACTACGGTTGCCAGATGGAGGTTGGCGGAGCAGACCAGTGGGGCAACATCACCGCGGGAACGGACCTCGTCCGCAAGATGCGCGGCAAGTCCGCCTACGGCCTCACGTTCCCGTTGCTCCTCGACTCGACGGGCAAGAAGTTCGGCAAGAGCGAGGGCAACGCGCTCTTCATGAACGGAGAGATGACGCCGGTCTTCGACTGGTACCAGTACTTCCTCCGCACGCCCGACGCGGACGTGATCCGCTACCTCAAGGTGTTCTCGATGCGCTCGCTCGACGAGATCGCGGCGCTTGAGGCGGAGATGAAGGCACACCCCGAGGCGCGCATTCCGCAGAAGGCGCTCGCCGAGGAGCTCACGCGGCTCGTGCACGGCGAGGAGGGGCTCAGGAAGGCGCAGGAGGCGACGGAGGCGCTCTACGCCAAGAAGAGCGCGGCGGACGTCGCGAAGGCGGAGAACGTCCCGAGCGCGGACGTGAAGCTCGCGGACTGCGTCGGCAAGCAGGTCTACGCCGTCGCGGCCGCGGCGGGGATGTTCAAGTCGAACGGCGAGGCGAGGCGCATGGCGCAGCAGGGCGGCCTTTCGCTCAACGACGCGAAGATCGACGCGAACCGCGTTTTCGCCGAGGGCGACGTGAAGGACGGCGTGGCGGTTCTCCGTTCCGGAAAGAAGAACTATTTCGTGCTCAAGGTGAGTTGAAAGGTTGAGGGGTTGAGAGGTTGAAGACGATCGAGAGATACGTATTCGGGTCATTTCTCTCGAGCTTCCTGCTCGCGTTCCTGGTGCTTTCGTTCGTGCTCACGATCGGACTGATGGTGCAGATCGTGGGGTTCATACTCGAAGGCGTCTCACCGTCGCTCATCGGGCAGTTCGCGCTCGTGAGCTTCCCGGAGACGATGCAGTGGACCATGCCGCTCGCGCTTCTCGTGTCGAGCGTCCTGGTGTTCTCGCGCATGAGCGCGGACAGCGAAATCGCCGCGATGCGCTCTTGCGGGGTGAACCTCCTCTCCGTGATGAAGTGGCCGATTCTGTTCTCGCTCGTCTGCGTCGCGCTGGGCGTTTTCATCAACAACGAGGTTGTTCCGCGCGGACACGAGGTTAGGCGCAGCCTCAAGACGAAGGTGTCGGTTAACACGGGAATCGACCTCCTCGAGCCGGGGCATGTCATTGACGACTTCCCGAAGATGAAGCTGTACTTCGGCGCGAAGGAGGGCAACTGGCTGTACGATCTGGTCGTGCTTGACTATTCGCAGAAGGTGGACCGCATGATCACCGCCTCGAAGGCGCTCGTCGTGAGCGAGGGAAAGGACATCCGCCTCGACCTGTACCAGATGACCGTCGACCCGATCGACGAGGATCATCCGACAATGGCCCGCGCGAACCGCTTCCCCTACGTCGTGAAGGACGCGATAAAGGAAGTCAAGTACAACAAGAAGGACAAGGACCTGGACTTCGGCGA
>JAEEOY010000061.1 GCA_016284515.1 Kiritimatiellia bacterium | reverse complement strand
GGTCGGCGACGTGATCAAGGTCAAGTGCGTCGACATCGACGAGCAGCGCGGGCGCATCAAGCTCTCGCGCAAGGCCGCGATGGCCGAGCTCGACGCCGAAGCCGCCAAGTAAGCGCGGCCCTCAGGGCGAAACGACGGGGCGCGGCACATCTGCCGCGCCCCGTTATGCTATAATATCGGCATGGAAGTGAAGATCGAGGAGTCGTGGAAGCGCGTGCTGGCGGAGGAGTTCGAGAAGCCCTACTTCGCCAGCCTCGCCGAGTTCGTTAAGTCGGCCTATAGGAGCGGAACCGTCTATCCGCCTCCAGGCAAGATATTCAACGCCTTCAACCGCACTCCCTTTGACGCCGTGAAGGTGGTCATACTCGGACAGGATCCGTACCACGAGCCCGGACAGGCCCAGGGTCTTGCGTTCTACGTCCCGCCGGACGTGCAGCCTCCGCCCTCGCTCGTGAACATCTCGAAGGTGCTCGGGCATATGCCGGATCTCCTAAAGTGGACAGACCAGGGTGTGCTCCTCCTTAATGCGACGCTCACTGTCGCCGCGCACCGCGCGGGCAGCCATCAGAACAAGGGATGGGAGGTCTTCACGGATGCAGTGGTGCGCGCCCTCGCGGAGCGCCGCGAACACCTCGTGTTCATCCTCTGGGGCGCATACGCGCAGAAGAAGGGCGCCTTCATCGACCGCACAAGGCATTGCGTCATCACCTCGCCGCATCCGTCTCCGCTCTCCGCCCACCGCGGATTTTTCGGCTCAAAGCCTTTCTCGAAGGCGAATGAGTACCTCTCCGCGCACGGAATTCCTGCGATAGACTGGTAGAAATAGTTACATTTCTGCCGGAAAACTTAGTAAAATTATGCAATAATCAAACAATTTTGCAAATAGACCCGTACCCCGTTGACTTTTGCGACAAAAAAGCATATAATGTCACAATGTTTACGTCACAAAAGGAAACACAAAACCAAATGAAAAAGATTCTATCACTGACAGTGGCAATTTTCGCGGCTTCGGCGGCGTTTTCGTCCGGTTTCGGACTCTACGAGCCGACGGCGGTCGGTACGTCCTACGGCGGGGCGCTTCTCGGCAGGGGTCTTGACGGCTCGGCGAACTCGATCAACCCCGCGACGCTCGACGACATCACGAACATCACGGTGCAGGCCGGATTCGTCACGGAGCATCCGCGTGGACGCATCAAGATCTCCCGCGGCGGCATCACGCACCGCGCCAAGCCGCTCGACCCTGGCTTTTTCGTGCTCCCGCACTTCCAGGTCGTCGCGCCCGCGCTCTGGGGCTTCACCTTCGGTCTCGGCATTACGCCCGAGTACGGCCTCGGCAGCAGCTACTCGCATGACAGCCTCATGACCTGGAGCTCGAAGGAGACGACGATCGAGGGCTTTGTGATCAACCCGAACCTCTCCTACCGCATCACGGACGACTGGTCGATCGGCGGCGGCGCGAGGCTGCTCTTCTTCGACTTCGAGCAGTATTCGTATCCGGGCGCGTACGCGGCGGACATCAATCCGCAGGCCGCGCTCATCCGCAACCACCTGCACGGCAACAACGGACTCAGCTCCTGCGGCTGGCAGATCGGCACGCGCTACAAGGTGCTGGACAACCTCTCCGTCGGCGCGGTCTACAAGAGCAAGATCGACACGCGCGTGAAGGGGCACTCGAACCTGCGCTATCCGCCCTACGTCCTCGGTGGTGCGGCTTCGGCCAACCTCGACGTCCCGCAGTCCATCGCCGCCGGCCTCAACTGGGACATCACGCAGGACTGGCACCTCGGCGCGATGGTGTCCTGGACTGACTGGTCCGAGCTCGAGCGCATCGACTTCAATCTTCCCGCCTCGCAGGGCGACAAGACGACCAAGCTGCGCTGGAGGGATTCCTGGCGCGTCGGCATCGCCCCGTCGTGGGACTTCGCGCGCGACTGGACGGCTGTCGTTTCCTACGTCTACGACTCGAACGTCTGCTCGTCCGACCAGGAGTCGACGATGCTTCCTCCCGGCGACCGCCAGATCATCTCGGGCGGACTCACCTGGCGCCTCACGGATAATCTCCAGATCGACGTCACGTACGGACTTGTCGTCATGGGCTGCAAGTCGATGCACATGAACGATCCGCTCGGACGCAAGTACCGCCTCGAGTGCCACCGCGGCCTTTCGCACGCGGCGGGCTGCACGCTCACCTACCGCTTCTAAAAAGGCAGAAGGGCACCTGCCCTGCACCTCGCGAGGTACACGCCATGTACCTCCCGAGGTACCCTCCGTCCACCTCCCGAGGTACCCACCATGTACCTAGCGAGGTGGGCGTCGTTTTCATGGGGAGTTTGCCGCACATAAAGCGGCGAGCTAGGGTGCTGGACGAAATAACATAATTTTTCCGTTTAAAATAACAGGATGTCCGAAGCGAGAATTGGTATAATTGCCGCGAAAGGGGAAACTAATGTTCAAGACAACAACTCTTGCAGCGGCGGCGATTGCGTCCGCAACGGCGTTCGCAGCCCCGACGCTCACCGTCGGATATTCGGACATTGACAGCGGGGATCTCTCCGCGAAGCTTACATGGGAAGGCTCCGGGCAGGTTACGGTCCAAAGGGCGGAAAGCTCCGACGGCCCGTGGTCCGACAAGGGGACCTCCTCCATCGGCACCTGGACCGACTCCTCCACCGTTGTCAGCAAGACGTACTGGTACAGGCTCAACGACGGCTCCTCCACGAGCGACGCGGTGAAGTTCGCCGCGGTGAGGAAGCTAGACCTCGCCTCCGCCTCAATCGTATACGAGGGCGATTTCACTTCGCAGGGATGGTGCAAGCCGCCGGAAAGGGCTTTTGACGGAAGTATCGGCCGCGATTCCTACCCTGATGCGAACGTGTCCAACCCAAAGGCGGGCGTGGACCTCGGCTCGACCGAATGGCATGTCGCGTATGCCCGTGCATATCCTCGTGTCACCGACAAATGCCAGGGCCGTCTCAACGGGCTTGTGGTCTACGGCATTGACTCCGGCTTTACCGCGGACGGCACGACATGGACGGGAACTGGAACAGCGCTTTCGACGGCGCTTTCCGGCGTGGCCGATGACAAGTGGTATCCGATCGATATCGATCCGACATCTGCCTACCGTTGCTTTTACTATAGCGGCGCCTACGGCGGCAATGTCACCGAGCTTGAGCTCTACGGCTGGACGGAAGATGACATCGCGGACGCCGGAGGCGAAAGCGGCGAAGGGTCCGCGACCGCAAAGGACGCCGATCTCGCGGTCGCGTCGGTTGCGGACGACGATTTCACCGCGAAGCTTTCGTGGACGGCGCTTTCCGGCGCGGTGATGCTGCAGGCGTCGTACTCCGCGACCGGTCCCTGGGCCGACCTCGCGAACATCGCCGCGGGCACGGCGACGTACACGGACACCACCGCTCCCTGCGGCATCACTCGCTACTACCGCCTCTCCGACGCCGACGGCGAGTCGGGCGTTGTCTCGTTCAAGCGCCTGAGGAGGTTCGCCGCATCGCAGGGAACGGTGTTCTGGACTGGCGTGTGCAGCGAAGACTGGTACAAGGAAGGGTCGAGGGCGTTCGACGGTGATACATCCACATTCCCTGATCTGAACGGAAACGCGCCGAAGGTCGGCGTCGACTTTGGCGAGCTCGAGCCCTTTGTCTCCGTTGTCCGTGTTCACACGCGGCCCGACTACTACAGCAATCGTTCCAATGGAGCGCTCGTGTACGGCAGCTCGCGCACGGCGTCGGCGCTTTCCAGCACGGCTGACTCGGATGTCGACACGGCTCTTTCGGTCGCGCTTTCGGGAATCGGCGACAACGTCGACGCGTGGTATGATATCGCCGTCGATTCCGCGAACGCCTACCGCACTTTCTACCTCACTACAGCGAACGGCAACCTTGCCGAAATCCAGTTCTACGGCTGGACGGCCGAGGACATCGCGGCGGCCGAGGGCGTCGCGACGCCTGTCGTGGCTTCCGTGACGGCCGATCCTGACGAGGCGGAGATCGCCGTCGCGTGGACGTGCGAGACGGACGCCGAGATCACCGAGTTCGTCGTGGAGCGCAGGAAGGGCAGCGGAAGCTGGACCGAGCTTGCGCGTCCCGCGTCGGACGTCTTCTCCTACGTCGACGTCGATCCCGAGACGCGCCAGACGTACTTCTACCGCCTCACCGCGATCTACGCGAACGGCTTCGCGCGGACGTCCGAATCCTCCGAGGGCGTCTACTACAAGAAGACCATGCCCGACGTCGCGCTCACGATCCCCGAGATAGCGAACGTCGTCGTGAAGTCCGTAAAGGCCGACGGACAGAAGATCGAGGGCTCCAACGGCGTCTACATGATTCCGCAGGGCAGCGAAGTCGAGGTCACGTTCCTTCCTGCGGAGGGCTACATCCTCAACCGCACGACGATGACGTTCACCGTCGAGGAGGCGATGACACTTCCGGAGACCGGACGTCCCTCGGCCGTCGAGGGAGTTCCGCTCGTCGTCAACGAGGTGATGGCCGCCAACGAGACGACGCTCTCCACGCACGACGGAGCGACGGAGATCGACTGGATCGAAATCCGCAACCTTGGCGGAAGCGACGTCGACATCGCGGGCTGGCTCATGACGGACGATCCGACGAAGAAGATCTCCAAGTGGAAGCCGATCGAGGGTCCGGCAGTCGTTCCCGCAGGCGGATATCTCATCGTCTTCGCGGACAACGTGAAGACGGAGTGGAGCGAGTTCGACGCGCATGTCGCGCTCGGACTCTCCTCCGGCGGCGAATGCGCCGCGCTCGCGAGCCCCGACGGAACGGTGATCTCGCAGCTGGCGTTCGGACAGCAGTTCGACGACGTCTCGTTCGGCGTCGGACACGTCGAGCGCGAGCTCGTCAGGTCGACGCGCGCGGCGGAGTACCGCATCGGCGACGGCGCGTGGAAGTCGTGCGAGGGCGCGATCGGCATGGCGCCAGTCGTCGGCGCGTTCAAGGTCGACGTCTACGGGGCGAAGAACTGCTCGTGCGATTCGCTTGAGAGGGCCAAGACGATAGTGAACGATCCCGACTCCTGGTCCTGGTTCCATACGACCGAGACGAAGCAGACAATCGCATACTTCCACGCGTACAACGGTACGCACATGACATTCGCGCCGTACAGCGACTTCCAGGCGCCGGACGGATGGGACGGAAACAACATCGCCGTCCATGCGACGGCTGTAGTCAACATCCCCGAGCCCGGATACTGGACGTTCTCGATGTATGGCGACCAGTGGTTCGAGTATACGATTTCGGGACATGGTGCGAAATTCACCAAGTCCGGCGGCGGCTATAACAGCCAGACGGTCGACGCCTATTACTTCAGCGTCGCCGGCGACTACGAAGTCGAGATATTCCTCGGGCACCAGGGCGGCGACGCCGGAATGGACTTCTCCGTCGCGAAGGGCGAGCTGACCTCGTTCTCCACGGACAACTTCCACCTCGTCGGCTCCGCTGCGAGCGGCGTGCTGCACTCCGGCTCGATCGCGTCCAAGATCTACACGCGCGTCGACAGCGAGATGCTCGGCTCCAAGACCTCCGCCTCGTGGCGCAAGTCGTTCACGCTCGGCACGATTCCGGACGATGGCGAGATACAGCTCAGGATATGCTATGCCGACGGATTCGAGGCTTCCATCAACAACCACGTCTTCCGCTCTGTCGCGGTTGCGTCCCGCACGGACGAGGAGATTCTTGCTCCGTCGTACTTCAACATTCCGGTTGAGTACCTTAACATTGGAGAGAACACGCTTGAGGTCGTCGGATACAACAGCGACATCAACGACCAGACGTTCCTGATCGCGTCGGACGTCATCCTCAACACCGAGAGCGGGCTCGTCTACTTCACGACGCCCACGCCCGGCCGCGAGAACGCTTCCGACGGAAAGACCGGCATGACGCCGAAGATCGTCTTCAGCGAGCCGCACGGATACAAGACCGAGTCTTTCCAGCTCAGTCTCTCCTGTCCCGAGGACGACGGCGTCAAGATCTACTACACGCTCGACGGCTCTTCGCCGACGACGGACTCCTTCCTCTACACAGCCCCGATCACGGTCTCGAAGACGACGGTCGTGCGCGCGGCGGCGGCGGACGAGAAGTCCGTCTTCCAGCAGGACTCCTCCGCGACGTACCTCTTCCTCGCGGACGTCCTCTCTGCGCCTCAGGGATACGAATGGGATCAGGTCCCGCCGGGATGGCCGTCGAACGGCTCGATGCATCCTGACGGATCGCACTACGGCGCGTCGATGTTCTACGGAATGAACCAGACCCTTGTCGCGAACGAGCGCGCAAGGATCGAAAAGGGCTTCACAAACTCCGTGAACGTCGCGACGATCTCGATGGTCGTCAACCTCGGCGACCTCTTCGACAACTCGATGGGCATCTGGGCAAACGCCGGACAGCACGGGTCCGACTGGGAGCGTCCGGCGATGATCGAGCAGATCGACCCCGTCACTGGCGAGGCGAACGAGTTCTCTGTCTCCTGCGGCGTCAGGATGCGCGGCGGAATGAGTCGCGGCCTCGGGTACGAGAAGCACGGCTTCCGTCTCTTCTTCCGCAGCGAGTACGGAATGAGCCGCCTCGAGTTCCCGCTCTTCGGCGAGGACGGCGCGTCGAGCTTCAAGAAGATCGACCTCCGCTGCGACCAGAACCACTCGTTCGCGCAGGGCAAGGGCAATGATCCCGTGAGCGGCATGTACGACACGCTCGTCCACGAGGTGTTCAACCGTGACAGTCAGCTCGACATGGGGCAGCCCGCCGCGAGGAGCCGCTACTACCACCTCTTCATAAACGGCGTCTACTACGGGCTCTACCAGACCGAGGAGCGCTGCGAGGACGAGTTCGCGGAGTCGTATCTCGGCGGCGCGGCCGAAAACTACGACGTGATCAAGACGTCCAGCGAGTACTCGTACGACGACAACGCCGCGCACTACACGACTGGCGCCAACGAGGGCACGATCGACGCGTGGTCCAACCTCTGGCACATCGCCGTCAACGAGGGCTTCGGCACGAGCCATCCCGAGAACTACAACAAGGTCCTCGGACTCAACGCCGACGGTACGCGCAATCTCGACTATCCGATCCTTCTCAACCGCAAGAACCTCCAGGACTATGTCATCGAGACGCACTATGCGGCCGACTGCGACTCGCCTGGCAGCGTGTTTGGCGAGCACGCGAACAATCTGATCGCGATTAGGAACCGGGTCGACGGAGAGGCGTCGAAGGACGGATTCCTCTTCTTCCGCCACGACAGCGAGTACACGCTCGGCATTCACGACGACGGCGCATTCGGAAATGGCTGGAACGACTACAGGGCCGCACATGTATCGACATACGGCACCTCCTACTCCGGCTCGGGCAGCAGCGGCAACGCCGTCTTCGCGACGCTTGGTAACTTCACGCCGACGGAGCTGCACTACCGCCTCATGGAGGATCCCGAGTACCGCATGTCGTTCGCCGACCGCGTCTACAAGCACTGCTTCAAAGACGGAGCGCTGACCGTCGCGAAGTCGCGTGCGCGCTTCGAGCGCCGTATGGCCGAGGTCGAGGACGCGGCGTCGTGCGAGATCGCGCGCTGGGCGCACAAGGGCCAGACGCACACGACCTGGGAGAATGCCTGCAACTACTGCCTCGACTTCATCGACAAGCGAATCCCGTACCTCATCGCGGACTACCAGGAGCGCGGATGGTATCCGACCGTTCCGGCTCCGTTGGTCGTCGACGAAAACGGCGATGCCGTGTACGACGAGGATATCCTCCCCGAGGGATCGACAGTGCATTTCGATGGCGAGGGAGATATCTACTACGTCACCGACGGGACGGATCCGCGTGCCGAGGGCGGCGGCATTGCCCCCGGTGCGATCAAGTACGACGGCAATCCGATCGCAATCACCATCGCGGAATTCAAGATCCGCGCGAGAATCCTCAAGAACGGCGAGTGGTCTCCGCTCGAGAACGTGAACATCAACTCGCAGGCGGACAACGCAGGCGAACTCGCGGCGAACCTGCGCTTCCATTCGTTCTGCGGAACGCCCGCCGTTCCCGACGGCGACACGGGCGAGTGGATCGCCGTGACGAACCTTTCGACTTCGGCTGAACTCGACCTTTCCGGAATCGTCATCATCGTGAAGAAGGATTCCGTCACGAAGGAGGAGGCGAAGTGCAGGTTCACGATTCCGAACGGCACGACGCTTCCTGCGAACGGATATCTCCGCTTCGACCAGGCCGAGTACGGATGGAACAAGATCACGAACAACAAGATCGACATGTACATCATGCAGAAGGACGGCGAGACGGAGATCCAGAAGGCGCACGCGACGCAGAAGGACTTCCCGACCGTCTACGGCAACGTCGGCGACGTCGGCGGAAAGGGCGGCGGGGCGTATCTCATCGCGACGTCCTTCGAGGTCGAGATCGACAAGACGTGCTGGGTCGCTTCGCCGGTCGAACTGCCCGAGCTCCCCGCGCTTGCGGACGGAACGGTGGTCGGAACAGTCGAAGGGACGGTCGCGACGATCGACGCGTCGCTCGCTCCGGCGGGAACCGAGGTGTTCATCCCCGAGGGAGTCACCGAGGTGCACATCTCCGTCAAGGACTCCGACTCCGCGTCGGTCGACACGACGTCGTGCTACACGTCCGCGTCGCTCGTCCCGGCCGGCGGAAAGATCGTGCCGGCGCTCGACGAGTCCGTCGTCCGGCCCGCGTTCACGGAATCCGCCCCCGGCATGAAGGACGCCATCAAGGTCGGCGCGTCGACGGTCGAGCTCATGACGAGCGCGAAGCCGGGGCTCTTCTACATGCTCAAGTCGTCGTCGTCCGTGCGCGGCGAATACGCCGCGGTGGAGAAGCGCCAGGCCGCGTCCGGCGACAACTTCGTCGCGTTCAGCGTGCAGCGTCCGGCCGGCGCGTCGGCGTTCTACGTTGTCGAGGTCACTGACAGGTAAACAAACAAAGGGGAAGCAAATGAACAGAAGGACATTCATCGGGGGCGCGTTCTCGCTGGGCGCGGTCTCAATGTGGAGCGGTTGCGCGTCGGTCGGCAGGGGAGCTGATTTCGCGAATCCGGTCATCGCCGAGGACTGGCCGGATCCGGCGTTCTGGCACGTCGACGGAAAGTACTATTCCGTCGCGACGATGCTGAGGAAGATTCGCGTAAGCGACAACGCGATCGACTGGGAGGACACGGGGATAGATCCGCTCACTCCCGCCGCCCGCGCGAAGCTGAACTCGGTCACGACGAACCTGTGGGCGCCGTGCGTCCTCAAGATCGGCGACAACTGGGTGCTGTACATCTCGCTTTTCGTCGACGACGCGGACTGCCGCGTCGCGGCGCTCACCTCGAAGTCGCCGACGGGTCCGTTCGAGTACGCCGCGGAGGTCGTCAACGGAAAGAAGCTCGGCATTCTCAACGCAATCGACCCATACATCTTCAAGGACGAGAGCGGAACCGTGTGGATGTTCTTCGGCAGCTGCCAGGACGGAATCCACCGCGTGCGGCTCACGGACGACGGACTTGCGATCCGTCCGGGCGAGAAGCCCGTCCACGTCGCGGGCAGGCGCAGTCCGTGGGACAAAGACGGCAAGATGGTCAAGATCTGGGGCGAGCCCGGAACGTGGGAGGGGTCGTTCCTCGTCAAGCGCGGGGGATGGTGGTACTTCTTCTTCTCCGGCGGCATCTTCTGCGACCACACGTACCATCTCATGGTCGGGCGCTCCCGGAAGGTCGACGGAGTCTTCGTCAACCGCGACGGGGAGCCGCTCACGGAGGCGAAGGCGAAGCCGATTCTCATGTCCGACAAGGGCGACAGGCTCTACGGTCCCGGCCACAACGGGGAGATCGTGCGGACGGACGACGGACGCGACTTCATGTTCTTCCACTGCCACGACACGCGCTTCCCCAAGGACGACCGTCCGACGTATCTGCAGGAGCTCCTGTGGGACTGCGACGGCTGGCCGTACTTCGAGGACGACAAGCCGAAGCTCCGCGAGAGCCGCTTTGTCGCGACGACGCTTTCCAACGAACGCTGAACACGATGAAAAAGACAATCCTCCTCGCCGCCGCGGCATTGTCCGCATCCGCCTTCGCGCGCGTCGACCTCTTCGTCGCGCCTGACGGCGACGATTCGAATCCGGGAACAGAGGCCAAGCCCCTCGCGACGCCGCGCGGCGCATGTGCCGCGCTTCGGGCGATGAGGGCGGCCGATCCGACGCTCCGCAGCGCGGGCGCCGTGGTGACGTTCGCGGACGGCACGTATCGCCTCGACTCGGCGGTTGAGCTCGGCGAGGAGGATTCCGGCGCGCCGGGCGCGCCCGTCGTGTGGCGCGCGAAGAACTCGACGAAGGCCGTGTTCAGCGGAGGCGTCGCGCTCAGGACGTGGAAGCGTCTCACCGAGGCGGAAGGCGAAGACGCGGCGCGCGCGCTCGTTCCGCAGGAGGCGCTTTCGCGCGTGATCGTCGCGGAGGTTCCGGCGGGAATCGAGCTCCCGGGCTTCAGGGGCGGCGGATGCGGCACTGCGGGCCATCTGCAGGAGCATCCGATCGCGCTTTTCCAGGCCGATGAGCGGCTCGTTCCGGCGCGCTGGCCGAACGACGGCTTCGCGAGCGCGGGGCGTCCGATGGGCGATCCCGCGCCCGGGCGGACGTGCTCCGGCGAGTTCGAGTTTCCTAAAGAGCGTCTCGCCAGGTGGGCGCAGGAGCCGGAGCTGTGGGCGTACGGACTCTGGCGCTTCGAGTGGGCGGACGCGTGCGTGCGCGTCCTCAAGGTGCAGAGCGAGGGCGGATCGGTCACGGTCGACTCGGAGCCGATAGGCTTTGGCCTGCGCGAGGGCGCGCAGTTCCACGTGATGAACGCGCTGTCCGAACTCGACAGGCCCGGCGAGTGGGTGGTTGACCGCGCTCGCCGGCGCATCTACCTCTGGCCGAAGGCGAAGGCGTATCCGGTGCTTGCGGCGGCGGACGGACTCGTCTGCGCGAAGGGCCTCAGGGAGTTCGTCATCGGCGGATTCGTCTTCGAGTGCTCGCGCACCACGGCGCTCGCCTTCGAGAAGTGCGAGCGGACGGCGGTCATCAAGAGCGTGATATGCAGGTGCAACAGCTGGGGCGTCGACATCGCGGCGTCGAAGGGGTGCAGGGTGGACGGATGCGACCTCTATGACCTCGGCGAGGGAGGGGTGCATCTCGACGGTGGCATCTTCGAGACGCTCGAGCCCGGATGCAACGCGGCGGACAACAACCACATCCACCACTACGGTCTCGTCATCCCCAACTACAAACAGGGCGTGCGACTGGACGGCGTCGGCAACAGGGCGACGCACAACCTCATCCACCACACGCGCCACCAGGCCGTCGAGTTCAACGGAAACGACCACTACGTCGGATGGAACATCATCCACGACACGTGCACGTTCAACGACGACGCAGGCGCGATATACTGCTGCCAGCGCGACTGGACGAAGCGCGGCACCGTCGTGGAGCACAACCTCATCCACATGACGGGCAAGCAGCCGCGCGCGACGAACGACGAGGCGATCTACCTCGACGACTACTCGAGCGGGACGATCGTGCGCTGGAACGTGATCAACCGAGCGACGAGCGGAGTTTTCGTCGGCGGCGGAAACGGCAACGAGATATACGGCAACCTCGTCATGAACGCGTCGAGGTCCGTCACGCTCTCCAGCCGCGGCATCGACAGCTTCTCCAAGAAGGTGGCGGAGAAGGGCAGGGACAGCGAGATATTCCGCCATCTCGAGCGCAGGCGCGACCTCTTCGAGGGCGCCCTGTGGCGAGAGAGGTATCCGGAGCTTCTCAAGGTCTACGACATGGATGCCGTCAAGGCCCACGACTCGCACTGGAACAGGATCACGAACAACGTCTTTGTCGCGAGCGGCGCGATTCTGCGCGGCAACTGGAAGAACATCGAGGCGACGACGACGATAGACGGGAACCTCGAGACGAAGGAGGACCCTGGCTTTGCGGACTACTTCGGCATGGACTGGACGCTCGCGCCCGGTCCGGCGCGCGACCTCCTGGGCGACCTCAGGGTCGGCGACATGGGCCTCTACGACAGCTGGAAGCGCGTCACGCCTCCGGTACGCTTCGGCGACGGCATCACGCCTCCGCGCGCGCTGAGGCCCGAGTACGCGCCGGCGAAGGTTCGCATCGACGTCGTGGCCGATTCGCTTCCGGACGGCGTGAAGGAGATGGCCGAGGGCTGCGTCGGATGCTGCGTCCCCGCATGGGGCGGCGGCAGGCGCATCTTCGCGCTCGACGACGCGCTCGCTCCCGCGGAGTGGACGGAGTTCTCGTTCTCGTTCGTTCCGACGTTCGACGGCGAGGTGCGGCTCGACACGATGGGCGCGCGCGGCGAGAAGACGCTGTACGACGCGTTCCGCGTCGAGGGCGCGAGCCTCGCGAACGCCGGCTTCGAGGTGGACGGCGCGTGGGGCCTGCCGTCGGTGAATCCGAAAGACGACCGCATAGACGTGTGCAACACGGAGAAGCCGTGGGGCGTGCTAACCGCCGCGGAGGCGAAGTGCGAAGCGGCGGAGGGGAAGAGGATGGCGTGCGGAAACGACATGCTCAACTTCACGCAGCGCATGAAGGTGCGCAAGGGCGTGCGCGTCACTGTGAAGCTAATGGCCCGCGCCCTGCCGGACTGATTCGCGCGCGGCGATTTTGGTATAATATGGGGCATGGATAGCAAGACAATAGCGCTGGTGTCCCTTGGATGCGCGAAGAACGCGGTCGACCTGCAGGTCATGGCCGGGAATCTCGTGAAGCAGGGATGGACCCTGTCACCCGACCCCGACAGGGCGGATGTCGTCATTGTCAACACGTGCTCGTTCATCGAGTCCGCGCGCGAGGAGGCGGAGGCGGAGATACTCCGCGCGATCGAGCTAAAGAAGCGCGGCAACTACGGCAAGGTCGTCGTCACGGGGTGCTATCCGCAGCGCTATCCCGAGCTGAAGGGCGCCTTCCCGGGCGTGGACGAGTGGAACGGAGTTCCGAAGGACTGGATCGAGCCGAAGATCCCGGCGCTCAGGCTCACGGGAAAGGCTTTTGCCTACCTGAAGATCGCCGAGGGCTGCGCGCATCGTTGCGCCTACTGCGCGATTCCGCTAATCCGCGGCAAGTACCGCTCCCGTCCGATGCGCTCGATCCTCAAGGAGGCGCGCGCGCTTGTCGGGAGCGGATGCCGCGAACTCAACATCGTGGCGCAGGATCCGATGCTCTGGAACGAGAACGGGAAGAAGCTCCCCGACCTTCTGAAGGCTATCGACAGGATCCCGGGCGACTTCTGGGTGCGCGTCCTGTATTCATATCCGAGCGAGATCTCCGAGGACTTCCTCGTCTGGATGCTTACCTCGCCGCATGCCGTGCGCTACATCGACGTCCCGCTGCAGCATACCGTCCCGGAGGTGCTTGTGAAGATGAACCGCAGGGCGGCGGTCGACGATTCTCTCACGGCCGCGGAGTTCCTCAGGGACGTCGTGCCGGGCATCACGCTCAGGACGACGATAATGACGGGTTTCCCGGGCGAGACGGAGGCGAGGTTCCGCGTCATGATGTCCGACCTGAGGCGCATGCAGTTCGACCACCTCGGCGCGTTCGCATATTCTCCCGAGAAGGGCACGAAGGGCGCGAAGCTCGCGGGGCGTCCGTCCCGCGCCGTCGCCGAGAAGCGCGAGAAGGAGGTCATGGGCCTCGCGAAGGATATTTGGAAGATGCGTTCGAAGCGGCTCGTCGGTCAGACGTTCCGCGCGCTCGTCGTCGCGCCGGGCGTCGCGAGGATGGAGTCCCAGGCACCCGACGTGGACGGAGTGACGTACCTGGCCGCCGAAGGCGCGATGCCGGAGGTCGGAGAGTTCGTGGACGTCAAGATCGCGAAGGTCAAGGGCTTCGACTTCATCGGAGAGGTGATGTCGGGGCATGAGAGACGTGGGAGACGCGAGAGACATGAGCCATAGGGACAATTGAGGCATTTGAGACGCGGTTGCCTCACGCCCCTCGCGCCCCTCGCGTCACTCACGTCCATAACTTTCAACCTTTCAACTGTTATCCCCTTGAAGCGTCCCATTCCATATGTGAACGAAGAGGTCTCGAGCCGCGACCTCAAGTACTATATTTTCGACTGGGACGACAACATCCTGCACATGCCCACGCGGATCCAGATGGAGCACCGCGACACTCCGGACGATCCGTGGACGCCTGTCGAGGTCTCCACGGCGACCTTCGCGCTCGTGAGGGCGGACGAAGAGCACTACCGCGCGCCGGGAGGGGTGTGGGCGGAGGCGTTCCGAAATTTCGAGGACGCCCCCGGGAGGGACAACTTCATCGAGGACACGATCGCGGCGCTCGAGAAGATCGAGCACGGAGAGAAGCCCTCGCCTAGCTTCAATACGTTCAAGAAGACGCTCGTGGAAGGGCGCATCTTCGCGATTGTGACGGCGCGCGGACATGCTCCGGAGACGATCGAGAAGGCGGTTCGGGTTTTCATAAAGTACGCCCTCAGCGAGGAGGAGCGCGAGATCATGATGTCCAACCTGCGCGGATACCGTCAGTGGATCGACGGAGTCGGCGACGGGGAGTTCGGGACGGACGCGGAAGAGCTCGACTACTATCTCGGGATGTGCCGCTACTCCGCCGTGACGTACGGCGGCTTCAAGGAGCGCATGGAGCGCGATCCCATATACCAGGAGAAGCTTGCCGTCGCAACGACCGCCGCGAAGCCGGAGCTTGCCAAGGAGTTCGCCATACGAGACTTCGTGGAGCACGTCTTCCACATGGTCCGCCGCAACGGCACGGCGAATCGTCCGGTGTCGATCGGCTTCTCCGACGACGACAAGGGGAACGTCAAGTGCGTGTCGGACTACATCCGCTCGGAGCTTTCGAAGCGCTTCGAGGGCATCAAGTTCGTCGTCTACGACACTTCTGACCGCTCCCTCGCAAAGGGGCGCAAGGTGTGCGTCTCGGGTCAGCTCAACCTCCCTGGATTTTGACCCCCTTCCATTCAATCCCCGGTTCGCAATTTTCCAGTTCGTCGTCCGAATAGGCATGGAGCGCGAATTTTTGGTATAATTATCAGACTGTAATCCAAATCAGAGGCTAATGACATGAGTTGGTTTGAAGCTAAGGCCGAAAAGGCGAAGATACCACCTGCGAAGGCGCTTTGGGCGATATGCCCGAAGTGCAAAAGCCATTTCGAAAAGGCGGTCTGGAAGAAGAACGGCGGAATCTGCCCCAAGTGCAACTACCACGGGCGGCTCTCGGCCCGCGAGCGCATTGCGCAGATAGCTGACGAGGGGACGTTCAGCGAGGTGTTCCGCGCGGTGACGTACTCCGACCACCTCGAGTTCCACGACGCGACCGGTCCGTACAAGGAGAAGGTCGAGGCGACGATTGCCAAGACGGGCGAGACCGAGTCGATCGTGATGGGTACGGCTAAGATCGGCGGACACGACGCGATGCTCGGCGTGATGGACTTCGCGTTCATGGGTGGCTCGCTCGGCACCGGAACGGGCGAGCGCATCGCCCGCGCGTGCGAGCAGGCGATCGCCGAGAGGCGTCCGCTCGTCCTCTTCTCCGCTTCGGGCGGCGCGCGCATGCACGAGGGCATCCTCTCGCTCATGCAGATGGCCAAGACCTCCGCGGCGATCGCGAAGCTGAAGGAGGCGGGGCTTCCGTACATCTCCGTGCTCACCGACCCCACGACGGGCGGAGTGAGCGCCTCGTACGCGATGCTCGGCGACATCAACGTCACGGAGCCGCGCGCGCTCATCGGCTTCGCCGGAAGGCGCGTCATCGAGAACACGATCCACCAGAAGCTTCCGGACGACTTCCAGTCCGCGGAGTACCTCGAGTCCCACGGATTCATCGACCGCATCGTCGAGCGCAAGGACCTCAAGGCCTTCATCGCGAAGATGCTGTGGTACTGGGGTTTCTGATGAATTATGAACTATAAATGGGATGAATGGGGTGCGGTTTGGTCTCGCGACACCCACGACTCTCACGACCCTCGCGCCATCAAGGTCATGAGTGACGTGAGAGGCATGAGTGACGAGCGGTGAAACCTTCAACCTTTCAACTTTTCAACGGATAGAAAAACGGGAGATCGGCAATGGCAAAGAGTGCGATGGACTGCGTGAAGCTTGCGCGCGACGCGAAGCGTCCGCATCTCAAGGACTTCATAGACCTTATCTGCTCCGACTTCGAGGAGCTTCACGGCGACAGGCTTGTGAACGACGACCGCGGTCTCGTCGGCGGTTTTGCGACGATCCGCGCCGGCGAGAAGGCGTCCGAGAAGGACGTCAAGGTACTCATTCTCGGACACAACAAGGGCACGACCGTCGAGGAGAACATGACCTCGAACTTCGGCATGGCGAATCCTGACGGATACCGCAAGGCGATGCGCCTCGCGAAGCTCGCCGAGAAGTTCCACCTTCCCGTCGTGACGTTCGTGGACACGCCCGGAGCGTATCCCGGCAAGGAGGCTGAGGAGCGCGGGCAGGCCGAGGCGATCGCGAAGTCCCTCGAGTTCTTCTCGCGCCTCAGGACGCCCGTCGTGGTCGTGGTGACCGGCGAGGGCGGGTCGGGCGGCGCGCTCGCGATTGCGGTCGGCGACAGGATTCTCATGATGGAGAACGCGGTCTACTCGGTGATCTCTCCCGAAGGCTGCGCCGGAATACTCTGGCGCGACGGCGCCAAGGCGCCCGAGGCGGCGGAGGCGCTCAAGATCACCGCTCCCGACCTCCTGAAGCTCGGTGCGATAGACGAGGTCGTGAAGGAGCCCGCTGGCGGAGCGCAGAAGAACCACAAGGCCGCCGCGAACGCGGTGAGGAAGGCGGTTCTCGCGGCGCTCAAGGACCTTGCGAAGATTCCCGTCGACGAGCTTATCGAGCGCCGCTACGAGAAGATCCGCTCCTACGGGAACTTCCACTGATCCGCGCCATGAAGATTGCAGTCATCGGAGACGGCGGATGGGGGACGGCGAACGCGCTGCTCCTGTCCGGGTACGGACACGACGTGACGCTCTGGGGCGCGTTTCCCGAATACATCGAGGAGATGCGCGCGACGCGGCGCAACGACAAATTCCTGAAGGGCGTGGCGCTTCCGGAGTCGCTGAAGCTGACGTCGGACCGCGCGGAGGCGGTGAAGGACGCGGAGATAGTCGTCCTCGCGCCGCCGTCCAAGTTCTTCGCGTCCGTGATGGAGGGCTTCAAGGGCCTCATCACCGACTCGCAGCTCGTCGTCTCGCTCACGAAGGGGCTCTGCGAGACCTCGCACAGCCGCATGACGGAGCTTGCGAAGTCGATACTCGGCATCGCTAACGTCGTCGCGCTCGCGGGGCCGACGCACGCCGAGGAGGTGAGCCGCGGGATTCCGACGACGATCGTCGCCGCGTGCGAGGACGAGGAGAAGGCGAAGCTCGTGCAGAAGGTCTGGTCGGGTCCGCTCTTCCGCGTCTACACCTCGACCGACCCTGTCGGAGTCGAGATCGGCGGCGCGGTGAAGAACGTCATCGCGATCGCCGTCGGGTGCTCGGACGGAATGGGCTTCGGCGACAACACGAGGGCGGCGCTCATAACGCGCGGTCTCGCGGAGATGAAGCGATTTGTCCTTGCGTACGGCGGGAAGCCCGAGACGCTTTCGGGACTCGCCGGGATAGGCGACCTCATCGTAACCTGCACCTCGGTGCACTCGCGCAACCACTCGGTCGGCGAGCGGCTCGGGAAGGACGAGAAAATCGAGGACATCCTCGCTTCGATGCAGATGGTCGCGGAGGGCGTTTGGAACTCGAAGGTCATCCACGAGTTCGCCTCGTCCTTAGGCGTCGAGATGCCGATCTGCGATCTCGTCTACTCGCTCTGCTACGAGGGATACGACGCGAAGAAGGCCGTCAACGCGATGATGACGCGCGAGCTGAAGAGTGAATAGACCGCACGGTGTTTTCACGAATCCGCCCGAATTTATGGTATAATAACAAGAAACGATGAAGAACAGCGTCCTAGCGATACTTGCGATTCCGCTGCTCCTCGCCACGGGTTCCTGCGGCGGGGAGGAGAAGCCGTCGTCGCAGGACGCCGCGCCCGCGCCCGCCGCGCCAGCCGCTGCGGCTGCGCCGAAGGAGTCGGAATTCGACTCGGCGGACGGGATTTCCGGGGATGTCGAATCGAAGGAAGAGATCGCGTCCGCGAGCCTCGAGGTCGAGGAGGTCGCTTCCGGCGACATTGCTGCGGCGGAGCCCCTGGCGGCTTCGGACGTGGACGAATCGGTGATTTCGAATGCCGTTGCCGCTGCGGTCGCCGCTGCGAAGGCGGCGGAGGAGGTCAAGGCGGCCGCGGCTGCGCAGGAGCGCGCGGAGGCGCGCGAGGAGGCTGCTCAGGCGAAGGCGGAGGCCGCGAGGGAAAAGGCGGAGGCGGAGGCTAAGGCCGAGGCCTCGCTCGCGCGGCGCAGGATTTCGACGCGCGTCTTCCGTCTGGCGCACGCGTCCGCGGAGGAGGTCGCGGAGAAGCTCAACACGACATGGTCTGGCGACTTCGGCGCGACGTGGAAGATCGGCAAGATGGCGATTGCGTTCCAGGAGTCCAACTCCGTGATGGTGACGGCCCCCACCGTGATACTCGAGGCGTGCGAGGAGGTCGTGAAGGCGATCGACGTCGAGCCGAGACAGGTGTACATCGAGGCTCGCTTCGTGGAGCTGTCGAACAACGTCTTCCACGACATCGGCATCGACTGGTCGATGCTGGACGGAATGAAGGGCACCGTGTCGCTTGGAGGAGGCATACAGCAGAACCGTCTCGGGAAGGGCGTAAAGGACTACACGCGAAAGGTGGACGACGGGACGACGTACTCGCTTTCCGGTTCCGAGCTTGTCGGCGGACACGACGGCAACATCACCTACTTCAACGGGACGCTCGACTTCTCGCAGATGTACGTGCTTCTGTCGGCGCTGGAGGGAAACCGCGATGCGCGCATATTCTCGAACCCGAAGATCATCGTCTCGTCCGGCAAGAAGGCCACCGTCGACATGACGACTAAGTATCCGAACGTCAAGATCGCCGCGAAGCGCACGACGAACTCGGGCGGAGATTCGCTCGACCTCGACATGCAGATGGCGTCGATTCCGGGCGAGGACAAGATGATGTTCGCGAACGAGGCGTTCTTCAGCTGGGGAATCTCGCTCGAGGTCACGCCGCGCATCGGCACGAACGGGCTCATCAGCGTGTCGATCGTCCCGACGATCTCGTCGCAGAACGGATGGGTCGAGTCCGGAACGTCGTCGGAGGCCGAGGAGGGCACGATCTCCGCGAAGTACCCCGTCATCGAGGTGCAGCGCCTCGTCACGGAGTTTGCGATGGCGAGCGGGACGACCGCTGTCATCGGCGGACTTTCCCGCACGGTCGAGGAGCAGGTCGACAACGGCATCCCGCTTCTGAGCGACATCCCGTGGATCGGTCCGAGGCTGTTCGGCTCGCAGGGCCGCAAGAAGCAGCAGAAGGAGATCATCGTCTTCGTCACCGTCGGGCTTGTCGATCCGAAGGACATGCGAAAGGACGCGGGGCTTCCCAAGAACGCTGTCCTCGGCAGGCAGTACACGAAGGGCCAGAAGCTCGAGCCGGGCGACAGGCCGGAGAAGAACCTCGAGGGCATCGGCTCGCTCGACCTGAGGTCGCTTGAGGACCAGGCGCAGGATCCGCTGCCGCCGCCCTACTCCGACTCGATTCCATGGATTCCATTTACCAAGTCCAAAAACCAAGAAAGAACAGATAAACAATGAAAAGAGCAGTACTGGCCATAGCGGCGATAGCCGCGGCGTCGGCGTTCGCCGACAAGGTGTACCTCAAGTCCGGCACGGTCCTCACGGGCACGGGAGCGGTCGTTGCGGACGACAAGGTGAAGTTCACGTCCGACGACCTCGGCGACATCGAGATCGCGGCCGACAAGGTCTCGTACGTCGAGACGGCGCAGGCCCCGAAGGTCGAGGTCGCGGAGCTTCCCGTCGAGGAGAAGAAGCCCGAGACGTGGCACGGCGCGATCAACGTCGCGTTCGAGAGCGCGCGCGGCAACACGTACAAGAACAACGCGTCCGTGATCGCGAACCTTAACCGCCGCTGGGACGAGGATCGCGTTAACATCGACTTCGGCTACTACTACAGCGAGACCGGCACGTCCAAGGACAACCGCGAGACGTCCACCCGCCGTTGGGAGATCGAGGGCCAGCACGACCACTTCTGGAGCGAGAAGTTCTACACCTACGAGAACGGACGCTACGAGCAGGATGAAATCGCGGGCATCGACTTCCGTCTCCGCCTCGGCCTTGGTGTTGGCTACCAGTGGCTCGACGGATACAAGACCGGCGTCGGCAAGGTGAGCTTCAGCCAGGAACTCGGCGCCGCGTGGGTGCGCGTCGACTACCAGGACAAGGATCCGTCCGCCAAGGACAGCTTCGCGACGCTCCGCTACGCCCACCACCTCAAGTACAACCCGAAGTGGAACGAGGCGCTTGAGGCGTTCCACAACCTCGAGTTCCTCCCGCAGGTCGACGACTGGGACAACCAGCTCATCAAGGCCGACGTCGGCTTCACGACGAAGATCATCATGGACTTCGACCTCCTCGCGAAGATCGAGTGGGACTACAACACCCAGCCTTCCGTCGGCCGCAAGTCCAGCGACTTCCGCTACATCGTCGGCCTCGGCTACAAGTGGTAATGTGGTGCGAAATGGGCGCGCGCGTCTGCGCCTGACGGCTTGACGCGCTTGCCCGTTTCGGAAACCTTCCTATGAGAATCGCGATCGCCTACCCGCCGTTCAAAAGCGAGAAGGGGGTCGCGCTTCTCACACAGAACCGCCAGTTCCAGTGGTTTTCGCGCCCGACCTACATCTTCCCCGTCGTGCCCGCTACAGCGGCTACGATGCTGAAGAAGGCCGGGCACGATGTTCTCTTCCTGGACGGCATCGCCTCGGAGCTCTCGCCCGAGGCGTTTGATTCAAAGCTCGCCGCCTTCAAGCCAGACCTCGTCGTGCTCGAGACGAAGACCCCGGTCGTCAAGCGGCACTGGCAGTGGATAGAAAAGCATCTGCCCGCCGGAACGGACGGGACCTCGGGCGGCCCCGCACCCTTGCCCAAGGACGTTAAGTTTGTCTTGGTGGGCGACCATGTCACCGCGCTTCCGGAGGAGTCGATGGAAAAGCCGGGGGTGTGGGCGATAATCCCCGGAGGCGACTGGGACTACGGGCTCCTCGACTTCATCGCCGCGGGCTGCCCTAAGGGCGTGCAGCCATTCGCGCTCAAGGACTCGATCGCCGACGCCCCGTGGATCGACCGCGACCTCGTTCATTGGGAGCTTTACGCCGAGAAGAACGGGAACTTCCGCCGCAAGCCCGGAACCTACATCATGTCCGGACGCGACTGCTGGCACGCCAAGTGCACCTTCTGCAGCTGGACCACGCTCTATCCGCGCTACCGCGTCCGCAAGGTGAAGGATGTCGTCGACGAGATCGAGATGCTCGTCGAGAAGTACGGCGTGAAGGAGATAATGGACGACTCGGGCTCCTTCCCCGTCGGACAGTGGCTCACCGATTTCTGCAACGAGATGATTTCCCGCGGACTCCCGAAGAAGGTCCGCATAGACTGCAACATGCGCTTCGGTCGCCTCACGCTCGACGACTACAGGCTGATGCGCAAGGCCGGATTCCAGTTTGTCCTCTTCGGCGTGGAGTCCGCGAACCAGGAGACCCTCGACCGCTTCTGCAAGTGCCTTAAGGTCGAAGATGTCGAGAAGGGCGCGAAGTGGGCGACGGAGGCGGGGCTCGACGTGCACGTCACCTTCATGTTCGGACACGCCTGGGAGGGTCCAAAGGAAATCGCCAACACCGTCGCCCTCGCGCGCAAGCTCCTTGCGAAGGGCTGGGCGAAGACGCTTCAGTGCACGCTTACGATTCCGTATCCAGGAACGCCGCTTTTCAAGGAGCTCAAGGCCAACGACGGACTCAACACGCTCGACTGGGACGAATATGACATGCGCCGCGCGATAACGAAGACGCCGCTTGCGTCCGAGG
>JAEEOY010000060.1 GCA_016284515.1 Kiritimatiellia bacterium | reverse complement strand
CGTGCGAGGTGAATCCGAAGCGCCGCCGCAGACTCGAGCAGAACCTTGCGAGGCTTAAGCTCGGCGTCCGTGTCATTTCGGAGCTCCCGGCTATCGGCGAAGGCGCGCAGTCCTTCCAGAAGGTACTTGTCGACGCGCCGTGCTCGAACACGGGCGTCCTGCGGCGCAGGCCGGACGCGCGCTGGAACTGGAGCGAGGGGAAGCTGGCCGCGCTCGTCAAGCTGCAGGCCGAGATTCTCGACGCCTGCGCGTCGCGCGTAGAGCCGGGCGGCGTTCTCGTCTATTCGACATGCTCGAACGAGCCGGAGGAGAACATGGCGCAGGTCGAGGCTTTTCTCGCCCGCCATCCCGATTTCTCGCTCGCCGAATCCCGTGAGTCCGTTCCGTACGAAAGCGGCACCGACGGAGCCTTCGCCGCGAAGCTTGTGCGGACCGACCGGCTTGCCACCTAACGTATTATCTCTCCTACGGAGTAAGCGAATTTTGAAGCTCAATATGATAGTCAAACAATCACATAGCACGGAGACGATATGAGAGATGCAGAGAAAGATGCGATCGAGATGTCCGCGCGGCGTGCTCGGCTTCTGGAGGCGGGGTTCCGCCTCATGTCCGCGCGCACAATCGAGGCGGTCAAGCTATCCGAGATTGCAAATGAAGCCGGAATCGGCATCGCCACGCTCTACCGCTATTTCAAGACGAAGCCAGCCCTGGTGATCGAAATCGGCACCGTCCTCTGGAGGAAGTACTACGTCGAGGTCGAGAAGGCCTACGCCGCACGCGGCGGCGCGGAGATGAACGCCGCGGAGGAGATGGAGTTCTTCCTCGACAGCATCATCGAGCTATACCGCAGCCACAAGGACGTGCTTCGTTTCAACCGCAACTTCGACACCTACGTGAAGCACCAGGAGTGCACCGCCGAGCAGATGCGTCCATACAACGAGGCCGTCGAGGTCTTCGCGACGAAGTTCCACACCGTCTACCGCAAGGCGCAGGAGGACGGCACGCTCGACATCCGCGTCTCGGAGAAGCGTCTCTTCGTCGGAACGCTCTATGCAGTTCTTTCGGTCGCCGGCAAGTTCGCCGAAGGGCTTGTCTACCCGCCCGACGGCGAGCACGACATGACGGAAGAGCTCCTCATGCTCAAGCGCATGATAGTCGATTCGATGAGGAAGAAGAGAAAGGCCACTCTATGAAAACCCACGCCCGACGTTCAGCCATCGCCTTGATGCTAGCAGCCGCGGGAATCGCCGCCGCGCAGGCGGCATCCGCCCAGAGCGGTTCGACGGTCGCCTCCAACTCCCAGCTTGGACCCAACGATCCGGCGGGCGGCAACATCGCGGGGCTCGGCCCGAGCGAGGTCGGCCTTGGACAGGAACCGAACCCGACTTCGGTGTTCACCTACGGCAACGATGTCAACGTAATCCGGATGATGAACAGCCCCGCCACAGCAGGCGACGCCTTCTACAATGGAACGCTGAGAATCGAGAACGACGCCGTCATCCAGTTCCAGCACGGCGGCAAGCGGACGACGGACGGCGACCTGGAGGTCCGCCATTGGCCGGAGGGACTTGTCGTCATGGGCGATCTACTTCGCGCGAACGATCCGGTGACCGTTCGGTTCGACTCCGTCGTCCCACGCGCGGAATACGGCGTGCCGAGACGGTACAGCGACCTGAACTACGTTTATGTCGACGGCAAGATATCGATGGGCAGCTCCCAGCTTCAGATGGGCACCGACCATTTGAACCCGATCAATCTTTATGCCGGCTCCGTCGACATGGACTCCGATCGGGATGCCTTCGTGAACTGGTGCGGAGACATCTACTTGCACGATTCGCAGGGTGTCTCGAAGTTCATGGTTGGAAAGTCCGGAGCGTCCCTCGTGCCGTTCGTCTCCAACAACATCGAGAAGCCCGACTACGAAGGCAACTACATGGGCGGCAACGTCTTCTGCAACAACAAGGAGCTGACGATCATTGGCGGCGGCTCCGATTCGAACGTCAGCATAGGCGGCGACATCATCATGTCCAATCCGCAGGGACATCTGATCATCGACCTCGGCGGCAACAACCAGAGCCTCGTGGTCGGCGGTTCCGTCGTCTGCGCAGGAAAGCTGACCATCAAGAGCGTGAACTGGCACAACTTCAAGGCCATAGGCGGCATCTACGTCGATCCGACCAAGGTCACGTTCGATGTCAACAACGGCAAGATCAACGACGTCGCCTACGACAACACAGGCGCCGCGTTTGTCCGGGCGAACTTCGCCAAGGGCTTCACCGTACAGCTCACGACCACCTACGACGGCGTAGACAACACCATCTCTCATCGGGACTCCGACACGGCGGAGAGCGGCACATTCCGGAACACCGCGACCTACGCCTACATCCAGAGCCTCGGCGTCGAGGCCGCTGGCACGACCACCTACGACGATACGTTCCGGAAGATCCGCACCAATGCGCGCGGAAGGGGATATCCGAAGACCGAGTTCGACGGAGGGTGGTCCTCCAGTTATCTTGCCGATCTTGCGGCCAAAATCGGCAACGGCTACGAGAACTACGACTATTCCCTCTACCCGTATTGGAGTCGGTGGGACCAGATCTTTGAGAAGTACGTCCGCTGGGACATCCTCGTATACACTGACGGATACGGTTACGACAATTGGATGAAGGAGGGCGAAGCGTCGGGCCACGCATACGAAAACTACCAGCCGATCGCCGGCGGAAGAAAATACCGGGCTTGCGCTCCGGTGGGAGCGGATTACGCATTCATCCCTGTCCGCGTCTATGCCGCCGGCAATCTTGTGGCGGGCACGGACTACTTCAATTCAAAGTCCCAATTCTCCCCGTATCCGGAACAATACGATTTCCCATCCACCGACAAGAAGGAGGTGACGATCGGCACCCACAAGGGCGACGGTTCCTACGACATGCCGAAGAAGACGTTCTATGTCATCGAGGACTCCTGCGTCATCGACCTTGCGGATCTGAACGACAACAATTCGGACAGATTGAACATCTTCATCAATCCGGAGGGCAAGTCCACGCCGATCGACATCATCCTCAGGAACAGGGTCGCGTCGCAGGGCCATGCCTTTATCGTGGTCAACAACACCGTCAAGTACGACGTCTCCGGCGGAAGCTTCGACTACACGAACGCCGGCTTCGACAAAACCTACACGAAGCTGAAAATGAGGCCCGGCCGCGAACAGGTTCGGATCTTCTTCGAGAAGGGCACAGGCACGATCGGCGGACCCAAGTTCAGCATCTGCTGCACCGGTGCCTACGGACAGGTCGAAGAGCGCGAGATCCACGCGATCGGCAATCCCTACTATCCGGGCACCGGCGAATACACCGCGGCGTATGGCGACATCGATTCCGTCACGCCGACCGGAGTCGACGCATACGCGCACGAACTGGTGCCGAACGTCCGCGTCTACGCGGAGGAGGGGGCCACACTGCGGTGCATCAACCATTTCTTCGTCAACGCGGAGCTTCTGATGCCGGAAGGCACCGTCCAGACAGGAACGGACTCGTTCTCGTTCAAGGTGCACTACAAGGAGTATCCGAATTCCGAGGAAGTCCTCGTCGAACAGAAGTACCTCTTCGTCCTCGGCTCGTCCTGCGTGCAGACCATGCGCGCCAACGATGCGCAGGGGATTGCCGTCTGCCTAGGCGATGAGTACCGCAACCAGCCTCCTCCCGTCTCGGTTTATTCCGTGACGGTCGAGGGCGGCTCGACGACGAACACGACGGCGCGGGCTGGCGAGACTGTGACGGTCACGGCGAACACGCCGGAGGAGGGGCATGCGTTCGTCGAGTGGTCGGCCGACGATGTCGATGTGACCTTTGCCAACGCGTCCGCGGCCGCGACCACGTTCACGATGCCCGCGCGCGACGTTACGGTGCAGGCGGTCTTTTCGGAAATCCTCATCAAAGGCCTCGACGGCTCGGGCTACCCGTGGACCGGCAATCCGATCGAGCCCGAGATCAAGGTGGAGTTTAAAGACGTGGACATCGCGCTCCAGCGCGGCACGGACTACGAGGTCTCCTACACTAGCAACACTAATGCAGGAACTGCGACTGTGACCGTGACGATGCTTCCTCCTCGGACGGGAAGCCGAAGCGCCTCGTTCACGATCCTCCCGCAGCCCTTTGCGACAAACGACATCCGGCTGGCGGACTGCGAAGTCGTCTACGACGGCAAAGGCCACACCATCGGCATCGCCACGAATGCGATCGAGGGGCTGGAGCTGAGGTATGCTGCGGGGGATGGCGGCTCGCCCGGAGGGCCCGCCCTGCCGTTTGGCGACGAGATGCCGCTGTTCACGGACGTGTGCGAGGTGACTGTGTGGGTGGAGGCGAGCGCGCCCGGATACTTCACCGAGACGAACTCGGCGACGGTGAAGATCGTGCCGCGGAGCATCACAAACGCGACGGTCGTGGTCGATAACGTCGTGTTCACGGGCGTGCCGGCGGAGCCGGAGCCGGTCGTGACGGACGGCGATCCCTCGATCATAACCACGAACGACTACACTGTCGCATACGCCGGCAACGACGCGCCGGGCGAGGGCACGGTGACGCTCACTGGCACGGGCAACTACACCGGCACCACGGAGGCGAAGTTCCGCATCGGCTTGGCGGAGCTGACGGCGGAGCTCGGCTGGAAGTACGTGAAGGCTACGGGCACCTACTTCGCGCAGCTCAAGCTGACGTGCACGAACGGACTTGCGGCCGGCATATCGGACCTGAAGTTCCTGTTCGCTGACCGCGTCGGCGCGGACGGCAAGACTGCTGCCGCGCTATGGCGGACGCCGCTCAGGGCGGCGAACCCTGACACGACCTCGTACGGCGGCGCGGAGTACCGCTGCGTTGCGCTCGACGCTTCGCTGATCACGGCGGAGAACGCGCCTGTCGTCTATGGCGTAGCGGACCTTTCGGCGGACACGATCCCCGTGGCCGAGCGCACGATTGAGATGTACGTGCGCAGGGGCGTGGCGCCGGAGGACGGCAATGCCGGCACGGCTGAGGTCGACGACTTCGTGGGGTGCGTTGTCTGGACTTCCGGCGGCGAGGCGTGCGCCTTGCCGGTGGTTGCGGCCAGCGCGCATGCGGGGCCGCTCTCGGGACTGGCGTGGGGTGCGCGCAGGAGCGCGACCCTCCCCAGCGTGGCGCTGCTGAACGCGTCGCTCGCGGTGGGCGTGCCGCTCACGGATGATTCGAGCCCGTACTGCAGGCTCGCGGCGTTTTCGGTGGATGGCGGAACGATACGCGGCGTGGTCGAGGTCGGGTCGTCCGACCCTCCGGCGCGAGGGTCGCTTGGCGCGAATGCTAGGGTGACAGTGCTTGGCGCATCGTCGCCGGAGGGGCCGTTCGCCGAGGTGGGGGCTGTCGCGGTCGCCGCAGATGGCTCGTTCTCGCTCGCTGTTCCGGAAGGGGCCAGGTTCTTCAAGCTGCGCATCGACGTCGAAGAGGTCGTGAGATGAGATTTGAGGTTGCTTTCGCTGTTGGGAGTGGGGTTGCTTTCGCTGGTGGGAGTTTAGGAGTTTTGGAGGAAGGGGATTCCAGAGAAGGATCTCCAAGACTCCGAGACTCCAGACAGCGTAAGCAACCATAATATGCGAGAATGGAAAATACTATGAAGAGAATTGCAATTGTGATCATGGTAGCCAGCTTTGCCGGTGCGGCGGAGGCGGACGGCTTCAACACGTCGTGGGGCGAAGGCTGGCGCGTGACGGCAGGAGGCGCGATGAACGGCAACATGCGCACGAAGTTGGGCGTACGCCAGGACGGCGCGTGGCGTCGCGGGATACCCGCGTCCGCGCCTCTCCCATCCGGCACCTCCCGCGCCGAGGCGCAGGCCGCTGGCGACGCGTACGACAGCATCAGCGGGCGCGTTTCGCTGCCGGGCGGGGGCTTTATCGACCCCGAATGCTCTCGCGTCGAGCCCGGGACGTGGAACTGGTACATCCCTGCGGGGGCGCTCGGCGACGGAGGCGTTACGACGATAGTCGACTCATATTCCGAGTTCGAGTCGCACGAGTCCTTCAGCCGCGTCTCCGGGAAAGACGACGACTATGCGGCGGGCTTCAGCGTCGGGTTCGAGCGCGAGCTCTGGCGGAAGGGCGGCTTCGGTGCCGATCTCGGCTTCGGGCTCTCGTACTTCCGCAACAGCGGCTTCTTCAAGGCGGGCGGTGCGGCGTATACGCGCACGCAGTCGGGCTCAAGCGGCGACTACGTGACGGACATTGCGTTTAACCCGGATGTCATCGGCGACCCGTGGGCGCAGAACCCGGACGGCTCCTACGGCGCCGGGACGTACGACGGGCCTGGGCCGGTGCTGGACCTCGGAGGGGGCGACCTGACGGTGTCGCACCGCTGGGCGAACATTTCGTCGTCGTCTCGTACGTCGTCGTACCACCTCCACGCGGAAGGCGACTACGAGGACATCGAGATGACGTTTGCGGTGAAGCCGTTCTGGGACGTGACCGACTGGCTGCGCCTGCGCGGGACGCTGGGCGTCGCGGTGTCGCGCACGCATTTCACGTTCGACGTGGACGGCCAGGGGTATTCGAGCCGCCAGCGGTTCGACGACTGGGCGGTGTACGGAGTGGGCGGGCTTGGCGGCATGCTCCGCTGGGAGAACTTCTGCATAGGCGTCGACTTCCTCGCGCGGTTCCTGGACGACGACATCGAGATCAGGGGCCGCGACGTGCGCGGCAGCGTGGAGCGCGCGCCATGGATGCTGTCCGTCTACGCGGGATATGAGTTCTGAACGCATTAATGAAAGGGCAGTGAAATGAAACGCATCGCAAGACTGCTTATGCTGGCGTCGCTCGCCGCGGCCATCCCCGCCCATGCCGCCACGTTCGTCAAGGACGTGATGCTCATCGGCGGCAACGAGTCCGAGACGACCGCCCTGAAGTCATCCTACGCGGCGCAGGGCTGGACGGTCATCGACCAGGACCTCAACGCCGGCGCCAGCGGCGACTACATCTACATGCACGCCCCCGCCGCGCATTCCCCGCTCGGCCTCACGGTGAACGGGCTCGACATCGCCTATGCGAGCGGAACGGGATGGAGCTTCGACGGCGCGACCGTCTCGCTCACTAACGCGGGGCCGTTCGTCCTCTCCACGGACGGCGCGAACTTCACCTCGAACGTCGCCGTCGTCGCGCAGGCTGACTGCGCCGTCACGTTCTCGAATCTCGAAGTCTTCGCCGGGAACCACGCCGGGCTTTCGCCGTTCACGGTCGCGCCCGGCGTCTCCGTCGCGCTCACGCTCGACGGCAACACCGTGCTGAGGGCGGGCAGCGGCGCCGCCGCGATCACGGTCGTCTCCAACGCGACCGGCGTCGCCTCGCTCACGATCGACGCGGACGCGACGGACACCCTCCACACGTTGGGCGCGACCGGCGGCAACCAAGGCGCGGGCATCGGCGGCGGCGACGGCGAGGCCTGCGGATCGGTGACGATTCTGGGCGGCCTGCTGACGGTCGAGGGCGGCGCGAACGCCGCCGGCATCGGCGGCGGGCACAACGGCGCGGGCGGTGCGGTGACGATCTCCGGCGGCCGGCTGAATGTGAAGTCCGCCGGCTCCTACGCCTTCGTCGGCGGCAGATTGAAAACCACGAACGGCGGCGCGGCCATCGGCGGCGGATACCAAGGCCCGGGCGGCATGACCGCCATCTCCGGGGGAACCATGTCGCTCACCGGCGTCGGCGATGGTGCGGCCATCGGTCCCGGCAAAGACGGCGCGGGCGGAACGACCGCGATCACGGGCGGCTCGATCCTGGCGCGGGTCGGCGCGGTGGAACCGCCGCCCTCGAACGGCGTCGACCAGGTGTGGCCGGTGTCGGTGACGGGGCTT
>JAEEOY010000059.1 GCA_016284515.1 Kiritimatiellia bacterium | reverse complement strand
CCACGGGCCCGTACAGCCTGGTCACGCAGCAGCCGCTGGGCGGCAAGGCGCAGTTCGGCGGACAGCGCTTCGGCGAGATGGAAGTCTGGGCGCTCGAAGCGTACGGCGCGGCGAACACGCTGCAGGAGATCCTGACCGTCAAGTCCGACGACGTCGTGGGCCGTGTCAAGACCTACGAGAGCATCGTCAAGGGCGAGAACGTCAAGCCCTCCGGCGTGCCCGAGTCGTTCAAGGTCCTCATCAAGGAGCTGCAGTCGCTCGGCCTCGACATGCGCGTGCTTTCCGAATCGCGTGAAGAGATCGAGATCGGCGAGGACGACGACGAGGAGACCCGCTTCACCGACAACATCAACATCTCCGGCCCGGAGGATATCCCGAATCTTCCGATGGAGGACGAGGAGGACGAGGACGAATTCGACGACGACGAGTTCAACGAGTTCGACGACGATTCCGACATGGGCGGCGTACTGATCGACGATGCGTTCGATCTCGGAGATGATATGGATCTGGACCTCGACAATGAGGACGATCCCGAATAACGTGCGAAAGGAGACAGCAAATGTTTGATTTAACGGAATTTGATGCTCTGCAGATCGGTCTGGCTTCCCCGGAAAAGATCCTTGAGTGGTCCCACGGCGAGGTCAAAAAGCCCGAAACGATCAACTATCGCACTCTGAAACCCGAAAAGGACGGTCTGTTCTGCGAACGGATCTTCGGGCCCACGAAGGACTGGGAATGCCACTGCGGACGCTATAAGCGCGGCAGATACAAGGGCATCGTCTGCGACAAGTGCGGCGTCGAGGTCACCCGCGCAAAGGTGCGCCGCGAACGCATGGGCCACATCGAGCTGGCGGTCCCCGTTTCCCATATCTGGTACTTCAAGGGCATTCCGTGCCGCATGAAAATGCTGCTCGACATGAGTCCGAAGGAGCTGGAACAGGTTTTGTATTTTGCGGCGTACGTCGTCGTCGATCCCGGCGAGACCACGCTGCGCAAGAAGCAGGTGCTTTCCGACAAGGAGTACCGCGAATATCAGGAGCAGTTCGGCGAAAAGGCGTTCCGTGCCGGCATGGGCGCGGAAGCGATCCGCGAGCTCCTCTGCGAGATCGATCTTGAGAAGCTCGACGCAGAGCTTCGCGAAGAGGTCGAGCATTCCGGCGGCCAGAAGCGCGCAAACGCGATCAAGCGTCTGGAGGTCGTCGAGGCGTTCATGAAGAGCGGCAACCGCCCCGAATGGATCATTCTGACGGTCCTGCCGGTCATTCCCCCGGAGCTTCGCCCGATGGTGCAGCTCGACGGCGGACGCTTCGCAACGTCCGACCTGAATGACCTGTATCGCCGCGTCATCAACCGCAACAACCGCCTGAAGCGGCTCCTGGAGCTTCGCGCGCCGGACATCATCGTCCGCAACGAGAAGCGCATGCTGCAGGAAGCGGTCGACTCCCTGATCGACAACGGCCGCCGTTCGCGCCCGGTCACGGGCCCCGGCAACCGCCCGCTGAAGTCGCTCTCCGACATGCTGCGCGGCAAGCAGGGACGCTTCCGTCAGAACCTTCTGGGCAAGCGCGTCGACTATTCCGGCCGTTCGGTCATCGTTGTCGGTCCGGAGCTCAAGATGTACCAGTGCGGTCTCCCGAAGGAGATGGCGCTCGAGCTGTTCAAGCCGTTCGTCATGAAGCGGCTGGTCAAGGGCGGCCTCGCGCAAAACGTCAAGGGCGCAAAGCGCAAGGTCGAACGCGGCGAGACCGAGGTCTGGGGCGTGCTGGAGGAGGTCATCAAGGACCATCCCGTCATGCTCAACCGCGCGCCGACGCTGCACCGTCTGGGCATTCAGGCGTTTGAGCCGGTCCTCGTCGAGGGCCGCGCGATCAAGCTGCATCCGCTCGTGTGCACCGCGTTCAACGCGGACTTCGACGGCGACCAGATGGCGGTCCACGTACCGCTTTCGGTCGAGGCGCAGTCGGAAGCGCGCTTCCTGATGCTCGCATCCAACAACATTCTGAAGCCGCAGGACGGCAAGCCGGTCGTCTGCCCGACGCAGGACATGGTCATGGGCTGCTACT
>JAEEOY010000058.1 GCA_016284515.1 Kiritimatiellia bacterium | reverse complement strand
CCTCGTGAAGGCCCATGAGGCTGAAATCAAGGTAGGCGCTGGCTCCATCGTGGCCCAGGAGATCACGTTCAACGAGCCGGTGTTGTTCGCAGGCATGCGCCTGCAGCAGTTCGGGGACCTTCCGGACGGATTCGACATCAACCTCCGCCTCGTCACCGCCAATGGGGAAGTTCCGTTCAACTTCGCCAAGTACAACAAGTATGTTTCTCTCGGAAACGCATGGGGAACCTGGCGGCTCTTCCCGCAGCTCCCCGACGAAGAGGCGCTTCCGATCATCGGCGTCCGCTACAATGCGGCCCAGGCGTTTAAGAGGGTTGAGATATGGGCCGTGGGAGATGAAGGCACGGACGATCCTGGCGACGATCCGGACGATCCGCCGACGCCTCCCGCCGAACAGCCCGACAAGACGATGCAGGCGTGGTTCTCGCGCACTGTTTCGCCCGAGCAGATTGTCGGCGGCGCCTGGCGCACGCCCGAGGGCGACGAGCTTTTTTTCGAGCCGACCGCCGCGTCGCGCGAGCGCGATGCCGTTTACGTCGACGTCGAGGCGACGTTCCCGCAGGTCGCGGCGAGCGCGCTGCCGTCCGCAGCCCGCGGACAGGCCGCGGTTTCCGCGGCTGACGGCGCTCTGTACGTGCACGGTTCGGCGGGATGGACGCGCCTCGCCAACGCAACGGTGTCGCAGGGCGTCGCGAAGAGTCTCCGCGTCGAGTTCGACTACTCGTCGCAATCGGCGCCCCGCGTCCGTGTCTGGGAGCACGGAACGGATTCTTACACCGAGCTCAAGGACGCTGACGGGAACTCGTGGTTTGCGTGCTCCGGGAGCAAGAATTTCCTCACCTCGCTCGCCTTTGGAGGGGACGGGACGATCGGCGATTTCGCGGGATACTGCGAGAACGGTCCGCGCGAAATCGGGACAATTGAAGTGCCGAGCTTTGTCGGTCCGGACGGCGTCACGCGCGGCGGCGTCGGAATGAAGGACGTCGGAGGCAACGCAGTCTTCGCTGTGACGATTGCGAACGCGCAGAAGGGCGCTTACTATACGGCATTTACCTGCACGACGCTTTCCTCCAGCGCGGCGGACTGGGTCGCGGAGAAGACGTCGTCTCCGGCTCCGCTAGACGGGCTTCTCGAACTTGACGTCGAGGCGTCCGACGCACCAAGCAAATTTGTGAAGATCATTGCTACACCGGTGTCAATAGGAGCGGGCACGCGACTATCGGACATCGAGTGAAAAGCCAATTCGGCAGGGGAGAATGTCGACAAGGCAGGGGAGAAGACGGTCAGCCGGCAGGGGAGAACAATTTAAACTAAACTTAAAACAAGGGAACAAACAATGAACAAGACAATAGCAGTAATCGCAGCAACACTCGCAGCGGCGGCATCTTTCGCGGCGGAATACCACTGGCGCGGAAACGCGCCTGACATGACCGCGAACGGGAAGTCCGGGAACTGGGCGGACGCCTCGAACTGGACGGACGCAAGCGGCAACGCCGTCGCCGACTATCCGCACGTCGCAGGCGATGTCGCGGTCTTCCACGGAATGGCGATGGGCGGGTATGTCAACATTCAGAACATTTCGTCTCTTGTTCTGGATGAGCTCAGGTTTTCAGATGGCAACAGTACAATCGTCCATGACAATAACATTCCCGTTACGGTAGGGAGGCTCGTTGTTGCGGATGGTGCGGTTTTCGGAATTGCGAGCGACTACTTCCGTGGAACCATGAATTTCACCATCGGAAACAGAAATGAAGTTATTGTTAACGACACTGGACTTGTCAAGGGCGGGATGGCGTACAGGTCTGCCGGAGAAATTGGTATGCGCGGCTCTCTTTCCGTTAACACCGATGGAAAATTTGTCGTGACCGCTCCGGATGAGAAACCTGCGATCTGGGTTGACGGCGATACAACGAACGACAGCGCGCTTGGAGTGTTCTTCGGGGCGTGGGCAAATGCCAACGACCTTCGCGGAATACATTTCAATTTCTACAGCCATATGAGCGATGTGGGAACGTATACTGTTCCATGTGGCTTGCTTGTCCCGATGGGTGATCACGACACCGTTGGACGTTATGTCGACTCAAGGCAGGGCAGAATCAGCACTGGAACTAATGGCGGTGCGCTCTACTTCTGGACGCGCAATACCAATACAGCGGTATCAGACAGCTACTTCCGCGCCAAGATACTCGCTCCAAGGTTCGTCCAGGCTGCATTTGGAACAACAGTGATGTTCGACGACCACTCCGAGGACGAAGTGACTGTGTATGACGTTGTCGCAGGTACGCTTTGCCTTGGCGGTGACATCTACAGCGGCAATGAGAATACTGTCGTCACTACAACTTGCACAATGGGGACCGGCACGATTGAAATCGGTTGGAACGCGTCGCTTGATGTCGCCTGCGAGAACGCGCTCAACGCTGCCTCGACGATCAACGTCAAGTCCTACAACGGCAAGAAGGGCGACTTCGGCACGATCAACCTCGGCTACAGCGCAACCGTAAACAAGCTGCTCGTCGACGGCGCTGAGCTTGACGCCGGCACCTATGGCGCGACTGGCTCTGGCGCGGCAAACATCCGCGACGACATCTTCACCGGCACCGGCGTTCTTACCGTCACGGCCGGCGAGGGCGGCGACGAGCCGCCGGTTGTCGTGACCAAGCCCTTTGTCATTTATTTCGAGTAACAGACAATGAAAAAGACTTTCGCAGTATTTTGCGCGGCGTTGGCGGCTGTTGCCGCTGCGCATGGTGCGCAGTGGTTCGACGCGGGGATTTCGTCCTACGCCGGATGGCCTACGGATGGATCGAACAAAGTCGTCGAAGGTGCCGGAACATGGTCCGGCACGTCGAACGCAGCGCTCTCCGGCGGAGCTCTCTCCGTCGATGGCGCTGCTGCATCGGGACTCCTTTTCACTCCCTCCGTCGAAAAGGAGATCGGCGCCGATGCAACAGAATTTCAGATGACCGTCGCGTTCGTCGACACGGACGTGGCGCCGACCGCGCAGCAGGGGCGAAGGGGAGCGCTCACCGCTGCGCGCGTCGGCGGGGTCGCCAAGTACCTCGCGTTCACGGACGGCTCCTGGCAGGCGCTTGACGGCGCGACGCCGTCGTTCGGTGCCGCCGTTGCGGTTTCCGCCTTGTTCAAGAGCGAGAGTGGCACGACCTATGTGTCCTACAAGGCTGGCGGCGTGCAGCTCACGCTCGGCGGGAACGCCTGGATTGCGGCAGGGTCCGACGCGTCGTCGCCGAAAGTCGGCTTCACCGGGAAGGGCACGCTTTCCGCGCTCAGCGCGACGGCTCCCGAACAGACCGATCCCGATCCGGGAGACGACCCAGACCCAGGTGACGATCCCGACCCCGTCGAAGTATCCGCAATCCGCGTCAACGAAGTCATGGCGTCCAACACGACGCTCGAGACCGCCGGCGGCGTGCAGGGGCTCGACTGGATCGAGATCTACAACGGAAGCGAAAACGAGGTCGACTTCGCCGGATGGCTCGTCACGGACGATCCGACGAAGGCGATGGCGAAGTGGAAGGCGATTTCCGGCCCGGCCGTCGTTCCCGCCGGAGGCTACCTCGTCGTATGGTGCGACACGACGTTTATGGACTGGGATGCGCAGGACGCGCATGCTGCCGTAGGACTCTCCACGGCCGGCGAGGCGATTGCCCTCGCGACGCCCGAAGGCGAGATCGTCTCGCAGTACGAGTTCGACCAGCAGTTCAAGGACGTCTCGTACGGATACACCCCCGACGCGTCGAAGCTCGTGTACTTCAGGAATCCGACGCCTGGCGCCGCTAACGGCGACGACGGACTCGACGGAATCACCCCGAAGGTGAAGTACAGCATCAAGCGCGGATACAAGACGGAGCCGTTCGACCTCGAGCTATACTGCGTGAAGGATCCCGACGCGACGATCTACTACACCCTCGACGGAACGTCCCCGACAGTCGAGAAGGGCATACGCTACACCGCACCGATCAGGATATCCAAGACGACGGCGATACGCGCCGCGGTGCCGAACGCAAATTCGATTCTCCAGCAGGACACCTCCTCGACCTACATCTTCGTCGACGAAGTGCTCGCGGCGAGCCCGGACGTTGTGCCGGAGGGCTTCCCGGCGAACGCGCAGTTCAACGGCCAGGCCATGCGCTACGGAATGCGCACGCCCACGACACCCGAGGAGACGGCGCACATGCTCCAGGGCTTCACGAACTCCATCGCCACGATGTCGATCGTGATCGATCCGAAGAACCTATTCGACCCGGTCGACGGAATCTACGTGAACGCCTACAACGACGGACGCGAAGCGGAGCGCCAGACGATGATCGAGCAGATCGACCCCGTCAACGGCAAGGACAACGAGTTCGCCGCCCCGGCCGGACTTAGGATCCGCGGCGCCGCGAGCCGCGAGAACGGCAACGCCAAGCACAGCTTCCGTCTGTTCTTCCGCTCCGACTACGGAATGAGCAAGCTCGAGTTCCCGCTCTTCGGCGACGAGGGTGCGTCCAGCTTCGACAAGGTGGACCTGCGCTGCTCGCAGAACTTCTCCATTGCGAATTCGCAGAACTGGTGCGATACGTTCGTGCATGAGGTGTTCTCGCGCGACTCGCAGGGCGCGATGGGCGAGCCCTACACGAGGAGCCGCTACTACAATCTCTTCATCAACGGCGTCTACTGGGGCGTCTACCAGACGCAGGAGCGCGCCGAGCAGAGCTTCGGCGAAACCTACAACGGCGGCGACAAGGAGAACTACGACGTCGTGCGCACGTCCTGCGACCTCGTGAACTCCCAGCGCGTCTACACGACGGACGTCACCGAGGGAACGCGCGAGGCGTGGAGCAACCTCTGGGACATCTCGATGCACGATGGATACCAGTCCGGAACGGCTGCTGCGGCGAACTACAACAAGGTGCGCGGACTCAACCCCGACGGAACGCGCAATCCGGCGTATCCGATCCTCCTCAATCCGACGAACCTCATCGTCTACATGACGTCCACGTACTACGCGAACGACACCGACTGCCCCGTGAAGAGCGGCGGCGCCGGAAACAACGTCAACGCAATCAGGAACCGCATCGACGGAGAGGGCGAGAGGGACGGATTCCTCTTCATGCGCCATGACTGCGAGTGGACGTTCGGAGGCGCCCAAGTCAGCAGCGGACTCCCTCCCGAAACCGACCCCATCGAATCCGCAACATACGACGGCATCGGACTTGAGGGCGACTACTACCAGCACTACTACCAGTTCCAGCCGGCGCGCCTTAACGCTGCGCTCATGAAGAACGACGAATACAAGATGACGTGGAGCGACCTCGTCTACAAGCACTGCCTCAAGAAGGGCGGAGCGATGACTGCGCCACTGGCGCGCGCGCGCTTTGAGTCTAGGATGGCCGAGATGGTGCATCCGATAGCGAACGAAATGGCGCGCTGGTCGATCTACCCTGCCACCAGCATGAGCCACCTCAACTGGGAGGACTGGTGCAACAACTGCCTCAACTTCATCGACCGCCGCTCGCCGTGCCTCGTCGCAATCTATCGCCAGAAGTACGGATGGTATCCGAGCATCGACGCGCCGACTGCGTTCGTCACGGGAGGCGATGAGCTTGTCGACGGAGACGAAGTCAACATCGCGGATACAGTCACGCTCGCGAACTCCGACAAGGGAACGGTCTACTACACGCTGGACGGAACGGATCCGCGACTCGAGGGCGGCGCCGTCAATTCCGCCGCAAAGGTCTACAGCGCGCCGCTGGCGCTTGCAAACGGCAAGGTGTCCCTCCGCGCCCGCGTGCGCACCTCGGAAGGTGAGTGGAGCGCTATGGAGTGCGTGGAGCTCAAGGGCGTGTCCGACTCCGACGAGGCGCTTTCTGCGAACCTGCGCTTTGCGGAGTTCTGCGGACTTCCCGCGACTGGAAACGGCGATACCGACGAGTGGATCGTCCTCACGAACCTCTCTTCCGAGGCGATGCTGGACCTCGAAGGCGTAAAGGTCGTGATAGTCAAGGAGGCAGATCCGATCGACGCCGCGAAGTGCAGCTTCGTGATAACCGGCGTCAAGCTCGCGCCCGGCGCGTCAGTCAGGCTCGACCAGGCGACGTGGGGATGGAACAAGATCACCAACAACAAGGTGTGCATGTACATCTATGCGCCGGATGGCGTGAGCGTGATCCAGTACGCTTATGCGGCGCAGAAGACATTTCCGACGGTCTACGGCGCGGGCGGGCCTGGAGGCGGCGCTTCGCTGAAGGCCACGTCGTTCGAGCCCGAGATCGGAGCTGGCGACTGGGTGCCGTCCTACACGCTTCCCGCCGACGCTGACGCGGCGGCTGCGGTGACGTCGGCGATCACGTCCGACGCTCGCATCGGCGCGTGGATCGATTCCGTGGTCCGCGCTAACGCCGCTAAACAGGCGGAGCTCGACGCGTACACTGGTTCCGCGGAGGCGCTCGTCGACGCATACATCGTAAATTCCGACTCATTTGCCGATCCCGAGGCCGAGGTTGGCTTCAAGTCGATCTCCGTTGACGGCAATGGCCAGATAACGCTCGAGGGCACATTGTATCTCGGCGGTGTTGATACTGAGCGGACGGTCAACGGAGTGGTTGAAGTCCTTCACTGGACAGATCTTTCGCTCGAGCCGGAGGTAACGACTCTTGATGGCCACGCCTTCCCCGTGACGATAAAGGGCGCGTCGGATGGTTCATGCGGATTCTGGTCATTGCGCATTAGGTAGGAAGCTATCTGTCATCCAGCTCGCATGGTACATTGCGAGCGACGCCAGGTGGATGAACCATGGAGACGCGGCTTCCAGCCGCGTCTCGTTGTATCGCGATGTCGGGTGGATGAACCAAGGATGCGCGGTATACTTTCGTATAGTTGTTATTTAGGCTGAATATTTGATACAATTAGGTTGAAGATTGGAGCAGATCTACATTTTGTCAATTTTGCCAATTGTAATGCCGTTCAAAAAGTAGTACAATATATATCAGTAAAAAAGGTGGAGAATTGGAATTGCTGAAAGGTGCGTTCCAGAGGGCCACGGGGCTCGGTGGGTGTGCCATTATAGTTCTGCTTTCAAGCTTCGCCGGTGCTGGCGGGCTTGGGGACTATTTGGTTCGCTTCTCGACCAACGGGCCAGACCGTTACTCCGACGGGACTCTCGTCGGGGATGGGGAGTGCTATGCCCTCGTCTGGTCTCCGAAGGGCTTTGTCTTCTCGGGCTTCAACGCGGACGGGACAACTGTCTCGCCGAGGGATCGTGTCGTTCTTGCGGCGTCGCTCGCGAAGGGCGGCAGGTGCCCTGATGCGCTTTTCCAGATCCCCGCGGCAACGTACCAGGAGCTGGAAGGCGGCGAATGGTCTGTCTGCCTCGTCGACACGCGAACGGCGAACGGGCGCATTGCGGGCGTCGCGGCAAATGCGCCGCGCCGCGTCAATCGCTGGGGCAAGGTCAGGGGAGAGGTGACGTTTTCTCCGGTTTCCTCGCTCGGGCTTCTCGGCGCGGCGGCATCGCAGGCGTCGGGCGCGAAGGCTCGGCAGGCGGGGGCGCTGACTCCTGGAGCGCGTGCGGGGGTGTTGTCCGAGGTTCCGGAATGCGCGCGGCATCCTCGCATTACGTCTTTTGAGGTTGCGGAAGGCGTGGCGCGTCTGATGGTCGAGGATACCGTTCCGTACCTCACCTACACGATTTCCTCGGGCGACGCGCCGGATGCTCTCGGGGAGGACCGCTCCGCGGACAGGGTCGACGGTGACGCGGGGAAGCCGATTGCGATCGAGGCTGACGCGCAGGGATCCGGCTGCTTCTTCAGGGTTACCAGGGCCGAGTAAGGGAAGGGAGGAA
>JAEEOY010000057.1 GCA_016284515.1 Kiritimatiellia bacterium | reverse complement strand
CTATCAGATCTCCACCCATGTCGGCTCATAGGCGATTTCATACCGTTCGTCGAGGCGGGAGACATTGTAGATGCTGGTAGACTCAAAGTCAACACCGCCATGCTCGGCACTCGCTTCGCTCGGCTTGGCCGCGTCCCTATGGGTTGCGGCCCCGCTTGCGCGGCGGTTACGCCCTGTGTGGATATGGCCGCAGAGTAAAGACTGGTCGTTTATGTGCCACGGCCCGCGCCCCTTGAGCGGCGCGATGTCGCCCGCCAGCACCACGGCGTCAAGATTGTAGAACTTCTGCATTCTAGAAATGCGTCTTCCACCCTCGATCTGAACTTGTAAAAAATCTTTACAAGTTGAATCCGCCTCCAGTTCGCCGATTTTGTATATCTCGCGAAGATGATATGTGATGTTCTGCGGTGCACACCCGAACAGGAATCCCATCTGCTTCTGCGTAAGCCAGATCGTCTCGTCTTCCAGCCACACATCGAGCTGCGGCATGCCGGCTTCGTCGAACTTGACGATTTCGCCAGATTCCGACACGGCCTTCGCTTCGTTTACCTTTTTTGCCTTCAAAAGTTGCGCTTGCAGTCTATCGGAAATTCTGTTGGAGGTTCCCCAATTTTACTTTGCGCTGCCGAACCTTTGCGACCCTCTGCGCGGTTTTGGAAAAACTCCGACGGTTGATGTTCTCGCTACCGCTCCACGGCTTCGCACTTTTCAACCATAATCAGGAGACGCTGTTTTGCAGTGATTATAGCGGCCTTCGGCCGATTTATGCGACGCAGTCGCATCCCAAAATGCGTACCCTGGCACATATACAGTCGTTGAGTGGCGCGAAGCTGCGGAGCGGTAGCGGGAGCCCCAACGCTCGGAGTTGCCTATAAAATCAAGAACGATGTTTTCACTTGTAGCAAAATGAAAATTGCCACTTCACCCTTTGTTTACTGGGGTGTGGCCGTTTTCATGCCAAAAAAAGTGGGGAACCTCCAAGGAAGAGTGTCGTTCTGAGACAGATGCCGCGCGCGTCAGGCGACGAGCAGAACTAGCCAGAGGACGGCGAGAGCGCCTGCGACGACGAGGAAGCGCGTCTGGCGCGCGCCGAGCTCCTCCTGCTGGACGGTCCTGCCGAACGTGCGCATTCCGCCGCCCGAGATGTAATGGAAGAGCTTCCAGCCAAAGCGCTGGCCCTTCGACGTCTCGCCGTACGCGTCGCGGTACTCGTCGAGCCGCCACGGCACCTTCGACTGCGTGTAGGAGTGGAGCGTTCCGACAAGCGACGTATGAATCTTGCTCATTTCGGAAGCCTTATTGTCATGCCCGAGCGGACGCGCCCGTCGGTCGAGATGGACTCCTTGTTCGCCTCGCGTATCTGCTTCCACGCCGAGGTGCGTCCGTAGAACCGGACCGCGATCTTGTAGAGCGTGTCGCCTTCCTGCACGACATAGGTGTCGGGAATCGACGCCTTCATCGCCTCGCGAGCGGCCTTCATCTTCCGCTCGGACTCCTCCGCGGCCTTCTTCTTGTCCTTCGCGTCCGCGGCCTGCTGCGGCAGAAGCGACGACGCGGAGCCGGAGTCCGCCTCCTCGGCCTCGGCAAGCGCGTTCAGCGCCTTCGCCTCGTCGAGCGCGGCGGCGCTCTTCGCCTCCTCGGAGTCGTCGTCGAGCAGATCCTTCACCGACGTGATGTCCGCCTGCTTCGCGACGTCCGCGCCTTCGTCGCCTACGGCGGCGATGAGCTTGCGCAGGCGCGCGTTCTCACCGGCAAGGCGTCCAAGCTTCTCGTTCGAGTCCTTGAGCGCGGCAGCCGCCTTCGCGCACTCCTCCTTGAGCCGCGCGATCTCCTCGCCCATCGCCGTCGCCTGCGCGGCGGATGCGCCGCCTTCGCCGCCCGCCTTCTTCGCGAGCTCTTCGCCGAAGAGCTTCTCGCAGATCGCAAGCCTCTCCTTCGCGAGCTTGGCCTTGTCGCTGTCGGGCGCAAAAAGCAGATACTCCCTGTAGTTGCAGTAGGCCCCGAGATAGTCGTGGCGGCTGTCCTGCTGCAGGCACGCGAGCTGGAAGCGCGCACTCGAGTTGGAGGGATCGGCGCGCAGCACCTTCTCGAACCCCTTGGCCGCGGCCTCGATGCGTCCGGCCGTGTAGTCCTCCATCGCCTCCTGGTATGTCTTGTTCGCGCGCTCCGCCTTGAACTCGCCGACCGTGCGCGAATCGCACGCGGCAAGGCACGAAAGCGCGAGAACGGCAAGAAGACTATTCCTTGTCGTCATCTTCGTCCTCCTCGTCTTCTTCGTCTTCATCTTCTTCGTCGTCATCGTCAAGATCGTCGTCTTCCTCGTCCTCGTCATCGTCGTCGAACTCGTCCGGCGTGTCATCGATGAAGATGTCGTCGTCGTCTGATGCCGGGGCGGCGGATTCGGACGCCTCCATTCCGGGCAGCGCATCCTGCGCGGACTCCGGTTCGGCGGAAGCCGGTTCCTCGGGCTTCGTCTCCTCTTCCGCCTTCGTCTCCTCTTCCGCCTTCTTCTCCTCTTCGGCAGCCTTCTCGAGCTCGGTCTTCTTCTCGACCTTCTTGTAGGACTCGGCCTTAAGGCGCGGATTCGAGCGCTGCAGAGTCGGGTCGAGCTCGTTTAGCTGCTGGAGGTTGGAGAGCCCGAAATGCTCGAGGAACACCTGGGTCGTTCCGTAGAGGAACGGATGCCCCGGGAGCTCCGACTTGCCGACGAGGCGGATGAGCTGCAGGTCCATCAGCGTCTTGACGTTTCCGGAGACGTCCACTCCGCGAATCTCCTCGATCTCGCTCTTCGTGATCGGCTGGCGGTACGCGACGATGGCGAGCGTCTCTAGCGAGGCGCGTCCGAGCCTGCTCGGACGGTCGAGCTTGAGCATCGCGCGCACGTACCTGCCGCAGCTCGGCACCGTCTGCATGCGGTAGGTCCCGCCCGTGCAGACGAGCTGGAAGCCGCATCCCGCGACCTCGAGCGCCTTCTCAAGCCCCTTGAGAGCCTGGTCGATCTCGCGCGACGTGCAGCTCCTGTAGACGTCCATAACCTCCGCGTTCTCGCCCTCCTCGGGCTCGACCGCGCGCACGGCGGCGCGGAGTTCCGCGGCGGTGAGCGGATCCGGGCTCGCGAACAGAAGCGAGCCGACGATGTCCTGGAGGCTGCGGGGCAGCGGAATCTTTACCTGTTCACTCATAGTCGTCCGGCCTTTCAAGCGGCTTGTCGTCCGGCTCCTCCTTGGACGGCAGAATCGTTATCTCGTGGAAAGCGGCGTTCTGGTAGACGATGATCCGGTGCTGCCTCAGGAGCTCCAGCAGCGCGAGGAACGTCACGATTATCTCGCCCTTCTGGGCGTCTTCGGCGAAGAGGGTCACGAACGAGACCTGCCCCTCGCGGCGTGCGCGCTCCAGCACAAGGTCCATCTTCTCCGGAACGGAGAAGCGGATGCCCTTCAGCTCCTCGTGCGGCATCTCGTTCGCCCGCGCGAGGACCTCCTGGAACGCCGTCAGCAGGTCGTTGAGGTCGAGGTTCGCGAGCGCGCCGCGCGCGTCCGCGGCAGTCTTCTCGAACTTGGGCCGTCCCCCGCCGTAGTCGAAGCTGTTGGCCATGTACGCCTCCATCGTCTCGAGGCGTATCGCCGCGTCCTTGAACTTCTTGTACTCGATGAGCTGCCTCACGAGATCGAGGCGCGGATCGACCCACTCCTCCGTCTCGTCTTCGTTCGCCGTGCGGCGTCCGACGGGGAGGAGCATGCGCGACTTGATCACCATCAGCGTCGCCGCCATCACGATGAACTCGCCCGCGATGTCGAGGTTGAGCCTCCTCGCATCCTCGATGAACTTCATGTACTCGGCGGTGATGTGCTCGATCGGGATGTCGTAGATGTCGAGCTCCTCGCGGCGGATCAGGTACAAAAGCAGGTCGAGCGGACCCTCGAAGACGTCGAGGTTCACCTTGTACTCGTCTGCAAATAGCTGATCCTGCGCCATCTGCCGAACTTAGAAGCAGCCGTTCACGATCGGCAGGACCGGAGCCCAGCCGCCGCGGGAGATGATGTTGACGATTCCGACCTGGAGCCCCTTCTCCATCTCCTCGGCGTAGTTGACGAGGCCGAGCTGGCAGCCGCGCACCGAGCCGCTCGCGACGTTGACGCCGAGGAAGACATAGAAGCCGCACTGGCAGCCGTAGAGGTCCTGGGTGAAGTTGAGAAACGCGCCCTGGAGGCCGGTGAAGCGTCCGTCAATCACGTTGACCACGCCGTCCTGGAGTCCGCAGAACGAGCCCGCGCGGTTGAGGAGACCGATCTGGCAGCCCTTGGAAACCCTGTCCCAGTCGCGGCTCGCGTTCTCGTTCCAGTTGACGAGTCCGATATGCCCGCCGCAGAAGGCTCCGTCCGCGATGTTCGCGCCGCCGATCCCGACGCCCGTGAACTCGCCCCTCGTGCGGTTCGCGATGCCGAGGTCGAGGCCCTTGAAGCCGCCGCATTCGCCGTATATGAGCGAAAACCTGATTCCGGCGACGTCAACGTCGCTCGATGGCGCCTGGACGGGCGTGACGAGCGAGACCATCGCAGGGGTTGTCTCGGCGAAAACGGCTCCCGCAGCGGCGAGAACTACCGACAGTACCAGTTTCTTCATTTTGCTATCCTCCGTTGTGTTTGTTTGCGGTTCACTGCATATTATACCAAAACGGCGGACGCCGCGTGCGCCTCATATCTCCGCGGCCGACGAGACGACCCTGTCCGCAAGGGCGAGCTCCTCGGCGGTTCCGTAGCCCCACCTGACGCCCACGGACTCTATC
>JAEEOY010000007.1 GCA_016284515.1 Kiritimatiellia bacterium | reverse complement strand
GATGCGGTTCGCGTACCACGCCCAGATCGTGAAGTCATCCGCTTCGCCGAAGTCCTTCACCGCCTCCTCGACCGCGACCTTCACGGGATCCTCGATCCCGTCGGCGAAGATCCTCTCCCTCCACGCGGCGACGAAGTTCGCGGGGATCGCGCGGGCGCGCACGCGTGCGTGGTCTGAGACACTGTAAGTATTACTAATACCCGTATGCGTATGTTCCGTATGACATACCACGCGCGCGCACGCGAGGCTGTTTTCCGATTGTTGGTTGTTGTCTTTCACTTTGCGCCGCTCTTGGAACTTTTGCTCCTCCACGGCGCCGGAAAGTTTCCCAGGCGTTAAGTCACTTTAGCGGGTAACGTGACGCGAGATTCCGCCGCGCCCCTGAAAACACGCCCTCAAATTCATCGACAAATCACTTTACATGTTTCAATCGTGACGTGAACGTGATTCGAAACGCCAACTATGAAAGATGAACGAGAAAATGATATAATATTGCCGTAAGATGAAACAATTGCCAACATTCATGCGTGAGGACGGCGCCACATCTGTCGCCCGGGAGGAGGTGTCGTGACGGATGCCTTCGGCGCCATGTTCTCGCATCTTCTGCTGAAGGCGGCGCTGCCTTCGGCCGCGGCACTGTTCGCGCTGCTGGCCGCCATCGGCGCGTGGAAGGTTGTCGGCAGCGCGTCGCGGCGCATCCGCCGCGTGGGCGGAATCCTCACGGTCGCCTTTCTGAGCGCGTGGATTTTCGCCATGGCCGAGTCCGGCTCGGCTCCCACCCGCGAGGAGAAGGATCGGATGAACGCGGCGCAGGCTGAGATCGACGGGGAGCATGCCGCCATGGGGGAGCTGCTGGTCGACGGCGGCCAGCCCGGCGCGCGGGAAGGCGGCGTCGTTCCAGACTCCCCCCGCGACGCTTTGCAGCCTCCGCTGCGCCTGCCCGACGCGTGCGATGTCGGTGAGGCCGTCGGGTTTGGCGATCTGCCGCCTGCGACGAACCTCATGCTCACTGCGGTCGCGAGGTGCACGAATTCGATGCTCTCCGTAGTTTCATGGCCTCCCGGGTCGCGTCCCCTGGACGATGTCGTGGACATATATGCCGGGACGAACCTCTTCGGCTTTTCGTGGATATTCAGCCTTGACGTCTCGCAGTGCGCGAGCAACGCGCTCTTCTCCGTGTCCGACGGGGAGGTGTCCGGGGTGGACGGAAACGCCGCCGGTTTTCTCGCCGCGGGCGACGCGACGGACAGCGACGGCGACGGCAGGCCCGACGCCGCGGAGCGGTTTGTTCACGGGACGGACCCGTCGGACCCTGACACCGACGGAGACGGGATTGACGACGGGGAGGAGCTCGCGATGGGGATCAGCCCGCTCTTGGCCGACACCGACGGAGACGGACTCGGCGACGCAGAGGAGTCGGGTTCCGTTCTAGTCGCCGCCGCGCCGCTCTGGGCCAGCACGGAAGGATTTACGGACATCACCGGCGTCTTCGCGACGGGCGCCTGCCACACGGCGCGCTGGGAGCTCCCGCAGCCGCTTGTAATGCAGGGCGTGGTCGTGTCCAACCTGACTGTTTCCGCCAGGGGCGCGGTCTTCTTCAATCGGGCCGGGTACGAGAATCCCGGAATGGACGTGCAGGCCCTTGACTTCACCCGTCCGGTGGATTCCCGCGCGATCGTGGTTGCGCCGCTTTCGGACGGAGGACTGTATCTCAAGGATGGGTCGTCGGTCCTGGTCGGGACGGCGACGGTGGCCGGGAGCTACGCGACCTGCATATGCTATTCGAACATGGGCAGGCAGGGCGGCGGCTCGGAGACGAATAACGTCTCGTTCCAGGTCATTGTCCGACATTCCGACCCCGACGTCGCGTACCTGGCATACCGCAACGTGGTTGGGGAGGAGATGGACGGACGCAACGCCGGCATCGGGTTCCAGACGTTCTGGTCGCGGCGGCTCAAGTCCGTCGCGTACATGCGCCCCGGGTTCGTCGAGAACTTCCGGCTGGTGGTCCTCCGCTTCGGCACCGACACCGACGCGGCGTCGGCGGACTCCGACGGGGACGGGATCTCCGACGGGGAGGAATGCCTGGCTGGGACGTCCCCGCACTACATCGACACAGACCGGGACGGGATGCCCGACGCATGGGAGATCGCGTACGGGCTCGATCCGCTTTCCGCCGAAGGCGAGGACGGCGGCGACTATGACGGAGACGGAGACGGGCTTTCGAACCTGGAGGAGTACGAGAACGGGAGCGACCCGGGCAATCCGGACACGGACGGAGGCGGCGCGGACGACGCCGCGGAGGCCGCGCAGGGGACGGACCCAAACGACGACTCGGACGACGGCACGCCTCCCGATGCGTCGGACTTCCGCGAAATCGCGTTCAACATCTTCGGCGACTACGCCGCGTGGGAGATGACGGTAACGGGACTCGGCCCGGCCGACACGCGCGTGCGGACGATAACCATGGGTGCGCCGTACGCGGCGGCAACGAGGTCTTTCAGGCTGAGGAAGGGCAGCGCCTACCGTCTGTCGATGCGCTGGCTCAACTGCGACGGACACGACGACATCTGCGCGCCGTGGTACTGCTGGCGAGCGCAGGTCGACGGGATCCCGACGACGCCGAGCTACTGGGGGTATAGTTCCGTCCGTCTGCCCGGGAACGAGATTCTTGCGGGCGACGGATGGATCGCCGAGAACGCGGACGGCCTTCTCACAAGCCATGTTCACGAACAGTCGTACGACGGCAACGGCAATCCGGGCGCGGGAAACGTCGCGCAGGGCCTGACGGCGACGCTGTACGTCCTGCGCGACCCGGTGCTGGCATTCGACGAGAATCGCGACGGAGCGATCGTCGATGAAGAAGTGGCGCAGTCAGGAATGTCCACCTTCCGCTTCTGGGTCAATGACGACAGCGATGCGTTGTCCGTCGACGGAGATATAGCGCGTGGCGGCACCGATGACATACCGGGAGAAGGGCTGGACTGGGACAGCGGTCATGTCAACGGGCGAAGGGATATGATCGACTACGCGCCTATTCTGGCAGATGTCTCCGGGGTTGTGGCGGGACTTCCGCAGTCTGTCGGGTCGGGTCTGACATTCAGGCTGAGGCAAGCGGACGGAGCCGTCAACGCAGTTTGGACTAGTCTAGGCAGGCAGTCGGCCAACGCCTTTCAGACGTCGACAGCCGGAGGCTTCGGCGTGTCGCTGGGTCTTGAGGCGCGCAGCGCCGACAAAGTGCGAATCGAACAGGGGGGGACGCAGCTCCCCGCCGGCTTCGCATCGCTTGCCGCCACCGACGGATACGGCGTTTTTCTTGTCGAAGGACGCCATCTCTCGACGGAGCCGCTCTGGCTGGAGGCCTGGCTTGGCGAAAGAGTTGTCTGCTCCAACAACCTTGCAATGTGCATTTCCTCCGTGGAGGACATGTACCGGCATGTCAACACGCGAGGACTCTCCGGAGAGGGCGTCACGTGGCCGAGCTCGACTGGCGAGCCAGCGAACCGTCCAGACTCCGACACTTCTTCGCGCCATCTCGTGTTCCTCCACGGCGCGAACGTGTCGCAGGCGAACTCGCGTGCGTGGGCGTCGGAGGTGTTCAAGCGCATGTGGCAGACCGGCATGACGGCGAAGTTCACGGCTGTCTCGTGGCGGAGCGACATCGGCTCAAGCGCGAACTACCAGGAAAACGCGTCCAACGCCTTCTTTACGGCGAGCGTGCTCGCGAACCAGGTTGCGGCGCTTCCTGGCACGAAGGTCCTCATGGCGCATTCGCTCGGAAACATGGTGTGCTCGTCGATGATACAGGACTACGGGCTCGTTCCGTCGAGCTACCTCATGTGCAACTCGGCCGTGCCTTCCGAGGCGTTCGACACAGACGTGTCTCTGCGCGTGCCGCAGTTAGTTCATCCCGAATGGGAGGAATATCCGACGAATTCGTGGGCGTCGAGTTGGCATTGGCTTTTCAGGAACGAGCCGAACGACGATCGGAAGTTCCTCGGCTGGCCGGGGCGCTTCTCTAATGTCGTGCCATACGTCGTCAACTTCTATTCAACGGGGGACGAGGTGCTGGAACTCGCAGCGAACAACTATGTCCATTCTTGGACTGGTGTTTCGGGTTCCCTGGGGCACTACAGTTGGCACAAACAGGAGCTGTTCAAGGGTCGAGGCGGTATTGGCGGCACAGACTGGTCGGGATGGAACATTGAAGAGAACGTCTTAGGCATTGACAAAATTTCCGTTGCGGAGGCTCAGACAATGACTGAATCCGATTTCAGAACCAACACGGTTTTCTATTGCTATCCGTCCAGCATGAACTCTACCAACATCGCCCTGCTTGTTCGCGGTGCGCATCTTGCTCAAGGCATTCCGGCACTTGCGCCGTCTGCGGGACATACATATTTTGGTGACGAGACATTGGATGATGACATGATTGATCTGGACAATTTATTGAAAGTCCCTCGTCCAAATGGGTGGCCAGAGTTGTCGGATTACCCGAATCGCTGGCTTCATTCTGACATGAAGGATGTTGCATATTTCTATAACTACAAGTTCTATGAAAAGGCAACTGAGAAAGGAAACTTGAAATGAACAATGTTGCGAGGGTGTCCGCACTCTGCGCGATGGCGCTTCCATTTGTCGCGTCTGCCAGGGAGATTAAGGCTGATGTCTTGAAGGCGATGCACAACGGCGCGATGGCGGAAGTGTGTCTAAAGGTCTTGGATGACAGCGGAGAGCCTGTGACGAATGCGAGCGTGCGGGCGGTATTCGACATTTTGCCCGAACCACGTTCGTTTTATGGAAGGACGGACACGAATGGAGTGTGTGTTGTCAGAGGCAAGACGAATGGAAACTACATTGAATTTCGTGTCGGCAAAAAGGGCTATTATGGTTCCACTAAGAGAATTACGTATATTCAGATGCATGCCGAACATGATGTCAGTGATGGCAAATGGCAGCCCTACGGAAGTGAACAGCAAATTCTTTTGCGTCCTGTAAAAGCTCCATTGAGGTTGATTTCTGAAAGTGCAATTGAATATAAGTTCACAAGGCAGCTTGGAGCTTGGATAGGCTTTGATGTAGAGAAACATGATTTTGTCGCTCCCCATGGGAAAGGCGAAAAGAGTGATTTTGACGTGTATTTGGACTGGGATGGCAAGCGATTTCCAGATTGCAAGAAAATTGGGCTGAAAATAAGGTTCGCGCAGCCATATTCAGGCTACTATGAAATCCCAATAAACAGCGAAAGTGAACTGACGACGCCATATAACGCGACTCCAGGCAATGAATATTTTCAAAGTGCGGAATTATATGATATATATGACGGCAAACGTATTAGACAAACATTTGACAAGTCCAAATGCTGGGTTGTCAGGAGCAGGTGCAGGATTGATGACAATGGACGGCTGATTGCCGCTAACTATACAGTTGTTCGCTTCACAGGAATATCAGGGAGTCGTGACGGCATGGCTGGTTTTTGTTTTTTGAGCGCATTCAACCCCACGCCCAACGACACGAATCTTGAAGACGAGGAAATAGCCAATCGATCGCGCCAGTTCATTCGTCAGTGCGAGCCGCAGAGGCAGTAAAGGCCGAGGCCGGACACTGACATGAATGATGTCGCGTATTGTTTCAACTTTAACTCTGCGACAAAGCGGTTGAGAAAGGAAACCTAAAATGAAAAGGTACTGTGCAGCTGTTTTGATTTCGCTGTCTGCATTGCAGGTTGCGGCCCTTGCGACGTTGAAGAAGGTCCCTGCCTATCGTGACGCGCGTCGCAACGGTGCGCAGACGAAGATCGAGTTGCACATTGCTGATGACGATGGGACGCCTGTGCCGGACGCAAAGATAAAGGCGTACCTCGGCATGAACTTCCGTCCGCTGGGAACTTGGATCGATGGAACTACCGACACAAACGGCGTGTTTGTTTTGGAGGGGAAGACCTGCGGCGACGAGATTGAGGTTTTCGTTGCAAAAGACGGATACTATGGTTCGCATGTGATATACCGCTACGCCAAGATGGGCGAGGAGCGCGACGTGAAGGACGGCAAGTGGCAGCCGTACGGCGCAGTGGAGAAGATCGTATTGAGACGGATTGTAAATCCGGCATTAACTTCGGTAGGCGGCCAGTTTGTGCATACACGGAGGCTTAATGAATGGATAGGGTATGACTTGGAAAAACGTGACTTCGTTTCTCCTTTTGGTGCCGGCATAGTGGTAGATTTCGATGTTTTGATTGAGTGGAATGGTAAGTGGTTCCCAGACTATAATGGAATGGGAGTTCGTTTGCGCTTTAAAGAGCCATATTCCGGATATTATAGCTGTGATGCTAATTCGATGAGTGACTTTAAGGGCCCTTATGCGGCAAACCCGCAAAATGAGTTTTTGCAAGAAGCGAGATTTTTCGAGGTTATCACAAATGGGCAACAAGTAGAATGTCATCGCTTTGATTTGAAAAAATGCTGGGTTGTAAGAAGTCGATGCAAGGTTGATGAAAGCGGACGATTGCTTGAATCCCATTATTCAATTGTACATCGTATCGGTTATTCAGGCAGTTCAGATGGGACCGGCGGATTCCGCGTGATAGGCGCTTTCAACCCCACACCAAACGATACGAACCTGGAGCCGAAGATCGACCACGCGCGCTAAAATACGGTGCAAGCTGTGGAGGTGGACACTGAACGCCATGTGTCGATTCGCGGACGATTTCGATTGTCGCCCGCATGGCCTGAGAATCTGTAATGCGCCAATGTCGAGTCACAGGCGGGAGGCGACGACAATCGGAATCGGCCGCAAATTCTGCGGCGTCTGCGACTAAAACCACACTTATCCCGGTTGTTGATATCTGTTAATAACTCGTGTCTCAATTTTGCTCCTGAATTTGGTATCATATCCGCCCGTTGCGCGAGGGGATGTGGGGAACGGACCCAAGCGCGGCAAATAGGGGATACTAGGGGGATTGTATGGGGAGACTTGATGAATTTGCTACAGACGATCGCGCACTCGGGGGAGGGCGCGTGCAGGTATTGCACAGACATATTGGAGAAGATGCTGTCGTTTTTCGTCGGGAAGATCAGCGCTCTCGGCGGGAAGATCCAGGCCATCGGCGGGCAGATCGACGCCGTCGGCGGGAAGGTGGACGTCATCGGCGCCGAAATGGCGCGGCTGAAGTCGCAGAAGAGGCGGCGGCACGGCGCGCAGTACGCGGACGCCAAGGTCGCCGCAGTGCGCGAGGCGATGGTGCGCCATGAGGAAAGCTCGGTAGCGCGCAACAGCGAAAACACACGCAGAACCCTGAGTGGCGCGTTCGAGTACTCCCGCCGCCTGCTGGAGTCTGTCGGAATCGCCACCCTCGAGCAATTCCGCAAGATCAAGCACGCCCTCGACGTCCGCGCCTACCGCACCCGCCTAAAGGAGCTGGATGCACACAACCATACCCAAGGAGATGCGGCGTCTCGCCGCGTCACACCTCAAGGAGATGCACCGTCTCGGTGCGTCGCACCCGCCACATTCCACGAAAATTTTCCCACAAATTCTAGTGAATTTGGTATAATTTCAAATGTGACAGGGGGAACATCCAATACCATCTTCTCGCTCGCGCTGGCTATCGTCGGCGCGATGGCCGCGTCGTTGCATTCTGACGCCGCCTCTCAAAATTTGAGGGGGGGGGTAGCCCATTCTCAGCAAGGCCGTGTAGCCGCCTCCTCGTCGCATAGCGCGCGCGGCACATCTGCCGCGCCCCAGGGTCTGCTCGGCACCTCCGACACGCGGCAGAAGCTGACCGACTCCAAGTCGATAAACTCTTCCACTCTCCCGACGGGAATCAAAACCCTCAAGGGCCGCGTGGTCTCCGTCGCCGACGGCGACACAATCACAATCATCGGCGACGAGAACACCCAATACAAGATCCGCCTCAACGCAATCGACGCGCCCGAGAAGTCACAGGACTTCGGGCAGAAGTCGAAACAGCAGCTCTCGAACTACGTCTTCGGCAAAGACGTCACCGTAAAGTGGAAGTCCAAGGACAAGTACGGTCGCGTCCTCGGCACGGTCTTCGTCGGCAATACCGACATCAACCTGCAGATGGTCCGCGACGGTTTCGCCCACCATTACAAGCGCTTCGACAACTCTCCCGCCTACGCCGCGGCCGAAACCGAAGCGCGGCAAAACCGCCGCGGTCTCTGGTCCGACCCCAACCCGATCCAGCCCGAAGACTACCGCCACCGCGGCACATCCGCCGCGCCATCTGACTGGGGGAAGCGGCGTCCCGCCGCTTCAGAGCAGATGGAGACGCGGCGTCCCGCCGCTTCATCAGAAGCCACAAACCTTCCACCTCCCGAATCCCGCGTCGAATACCGCGCCGGCAACGCCATGCCCGTTGGCTCGCGTACCGCCGCGCCCGTCAACTCCACCTGGCCCGACACCGGCTTCTGGCTTTCCACAAACAGCAACAAACGCCACAACCGCAAGTGCGAGAACTACCGCAAGACTCGGGGCTATCCCTGCTCCTCTTCCGAAGGCACTCCCTGCGGCAAGTGTGGAGGATAAACATGTTATCAGCTGAAGCAAAGAGTTCGATAGACAGAATCTGGAATACGTTCTGGTCAAACGGAATGACGAATCCGCTCACGGTTGTCGAGCAGATAACGTTCCTCATTTTCATGAAGCTTCTCGACGACAACCAGATCATGCAGGAGCGCAATGCCAATCTTCTCAACACGAAACTGAACGACCCCGTGTTCAAGAAGGGCACCTGCGTCATTCAGGAGAATCCGCGCATCGAGGCGCCGTATGCGGACCTTCGCTGGCAGAACTTCCGCCACAAGGAGCCCCAGCAGATGTACGCCACTGTGCGTGACCTGGTGTTCCCGTTCGTGAAGTCGCTTGGGTCTGGACGCGACAGCGCGTTCAGCCGCTACATGGCGGACGCGCAGTTCGAGATTTCCAACGCGAAGGTTCTCTCCGTCGCCGTCGATGAAATCGAGAACATGCACCTGAGCGGCAAGGACATGATGGGCGACATCTACGAGGAGCTTCTTGACCGCATCAAATCGTCTGGCGAGAACGGGCAGTTCCGCTCGCCCGGGCACATCATCGCTATGATGGTGGAGCTTGTCGAGCCCAATCTCGAAGACCGCATCATCGATCCCGCGATGGGTACGGCGGGCTTCCTTGCGGCGTCCGCGCGCTACCTCACGACGCACTATGCAAAGGAGCTTAAGAACAAGAGCCGTCTGGAACACTTCAAGACGACGATGTTCACGGGCTACGACATCGACATCAAGATGCTGCGCATCGGCGCGATGAACATGATGCTGCACGGCGTCGAGGCTCCCGACATCAAGCTCAACAACTCCATCGAGCCGGATGCCGCGAAGCGCGCCGACTACACGCTGTGCCTGGCGAATCCGCCGTTCGCCGGGAACATGACGGAAATCTCCATCGCGCCCGATCTCCTCGCAATAGCGAACACGAAGAAGACGGAGCTTCTTTTCGTCACGCTCTTCACGCGGCTTCTCAAGATCGGCGGCAGGTGCGCGTCGATTGTCCCGCAGGGCGTTCTCTTCGGCTCGTCGAAGGCGCATGTCGGCGTGAGGAAGGAGCTAGTCGAGAAGCAGAAGCTCGTCGCGGTAATCTCCATGCCGTCGGGCGTGTTCAAGCCGTATTCGGGCGTAGCGACGGCGATACTCGTCTTCACGAAGACGGACCACGGCGGGACGGACAATGTCTGGTTCTACAACATGGACGCGGACGGGTTCTCGCTGGACGACAAGCGCGAGGTCGTGAAGGAGAACGACATTCCCGATGTCATCGCTAAGTTCAAGGAACGCGATCCGAAGAAGCAGAACGACCGCAAGGCGAAGTTCTTCTTTGTGTCGAAGGACGAGATCGTCGCGAATAACTACGACCTCTCGTTCAACAAGTACCGCGAGGTCGAGTACGTTGCCGAGAAGTTCCCGCCTACAGCCGAACTGATGGGCGAGATCGATACGTTGACGAAGGACTTCGCGGCAGGCTTGAAAGAGCTGAAAGGAATGCTCTGATGGCGGCGAAGGGGAATAATCTCACGCAGAGGTGCCGAGAGGCAGAGGTCGCAGAGAAGGTGCGGTCTGTGCCGCTTTGGAGTGTCACAACGTGGGATAAGAAATTTAATACAGTGACGAAAGATAAGCAGAAAAAAGTAATTAAGTATCACTATTTTCTTGCTTCAGAACTTGAGCCGATTGTAGAAATTGGAGGAACAGTAAAGATTCTTACAACCTATGAGTCTGATTTGTGGACAGCAGAATCTAAAGTGCAAGGGTGTGTGTCAGAGGGAGAAATTGTGTCGATTCCGTGGGGTGGAAATCCCAATGTCCAATATTTCAAAGGAAGGTTTGTAACTGCTGATAACCGTATCGCAACGTCAAGCGATACGAGTATTCTTAGCAATCGATATTTGTTTTATTTTATGCTTGCTAAGAAGGACCTAATAGGTTCTTTTTACCGTGGCGCAAGCCTTAAACATCCTGAAATGTCTAAGGTGCTTGATATGAAGATTCCACTCCCCCCTCTCCCCGCTCAGCGGCGGATTGCGGCGGAGTTGGATAAGATTTGCGAGCTGAAGAAGAACGCCGAGACGCGCCTTGAGAAACTTGACCTCCTCGTCAAATCGCGGTTTGTGGAGATGTTTGGGGATACATTCTCTAACCCAATGGGTTGGCCATCAAAGACTTTCGAAGAGGCAGGGAAAAGACTTTCAGATGGGCCATTTGGCTCAAATCTAAAATCTTCACACTATTCGGACTCTGGTATCAGGGTCATTCGTCTTGGAAATATTGGCGTTGGCAAGTTCATAGATGAGGATCGTGCCTTTATCCCAAGAGAGCATTACGAGAAGCTTAAGAAGTACACATGTCGCGCCGGAGAGATTGTCATTGGAACACTTGGAGACCCGAACTTGCGCGCTTGTTTAGTGCCTGCGAATATAGATGTTGCAGTGAACAAATCGGACTGTGTTCATTATCTGCCCAAGAAAGAACTGCTTGACGAGCAATATGTGTGCTGGTATCTAAATGCACCAGGCACATTGAAACTTGCGGCGAGTATGATTCACGGTCAGACTCGTTCAAGAGTGTCATCAGGGCAAATAGCAAGAATGCCTATTCGGATCCCACCCCTCGCCCTCCAGCGCGAGTTCGCGGCGTTTGTGGAGAAGGTCGACAAATTGAGGTTGAACGTGAGGGAGACGGAGGCGAAGATGGATATGCTGTATCGGTCAAAACTTCAGGAGTACTTCGGGTGAACGACTTCGAGAAGATGCTCGCGCAGCTCAAGGCCTGCGACGTGAAAAGCAACGCGGCGAATGCCGCGCTGCTGGCGCGCGGCGTAGTCCTGCAGGCGATGGGAGCTCTTTACCGCGCGTGCGGCGAAGAGTATCCGAGCGAGGCGTCTTTCCTCGAGATCATGGGCGGGAGGTGCGTTCGTGCGCTGGTGCGCGAGCGCGGCCTGTCCGCCGCGTTTGAGTTTGTGCGCGTCCTCGGATCGCACGCGATGCACGACAAGCGCGTCACGAAGAATGCCGCGACTGCCGCGCTCGGCTATGCGACGGCGATCGTCTCCGCCATGCGCGACAAGGTTGCGCCCGGAAGCGCGGCGCATCTGCCGCGGACCGGGATGAGCGAGGCGGAGACGCGCAAGGAGTACATCGACCTGTTTCTCTCTGAGGCGGGGTGGGAGCTTGTCGGACACGACAACACGCCGCAGCCGTGCAAGGCGGGGACGGAGATCAAGGTCACGGGAATGCCGCCGAGCGGACAGGACGGTTTCTGCGACTATGTCCTCTACGGGAAGGACGGAACGCCCCTTGCCGTCGTGGAAGCGAAGCGCACGTCGGAGAGTCCGGAGAAGGGCCGCAAGCAGGTGATTCTCTACGGAGAGCGTCTGGTCGCGCAGTACGGATGCGCGATGCCCGTCCTCTACTACACGAACGGCTACAAGATCTGGTGCATCGACGGAATCTATCCCGACCGCGAACTGTCCGCGTACCACACGCTCGACGAGCTTGAGAAGCTGATGCACAAGCGCCGTCGCGCGCCGATAGGTGACTTCAAGATCAATCGCGACATCGCGGGGCGTCCGTATCAGATAACGGCTGTGACGGCGCTCTGCGAGTGGTTCAACGCGATGCACCGGCGCGGGCTTCTGGTGATGGCCACGGGCACGGGCAAGACGCGCGTGTCGGTGTCGCTTGTGGATGTGCTGAGCCGGAACAGCTGGGTGGAGCATGTGCTGTTCCTTGCGGACAGGACGGAGCTTGTGGACCAGGCGAAGCGTGCGTTCGCCAAGCTCATGCCTAGCGCGTCGATATGCGTTCTCTCGGACAAGACCGACGACGGCAATCCAGAAACGGCACGTCTCGTGTTCTCCACGTACCAGACGATGATCCATGCCATCGACACGGAGGACAAGCGCTTCGGCGTCGGACGGTTCGACCTCATCATCACGGACGAGGCGCACAGGTCCATCTTCAACAAGTTCGGCGCGATCTTCGATTACTTCGACGCGCTGCTTGTCGGGCTCACGGCGACGCCGCGCGACGAAGTGGACGCGAACACATACAGGATATTCGAGTGCGACATCGGCGTGCCCAACTTCGAGTACACGATGAAGCAAGGCCGGGAGGACCATTTCCTTGTCGGGTGGAAGCTTCGGAACTACACGACCGAGGTGATGCGCGACGGCATAACGTACGACGAGCTTACGGATGCCGAGAAACAGGACTACGAGGAGGGCTTCGAGGAGGCGGGCTACGATGCGCCGCCTGCCATGGTCGGGAACGAGAGGATATTCCGCGCCGTCTACAACACGCCGACATGCGACAGGGTGCTGGAGACGCTGATGCGCGAAGGGCAGAAGGTCGAGAGCGGCGAGTTGCTGGGGAAGACCATCATCTTCGCCTACAACCACAAGCACGCGCAGATGATCGTCGAGCGGTTCCACAAGCTGTATCCGCACCTCGGCGCAGACTATTGCCAGCTCATCGACAACCAGGTGAAGTTCTCCAAGCAGCTTATCGACGATTTCAGGTCTAAGCGGGAGCCGCGCATTGCCGTCTCGGTGGATATGCTGGACACGGGCGTAGACGTGCCCGAGATACTGAACCTTGTCTTCTTCAAGAAGGTGCGTTCCAAGATCAAGTTCTTCCAGATGCTTGGACGAGGCACGCGGCTTTCTCCGGACATCTTCGGTCCGGGCGAGGACAAGAAGTACTTCACTTGCTTCGACTGGTGCGGCAACTTCGAGTACTTCGGCGCGGGGAAAGAGGGCGAGGACGATTCCAAGGTTGCGCTCAATGTCACGCAGCGGGTGTTCTCCGAGAAGGTGCATCTGATGCTCGAACTTCAGGACACGAAGCACCAGTCCGTGGCGTGGCGCGCGGGCTTGAGGAAGAGGCTTGCGAATGATGTCCTGGCGCAGGTTGTGCATCTTCGCGAACAGCTCTCGCGTATTTCGGTGAGGAAGGTGCTTCCGCATCTCGACAAGTACTGTACTGAAGCGGCGCTGAATCTTCTCACGGAAGAGAAGGTAAAGGAAATCGACCGCTTTATCACGCCGCTTGCGGAAGATCTCGCGCACGAGCCGGAACTCGTCAAGCTCTTCGACTGCCACATGTTCGCGATTGAGTATTCGCTTGCGAAGACGGATTCGTGCGGCGGAGCGGCTGCGGAAGTCGGGAAAGTGCGCAAGGTGGCGCAGAGGCTCAAGAGGCTTGGGACGATTGCGGATGTTGTTGCACGGAGCGCGGAACTGGAGCTGCTGGTGTCGGCGGACTTCTGGAACACGGCGACCCTCGAGCGCGTCGATGAGCTGCGTCAGCTTGTGCGGGGGCTGATGGTGTATCTTCAGACGGACAGCGTGGGCATCGTGACGCTTCACATCTCCGACGAAAGCACGGAGCTTGCCACGGACACGGGGATTCTTGACATTCGTACATACCGCGAGAAGGTCATCGACTATCTCTCGGAGCACATACTGAGTCCGGTGGTGGAGAAGATCCGCCGCCTTGAGCCGATAGGCCCGAAGGACATGGCGGAGCTTGAGAACATCCTGTGGCACGTCCTCGGGACGAAGGAGCAGTACGACGCGGAGAAGTACAAGGGGTCGCTTCCGGGGTTCGTGCGCTCGCTAGTTGACATCGACGAAGATGCGGTGCAGGAGAAGTTCGGCGAGTTCCTTTCGGGCGGCACGCTCAACCACGAGCAGCAGGAGTTCGTCCGCGAGATCATCGACTATCTGCGCGAGAACGGCGAGGTGACGGCAGAGGAACTCGTTCACGACGAGCCGTTCGCAAACTACGACATAGGCAATCTATTTGAGGACAAGATGGACCAGTTCAGACTGCTCGTTGATAAACTTAACGAGATATGCCAAGAGGCTGTCTGATGCGCAAACGAGGAGGTTGACCATGACACTTAAGGATGCCATAGAGAAAGTTCTGCGGGAGGCGAGGAGGCCTCTCAGCGCGGATGAGATTTGCAATCGCGTACTTGCAAAAGGCCTGTGGCATACAAACGGGAAGACTCCATCAGCGACTGTCGGTGCGCAGATATACACAAGCATCAAGGACGGTGAGAACAGGTTCGTCAAGGTCGGAAAGGGGTTGTTTGGGCTGACGGGGGTGAAGTACGGTGCGGTTGTGATGCAGACTGGAAAGACTCGCGTTTCTGTGCGAAAAGTGAAGCGGGACGGGGATTCGGGGTATGTGTACATTCTGACAAATCCGTGCTTTCGAAAGGACTGGGTGAAGATAGGCAAGACTTCGAGGCCTGTGGACACGCGAAGCAAGGAACTGGACAATACGTCTATTCCGCTTCCGTTCGAAGTGTATGCGATGTTGAAGACGAACAACATGACGAAGATAGAACGGTTGATCCAAGGACTGATTGAGGAATTCAATCCGGCTCTTCGCATCCGTCGCAACCGCGAGTTCTTCAACATTCCACCGGCAAAGGCGCTTGGTTTGCTGGCAAAGGCCGCCGAAATTCTTGACGAGGGCGACAATATTGTTCTCGGTCCAAATGTGCATGAGTCAACAGTCAAGAAGCAGGTCCGTCCGAAAAAGCCCCGTGTGGAGGCGCGGCCAACACCGACATTGTCCGGTAGGGAGAAATGGAAGACCAAGACGCAGCTTGCCAATCTGCTCGCTGAGCATGGCGGCAATCCCGGTTCTGGCGGGCATCTGCTTCTCACGCTTTCGGGCAAGAGGAAATGTCCTGTCACAAGCCGGTGGCGTCCGGTACTTTCCTCTGTCGGCATCAAGTTCGATGCGAACGACTTTGTAGTTGACTGGACAAAGGCCAAGAACCCCTTGCCGTGGGCGTGATGAATTGAACGAGACCAAACGGAGTGATATGACAGGTTATCTGACAAAGCTGAAAGAAGAGATGGAAGTGCGGCTCGGCTGCGGGATCGAGGTCGTGGAAGACCGCGATCTTCGCTGCTCGTGCAAGTTCGAGTTCGCGCGGAACTACGCGCGGAAGCATCATGTGCTGCGCGTCAATCCCGCGCGGTGCGTGAACGACTATCCCGTGTTCTACAACCTTCTGAACGTGAAGCTTCAGCTGCAGGAGCTGGGCGACGGATCGCTCGGCGTCGTGCAGCCAGTGTCGAACGCGCAGGAGAGCGACAGGTTCAATGCCGATTTCGCGGCGGACCCCGTCGGGCGGAGGATCCTCGAAAGGATGGGGACGCGTGCCGATACGATTGTCATCAGTCTGCGCGGAGCGGTGATATCGCAGGCGTGCAACCAGGTTCTCGAGATGCTGGCGGCGGACGTGGTTCTCCGCGAATATCCCGAGGCGGTCGAGGACATGAAGGCGAATCTCGCCGTGTCCGCTGTCGAGGGCGCGTCCATTCCGTACGAAGAGCTGCTGAAGAACTATCCCGCGTTCATCGTCAAGACGAACCGGATTCTCAATCTCATGTTCGCGATGCGCTGCGGCGAGATATGCGGAAAGAAGCTGATTGACGCCTACAAGCCGACGGAGGCGGAGATCGACAAAGCCCTCGACCTCTACAACTTCTACCGCGCCGAGCGCGATCTGCTCAAGAAGGAAGGGCATATCGTCGGCGATGTGCTGAAGAACATCCTCTACAAGCTCAAGGTGGCGCGGTACGTCCATCTGGTGCTGAATCCGATCTCGCCGCTGCCGGAGGAGCCGGAGACTGATTCCGACTCTGGGCTTACGGATGAACAGGAGGCGAAGCTGAAGGAATTCCGTGAGAACTACGGCGACGGGAAGTCCGAGGCCGAGGTAATGACGTTCGCGATGTTCATGGCGCTGCGCGAAGTGAGCCGGATGCCGCTTGAAGGCGTCCGTGCGATTGCCGTAGAGATTGGCTTCCTCGGCGCGACGGGCATCAACCCGCACAAGAGGTATACGCTCAAGACCCTGCCGAACCGTCCCGACATGGTCGGTCTTGAAGTCCTGGCCTACTACTACGTCACCTGGGCGAAGGTCTTCCCCGACCAGATAGACGGCCTCGGGCTCCCGTACAAGCAGGCCTACGAAAGCGCCCTTGAGATGTTCGAATCCCACCGCGGCAAATCCGCCGCGGAGTGAAAGTTGAAAAAGAAAGGAGAATAGGGATGCAAATCATGCAAGTCTTAATCATGATGATAATGGGGCTTGTGCCATTGGTGATTTCTATCTTGTTGATAGTCGCTATAATCAGGACATGGGTACATACTTCTGCCATAGAGAAATATCTGAAAGCAATGAATTCAGAACGTAAGGCAGAGGCTTACGCTCAGTTGAAAGCCATCAAGGCTCTAATCTCCGCCATTAAGGGAATACCCGAAGAGTGATTGTTCTATAGTGACGTTACGATATGCTGATATCGAAGATAGTTTCCGGAGGGCAGACGGGTGTCGACCGCGGCGCAATTGCCGCGGCGAGGGAGTTTGGAAAGATTGGAGGAATGTACTTAATTAAGCGGGAATCGTTCGACAGTAAGGGCGGGCTGAGCATCGATGCTTATCGTGACCTGTCGGTCGGTTAATTAGAGAGAATTCAATGGATCAGTATCAAAAGAAATTCCTGGCATCTTTGGCTGCATTGCTTGCAAAAATGGCAATGGCAGATGGTGTTGTCACTCCTTCTGAAATCCGAAAGGTCGCTTCGATTTGGGGCAAGCTTGGCTTGACCCCAGAACAAAGCGAGTATTGTGACTTGTCTTTTGAGGTTGCTAAGCGTGACGGCATATCGTTTGACAGGTATGTCCAGGAGTTTGTCGCGACACGCTTCGGAGTTGATGCAAGAGAGTTTCTTTATAGTTTGTTGTGGGATGTTTCATGCTCTGATGGTGTCTTGCATAGGAATGAGAAAAAGATTCTCAATGAACTTCCTGGACGGCTGGGACTGCCTCCTGACTCATATTACATATATTATAGACGGCAAATAGAACAATTGAAACAGGCTTTTGACGAAGAGATTGAGGCTCGGGAGAAGGAGTCGCGGCAGAAGGCGGAGGACGCGCGTAGGAGGAAAGCTCAAGAGGAGGCAGGTCGAAGGGCTTTTCGGGAGACGTCATCAAGAAGGGAAAAGCGTGGCTATGATATTTCTGTGCCGCGTGACATACAATCAGCTTATGGTTTGTTTGGCTGTGCGCCGTCCGCTTCCGTAGAGGATCTTAGGCGAATCTATAGACAGGCTGCTATGCGATGGCATCCCGATAGGCTACGCACAGAAGGAGTTCCTCAGGAGCTCATCGATACTGCGAACCTGAAAATGGCAGCATACAATGCCGCTTGGAGCATCATTAAGAGACAACGAAGGATTAAATGATATGAGTGAATTAAACTATGAAGCACAATCTCGAAAAGACAATCCTTTTGACGGGCTTTCGACAGAAGATCGGCGCCTTATGTTTGTCTACATGTGCCATGTCGCACATCCCATCAGTTCGCCTGAGGATATAGAGAAAAAGTGGGGGCGAGTGCTGCAAGAATCCGACATGCCAACTGTGTTCGAGGCACTTGAACTTGTCGAGAAAATCAAGGGGGAGATGCGGTCGCACAATGCAGGTTATAGTTCTGTAAATAATGACAGTTCCAAGAAACCTGTGCCGATTACTGGTTGTCTGGGCATGATATTAGTAATATCATGTTTATGCGGCCTTGTTTATTTGGGAGTTCTTCAACATGAAGCTGAGAAACAAATGCAGGCAGAAATGCAAGCAAAGAAAGTTGCAGTAGAGGAAATGCAAGCAAAGAAAGATGCAGAAGCGGAATCACGGAAAGAGTCTTTGCGGAAAGATGCAGAATCGCTGGTTAAAAGGGCTGTCGTCCTGTTGTCATCTAGCGCTGCGAATAGTGAGGATCTTTTGAATATGGGCTTGAAGCTGGAGGAGGTGCGCAAGAGAGATGCGCAGATGAGGTGCCTTGATGACGAAACATCAGTCTCGATTGCTGAGTTGCTTGTAAAATGCTATAGAAGAGCTTCTGTAAAGACGAAAAAGAAGACTAAGTTGCTGGCGGAAGACAGAATTCCTGCTGAGGCTAGTTACCGCCTTGCACTTCATTATCTGCCACGTGTATATATGGATCGTGCTGATGAGGATGACAAGGTGGTGACGCTTTCAAGCAATCTGGAACTAAGCAAGAAGTATCTTGAAGAAGCGGCAGAGAGTGAGCATTATAAGGCACTGGTTCTGATGTGTGTTATTAGCAGAAGAGAACGAGATGCATATCTGAGTACACAAGATGAAAATGCATTAAAGTATTATCGTTCCGTCAGGGATAAACGTGATGCTCTCGAAAACACTGTCTCACGTTGGTGGAGTAAGTTAGCTTATCATCCACGAGCAACGGGTGCAGATGTATATAGATATGCCATTTGGATTTCAAACACAAATCCACAGAAGTCGTTGGAGCTGCTAAAAAAAGCAGTTGATATGGGTGATGACAAGGCCAAGCAAGAGTGGATTAAGCGAAGACGTGAATCCTTGAACGATGGAAATGTGATAAATTAGTGTTAGTTGCGGTGATGTCAAATATTGAACAAGCGCGGAGAAGTAAAAGGAGCACGAGGGAAGAAGCGTGGAGGGACGTCCATTGTGATGCGGTCGAGGATTAATGCTGGGCCGGCCCCCAAGAATCGGCTGTGAACATATGTGAGGAATAGCAAGTGGCGATGTCAGAGGAAAAAACAACTTGGGCGCCGAAGCCAGAGGACATTCCGCAGCTGTTGGCCGAGGCGGAGCGGATTTTGAAGCAATGGAGGGGAGACTGATATGCTGATATCTAAGATAGTTTCCGGTGGGCAGACGGGTGTCGACCGCGGCGCAATTGCCGCGGCGAGGGAGCTCGGCTTTCCGTACGGAGGGATGATTCCGAAGGGCAGGCTTGCCGAGGACGGGATCGTGCCGGAGGAGTTCAACCAGATGGAGGTCGCGCCCCGCAAGGACTATCTTTTCCGCACGGAGTGGAACGTTGCGCATTCCGATGCAACGCTGCTTTTGTCCTTTGACAGTGAATTGACTGGTGGGACGAAGCGTACTATGGAGTTCTGCGAAAAGCACGCAAAGCCATATTGGATTGAAAATCTGAACGCGATAATAGAAACAGACAGGGGATTGGAAGTGCTGTATTGGCTTGAGGCCGAATTCGGCACAAAGCAGGCAGTGCTGAACGTGGCCGGTCCGCGCGAATCCAAGGCGCCGGGCATGCAGGCAAAAACGCAGGCGTTCGTCGCGCGTCTGATCCAGGCGGTCAGAGAGGATGCGCCTGCGCGCGATTGACGCGGGATCGAATTTGCAACCGAAAGGAGAAACGAAATGAAAAGACTGATTGTTATTGTTGCCGTGGCGCTTGCGTCGGTGATGGCGATGGGCGCGCAGTGCGAGGGCAAGACGCAGAAGGGCGAGCGGTGCAAGCGCGAGGCCGCATAGGGCTCGAAGTTCTGCATCGGTCACGCAGACCAGGCGAAGAAGCCAGTCAAGACCGAGGCGAAGGAAAAGGCCGCGGCGAAGCAGAAGCCCGAGCAGAAGGCGGATGCAGAGCAGAAGACCGACGACACTTGCTGGGCGGTGACCGAGGCGGGGACGCGGTGCAAGCACAAGCGCGACGGCGAGAGCGACTACTGCAAGCAGCACGCTCCGTCCGTGAAGCCGTCCAAGCCCGTCACGCAGTGCCGCGCAATGACGGCCGATGGCAAGCAGTGCTCGCGAAAGCCAGAGGAGGGTAAACGCTACTGCAAGCAACATGGGGCTAAGTGACGCGGCGAGACGCCGCATCTCCTTGGGAGAGCCGAGTATTTTGTCGCGTCGTTGCTTGGGAGAGGACGCGGCTGGAAGCCGCGTCTCCATGAGCGCGGCGAATGTGCCGCGGTGAAAATTTGAAAACGAAAGGTATGATGAATGAAGAAGTTGTTGGTTGTTGTGGTTGCAGTAAGACTAAGCCGTACGCCGGGACCGCGCTTTATTC
>JAEEOY010000056.1 GCA_016284515.1 Kiritimatiellia bacterium | reverse complement strand
CATCGGCAAGGACCTTATGGACTGCGACTTCGCGAATCCTCCGTCCATGGGCTGCTTTGAGTTTGGCAGCGTTCCGCCGTCGCCCTCTATTGCGCTTGGCGAGGCGAGTTCTATGCCCCTGACGGACTACAACGGAAGCGCTGTAGAGGTTTCCTTCACTGGCTCCATTCCCGACGGTGCCGTTGTGTCAGCAAAGGTCACGATTGGCGGCGTCAACTATATTGGCTCAGTTGATGCGGCAAATGGCGCTGCGACTTTTGCAATCCCCTCTGATGTTGTGACTGCTGGCAATGTCTATACGGGCACGATTACGCTGACTGTTGATGGCGTTGACTACACCAAGAGCGTCGATCTCGTGCAGGGGACCATCAAGGTCGACGAGAGCGCGGATTGGGTCCACGAGACGGCGACGGCGCTCGGATCGACTGGTGTCTGGTCTGGCGACAAGGCCGCGGCCGAGAATGGCAAGATCAGCGTCTCCAACGCGACGTTCGTGGCAACGACTGCCGCGCCGCGTGCGGCGCTCGTAACCGTGTCTTCGACTTTTGAATTCGGCTCGCCGTCGGAAACCGCGTTCGAAACGACTTCCCGCGCCGGCGTCATGGTCGTGAGCGTCGGTGGCGTCAACCGCTATGCGGTCCAGACTGCAAATGGCGCGGCGACGAACCTCTCCGTCGTCGCGAACACTACTTCTCCCGTGACCGTCGTCGTGACACTTGACGACGGAGAGCATACGGTCTCCTATTCGATCGGCGGCGTCAATCTCGGCACGTACGCGATGGCCGAGAAGTCCGTTGGAGTCTCGACCGTCAGGTACATCGGCGCGACAGACGTCACGTCGCTCGACGGCGCATACCGCTTCGAAGGGCTCGACTCCAACCTCGCAAAAGTCGGCGGAACGGAATACGAGACGGTCGCCGATGCGCTTGCGGCCGGGAATGGCCAGGCAGAACTTCTCTGGGATGCGAGCTGGAATCCCACGGTTGCCGGCGACTACACTATCACTACGAACGGGCATGCTCTCGTCGTCGGCGGAAGTCTCGCCTATCTGGTGACGGACAACGGCAACGGCACGATTACCGTCTCGGTGAGCGGCGGAAGCGCAGCCGAAACCCCTGCGGCCGCGTCAGTCACTTTTGTCGGCTCGACGGTGAAGGTCGGCGTTTCCGAAGTAGCGGCGGACTATTGGTACGCCCTCGAGAAGACGACGGATCTCTCAAAGCCGTTTGTTCTCGACGAGACTACCTGGACTAAGGGTTCTGCTCTCGCGTCAGGCGAAAAGGAGCTTTCGATCGCCCGCGCCGCGAACGAGGCGCAGGCGTTCTACCGCATTGTCGTCTCAACGACCGCGCCGTGATCTCAGGTAAAGGAGTGCGGCGATGAAGCCTCATGCGACATTGACCCTTGCGGCGGCGGCCGCGTCGTTTCTGGCGGTGCAAGTTGCCGGCGCCGCGACGCCTGGGCGATCGGAATCCGAACCGGAGAAGGCTTCGAAGAGGATCGAGCTGCTTGAGAACGGCGACCTCTCGAAGCACTGGTACACGTGGCTGAAGGGTGAAGGACGCGATTCCGACACGAACAAGGTGTTCGTGGCCGAGGGGAACACGCTTAAGGTCTCCGGTCAGGGCATGGGGTGCGTGACGACGCGCAAGGCCTATCGAGACTACCGGCTCTCGCTTGAGTACCGCTACGTCGACAACGACGTCCAGCTCAACAAGAAGGAAGCGCGCGACGGCGGGATCCTTTTCCACTCGACAGGCGAGGATGGCGCGTTCTGGGGCATTTGGATGAGCTCCTTTGAGTGCAACATCATCCAGGGCGCGACGGGCGATCTCATCGTCGTCGGAGACAGGAAGGGGAAGCCGGGGGTCTATCGTTGCAAGGGGCGTGTCGATCCCGCCACGAAGGGAACGGAATGCCAGCGCTGGAGCGCAGACGGCGAAACCGTCGCCATCGTCGACTGGGGACGCATACGCCGGCCCGACGTGAACCCCGAGTGGAAGAACCTGATAAGCGAGCCGCTTTCGCCAAACGAAAAGCCGATTGGCGAGTGGAACAAGGTTGAGGTCGTCTGCAACGGCGACAAGGCCGAGTTTTTCTTCAACGGGATGAAGACAGGCGAATACTGGGACCTCAGTCCTTCATACGGCCGCATCCAGCTCCAGAGCGAAGGTTTCGGCATCGAATACCGTAACATTGTCCTCAACCCTCTGTAAGCTGATGTGGAGAAGGGCTTCATGGCCCTGCGTTCTGGCAACTGAATCTCGGGCATTCAGCGTAATAATTTTTGCAAGTATGCCGAGATGCACTTCTGCAGGACTACGCATTCCAGAAGCTCAAGGGCAGGAATGTTCGCGTTGGCTTTATCGGCGTGGGGCAGCGCGGCACTGCGGCCGTCCAGACAATAAAGTCACTAGATTCTGCGGGTTTATGGTCTACTATTGTCAAAAAAACAAGATAGTAGACACGAAAGTTGACATTGTTGAGTGAAAAATGATAACTTACTTCTCGGCAACATGGGACGGAAGGCGATGTTTGCCGATACGGACTGAAACTTTTGTTGAAATCTTAAAGGAGGGTAATCTGTGCGCTTAAGGCTGATGCTGGCAATGGCGGGCGTTCTGCTCGCCTGCTCTGCGCCTGCGGGCGGGGGGCCGCGGTTTCGGAAGGTGTTCGCGTTCACCGACATCGGCGACGACGAACACGCGGCGAAGCTCGCTGAACTGAACGTCTTCGCCGCGAACTGCTGCGATGCCGCGAACCGTCCGGACCCGGAGAAGATCGCACGGGCGAAGCGGTTCGGCATCGTGCCCTGTGTCGCGTTCGGTCCGTTCTGCGATTCGCATGCCCAGGTGCTTTCGCCCGAAGAGGCGCGGCTCCAGGCCGAGCTGCAGAGCCGGTTTGACCCGCCCGAGGCAAAAGGTGATGCTGGCGAACAGGGGCGGACCGACCGCTGGCGTACGCGGCACTACCGTCTCGGCGGCGAACCCGAACCCGGGAACGCGGAGGCCTACATCGAAAGCATCGGCTGCTTCGTCGGGACGAACGCCTGCGCGAAAGGGGCCGCCGGGCTCGTGGAGCGGCTCAGGGCGAATCCGGAGGTGAAGGCGGTGTGCCTCGACTACATCGGCTACGCCAACTACCGCGGCTGCCGCCATCCCGACTGCCTGCGTCTGCTGAAGGCGTGGCTGGAGCGGGAGGGTCTCGCCGACACAGAGGAGAACCGCGGCCGCTTCTTCGAGGAGCAGATCGTCGCGTACTATGCCGCGCTCTACGACGCCGTGAAGGCATACGATCCGTCCATCGTCGTCTACGCGCACCTTTATCCCGTGTTCCTGCCGGATCCGTTGTACGGCAGCCGGCTGAAGCTCGACTATTGCGCGCAGACCTGTGCCTGGTATTTCCGCTGGCCGGTGGAGAAGGTCCGGAAATACGCCGAGACGGTCGTTCGCGGCCAGCGCGAACATTGGCCTTTCGCCCACGGCGTGCCGTTTGTCGCCTATGGACCATGGGCAAACGACATCGACCCCGACTTCAGGAAGACGCCCGAGGACCTCGACCGCGAGCTTCGCGTGGTGCTGGAGTCCGGCGCCGAGTACCTTTCCGTCCATGAGATTGATTCGATAATCGCCGACCCAGTCGTCTTCGCGGTCTTCAAGAAGTACTGCGCCTCCCCAAGTCGCTGATGTGTGATTTGACCGCAGTCGGACAGATTCTGTATAATGTTCGTCATATGAATCTGAAAATGATTTTGCTGCACGTAAGCGTTCTGCTCGCCTGTTCTGCGCGTGCGGTCCAGTTTGACGCGGCACAGCCGATCTGGACGACTGCGGAGAAGGGCGAGGTCAACTCGTCCGTCGCCTTCACGACGCATTTCGAGTGGGACGGCAAGTCGTCGCTTCAGCTGCGGCTTGCGGGTTGCTCGATCTTCAAGGTCTTCGTGAACGGCGAGTTTGCTGCATACGGCCCGGCGCGCGGTCCGCACGGATGGTTCCGGATGGACGAGTGGGACCTTTCGCGCGCCGCGCGCAAGGGCGACAACCGGCTCGGCATCGTGGGCGTCGCATACAATACGACGACCTACTACATCGTCGAGCACGAGCCGTTCCTTCAGGCCGAAGTGCTCGCGGATGGCAAGGTCGTGCGGGCCACGGGCGACGGGAAGTGGAACGCCAATTCCACGGAGCGCGTCCGCAAGGCGCGGCGCTATAGCCTCCAGCGCGCGCAGAGCGAGGTCTACGAAGTGCCCCGGCAGTTTCACGACCCGCTCGGAATCACCAGTTGTCCATCCGTCAAGCTTCTCGAGCGCGGGGCGCCGTATCCGAAGTTTGAGATCGACCGCTCGTACCGCCCGACCGACGTGCTCTTCGTCGCCCTGCGCCCTGGCGATCTCGGCGAAGCGCCGAACCTCTGGGGCGAGAAGACGAGCTTCCTCGGACGGACATATCCGGACGGCGAACTGAAGTACGATCCGGCTGTCGACTGGTGGAAACGGACGATCAAGCCGCAGACGAAGTTCGAAGGCGAAGTGGCGAAGGTCGATGCAACGCAAGGCGTCCGCTACGAAGGCGCAGTCGACAACACGGGGTTCCTGCGGCTCAAGGTGAATGTGGCGAAGCCGGGGCGGATGCTTGTCGGATTCGACGAGATACTCGTAAACGGCAAGCTCGATTTCCTTGATCGGTTCGGATGCAACAACATTGTCCTGTGGAACGTGCAGGAGCCTGGTGCGTACGAATTCGAGTCGTTCGAGCCGTACACGTTCAAGTATGCGGATGTGATCATGCTCGATGGCGAGGCGACGGTCGAGAAGCTCGAGATGCGCACCTACAGGAATCCGAACGCAACGCGTGCATGCACGCTCAAGGATCCCGTCGACCGCAAGATCTTCGAGGCGGCACGCGCGACGTTCGCGCAGAACGCGGTCGACGTTTTCACCGACTGCCCGAGCCGCGAGCGCGCGGGCTGGCTCTGCGACAGCTACTTTACGGGTCCGGCCGAGCATTTCTTCACGGGGAGGAACGAGATCGAGCGCACGTTCCTGCGCAACTTCGCGCTTGCAGAGGAGTTCCCGCATCTCCCCGAGGGGATGGTGCCGATGTGCTATCCGGGCGACCACATAAACAAGAACTACATCCCGAACTGGTCGATGTGGTTCATCCTCGAGCTCGCTAACTACTTCGACCGGACGGGCGACCGCGAAACCGTCGACCTGCTTCGTCCGCGAGTGGAGGGGCTGCTCAAGTTCTATGCGCAGTACCGAAACGCCGACGGAGCGCTTGAGAACCTGCCGGCGTGGGTGTTCGTGGAGTGGAGCCACGCGAACGATCCGAAGCTGGTCAAGGACGGGGTGAACTGGCCTTCGAACATGACGTATGCGGACGTCCTAGCCAGGGCGGCGCGGCTCTACGGGCGCCCCGAGCTCGCCGAGCAGTCGGAGAAGCTGAAGGCGCTCATCTGTGAGCGTTCATATGACGGCGCCTGGTTCCGTGACAACGCGAAGCAGCCGGACGTGACGGAGACGTGTCAGTACTATGCGTTCTTCCACGGCATAGCGACACCGAAGACGCATCCCGAGCTGTGGAAGAAGCTTACGGACGAATTCGGACCCGAGCGGCAGGCGAAGGGGCTCTACAAGGAAGTCTGGCCGTCGAACGCCTTCATCGGGAACCTGATGAGGCTCGTCGTTTTGAAGCGCGAGGGCTGCGATGCGCAGGTTTCGCGCGAGATACGCGGCTACTACCTCAAGATGGCGGAGACGACGGGCACGCTGTGGGAACACGACCGTCCCGAGGCGAGCTGCAACCACGCCTTCGCCTCCTACCTTGCGATCTTACTGCAGTGATTCCGAGGTTGCCCGTGCGGAGTCTGGTGCGTTCTGCGGCGTCTCAGGCGTAGACTATGTCCTCTGGCGGCGGCGCGGCAAATGTGACGCGCCTGTGCGTCACGGGGTGCAGGAACGAAAGCTCAACAGCGTGCAGGAGCTGCCGCGAGGGGCGGCGGCGTAGATGCCGGTCCTTTTCGGCGCTTCCGTACGTCTTGTCGCCGACGATGGGGCAGCCAAGCGCCGCCGCATGGATGCGTATCTGGTGCATGCGACCTGTGTCGATTTTGAACTCGACGAGGGAGATTCCGTCGTGGCTGCCGAGCGTCGTCCAGTGCGAAACGGCGCTCTGGTGGTCGCGTCCGACGGGCTCGTCTATAGTCCCCGACTTCTGCCTGGGGCGTCCATGGACGACCGCCAGGTAGGTCTTCCCCACGGTCTCGTGCGATTCGAACTGGCGCCGGAGGTCAAGGTATGCGGCCTGTGTTTTGGCGAACACCATGACTCCGCTTGTCTCGATGTCAAGGCGATGGACGACGCCAGGTCGCTCCTTCGAGCCGACGCGCGCCATCTGCGGGAAGCGCCGCACGAGGGCGTCGGTGATTGCGCCCGATTCGTGTCCCGGGGCGGGATGCACGATCGCTCCTGCGTCTTTGTCGATGACGACTATCGCTTCGTCCTCGTAGATAATGTGGGGTTTCATGCGCATATTATAGCACTTTCGGCACCTGTTCGCTTGTCGGAGCATCCGCTTTCCACTCGGGGGCCGCCCCAACTGCGACGAATTATGGTATAATGTCACAAAACAACGGGACAAAAGAAATGACTATCCGCGGACTTCTTGAAAAGAACGTAGCTGAAAGACCGGAACGCAACGCGCTCACGTGGTGCGAGAACAAGACCTGGATGCATCGCAGCTGGCGCGAATACCTCGCGCGCGTGCGCGACGTGGCCGAAGGGTACGGCACGCGCTTCGGCCTGAAGCCTCGCGAGGAGAACGTCGCCATCATCCTCGGCAACTCTCCCACGTGGCTTGAGGCATACCTCGCCCAGTCGGGCGCGGGGGTCTCTGTGGTGCCGCTGGACCCGAAGCTGCACGACGCGGAGGTGGAGTACATACTCGCCGATTCCGAGGCTGTCGTCGTTACGACCGACGTGCACCATCTCAAGATGATGATGAACATCGCCTCGAGGCTTCCCAAGCTGCGCGGCGTAGTCTGCGTTGACGGCGTCATCAACGAGGGGCAGTCCATCGGCAAGGCGAAGGTCGTCGGTTTCGACAAGCTGCGCGTCTCTGGTGGCGGCGCGTGGTACGACGCGAACGTCGCGAAGGAAGACGACGTTGCCTCGATCATCTACACTTCAGGAACGACCGGCAAGCCGAAGGGCGCGATGCTCACGCACAGGAACTTCGTCTCTGACATCGACGGCGCGTTCAAGACGTTCCACGCGAACGTCGGGGAAGACGACAGCTTCTTCACCGTGTTGCCGCTTTTCCATGCGTTCAGCTTTACCGCGAACTTCCTGGGTCCGCTCTTCGTCGGATGCGAGATGCAGTTCGTCGAGTCTCTCAGGACCGTCGCGCGCGACATGCAGCTCCTGAAGCCGTCCGTGCTCTGCGCGGTGCCGCTTCTGTGTGAGAAGCTCTACGACAAGATCCAGGAGGGGCTGCAGTCCTCGAAGATCGCGCGCACGCTGCTGGCGATCGGCATAAGGGGCCCTGTGATGCACATGGTGCTCCTCAAGCTCGGCGGAAGGCTCCGCTACATGATTACGGGCGGCGCGCCGTGCCCGAAGCACGTGCTGGAGTGCTTCCGCAAGCTGCACGTCAACTTCGTCGAGGGGTACGGACTCACCGAGTGCGCGCCCGTCGTGTCCGTCACGAGCTCCGACTGCGCGAAGATCGGCACGATCGGAAAGCCGTGCGAGGGCGTCGAGGTGAGGCTTGCGGACCGGAACGAGGCCGGCGTCGGAGAGCTCCAGGTCAAGGGGCCGATCGTCATGAAGGGCTACTTCCACAACGAGAAGGCGACAAAGGAGGCGTTCGACGGCGATTGGTTCGCTACGGGCGACCTTGCGTCCATCGACGAGGACGGGCTCATCACGATCCGCGGCAGGAAGAAGGCGCTCATCGTCAACCGCGAGGGCAAGAACATCTATCCGGAAGAGGTCGAGAACGTCATCGGCAAGGATCCCGCGATCCAGGACGTCGTCGTAGTCGGCTACACTATGGGCGGCGATCCGGGCGAGAAGGTCGGCGCGATAGTGTATCCCAGCGAGGACTGGTTCAAGGAGCAGAACGGCGGGAAGCTGCCGGACTGGGCTGAGGTCGAGAAGGCCGCGATAAAGCACACGCAGGAGCGCAGCGCGGAGCTCGCCGACTACAAGCGCGTCCGCAAGGTCGTCGTCTGGAAGGAGCCACTGGAGCGCACGTCGATCGGAAAGGTCCGCCGCGTCGCCTACAAGGGCAAGCTGGACGAGTAGCCCGTCAGAGCGACTTGAACTTCAGGCCGAATCTCGCGAGATACTTCGTGAGGCGGTCCGAGTCGTTCGCCGACTTCTTCGCCGCGCGCGAAACCGAGAACAGCTTCTTCGCGGCCGCGGCGGCGGACTCCGACGCGCGGCACACGGCTACGACGTGCCGGAGCTGCGCCAGGTCGAAGTCATCGAACTTCTCCGCATAGTCCGCACCGAGGAGCGTCGCGAGCGTGTCCCCGCCGGCGTCGGTCCCGTCCGCGGCGCATTCGCCGCGCGAGGCGCGGCAGCGCTCGATTTCCTCCTCGACGTCCTGCAGCGAGATGCGTCCGCCCTCGGCAAGCGTAGAGAGGCGCGTCACCATGGCGTTGAGGTCGCGCAGGTTGCCGCGCCATTCGTTGGACGGGTCGAGCGCGAATTCCAGGAACCTGGCGCGAGCCTCCCTGCTGAGGGCGAAGTGCTTGCCTGACTTCTTGGACTGCTCCATCAGTTCGTGGTCGAGGTTCGGCTCGATGTCCTCGCGGCGTTCCGCGAGCCCCGGCATGCGGAAGCTCCACAGGTTGATTCGGGCGAGGAGGTCGGGGCGGAACTTCGCGGGATCGCTCAGGTCTCGGTTCGTGCCGCAGATGAGCTGGAAGTCGCTGTGCTCGTCCTTTGACGCGCCGAGGGGTCGGAACGTCTTCTCCTCCGCGGCCTTGAGGAGCATCGCCTGAGCCTCCATCGGGAGTTCGCCGATCTCGTCGAGGAAGATGATTCCGCCGTCCGCCTCCTTGAGGAAGCCCGCGTGGTCCGCGCCCGCGCCGGAGAAGGAGCCCTTCTTGTGTCCGAACAGGGCAGACTTCGCGAGGTCGCCTCCGAGCGTCGCGCAGTTGACGGCGACGAATCCGCCCTTGACCTTGCCCGACTGCTGCTTGAGCAGGTAGATCTGGCGCGCGAGGCGGCTCTTCCCCGCGCCGGTCGGACCAGTGAGCAGGATTGGGTCGGACGAGCGCACCGCCACGCGCTCGATCGTCTCGATGAGCTTGTTGAACGCGGCGTTTTTCGTGTCGATGCCCTGCTTGAGGAGCGAGAGGTCGTCCTGGCGTTCCACTTCGAAGCGCTTCGCGAGCTTGTCGTACTTGGAAAGGTCCAGGTCGATGATGTTGCACGTCCCCTTGGAGTCCTTCGAGTGGCGAACATGTCCCTCCTTCGGCGTCGTCTGCACTATCTTCGCGGAGAGGTGGTGCGATTCCACCAGGAGGAAGAGGCATATCTGCTCCACGTGCGAGCCGGTGGAGATGTGTATGTAGTACTC
>JAEEOY010000055.1 GCA_016284515.1 Kiritimatiellia bacterium | reverse complement strand
ATCCACTGCGACTGGAATGTTCGCGGAAAGATCATCGTAGAGGCCGGCACGCTCAAGCTCCCGGCCAACCAGACCATCTACTGCGAAGGCACGCAGGTCGCGGACGGGGCGACGCTCAACCTCAACGGCTCGACGATCGTCATTGTGACGAAAAAGGTAGTCAAGTCGCTCTGGACAAACGCGACGGGAGACGGCAATGCGTCCAATCCCTCCAACTGGCGCTCGACGATCAAGTACTTCGACGAGAACGGCGCGGAAGTTACGGCGATAGAAGAGACACTGGACGGCATCCTGCCTACGGCGGACTCTGACGCCCTGGTGCCGCTTGACTGCGTGCATCCTGACATGTCCGGCATGACGGTCAAGAGCGTGGTGCTTTATGGCGGCTCTGGCAGTGCGCAGGTTCTCCGCGGCAACGTGGCTGTTCCCGACGTGGTCAAGACTGCAGTCGCGTGGTACGACCCCGACGATGTCGCGACCGTCACCGTCAATGACGGCGGCAAGGTCATCGGAATGAAGAACAGGGGAACAGGGGGAAGCGATCTCGATCTCGTTCCGTACAACGAGAACAGCCTCCCGTCCTACGGTGCTCCAGATCGGATTGCCTCCCGTCTCGTGCTCAGCCATTCCGACGACGAGTTTGGACTAATGTCCGGGGAACTCTACGACTTCGGTTCGGAAGGATTCACGATGTTCAGCGTTCTAGAGCGTCATGCCGGAGGTGAGGAGCAGGTCTTCGGCATCGAGGTGCAGAGCGGGGTGAACTATGATGTGAGGGGAGTCGTAGGCATAGCGCAGTGGCCTGGCTGGAGCAACGGCCGTCTAATGGTTGACGCTGTCACGAACGGCGTGCCCGAGTTCTTCGCTATGGGAGACCTCCAGAATACGCGTGACAGGGCATACATCTGGGGCCTTGCGGCGGACGGGACATCCGCTTCTGGCTTCGGGGCCTACACCGGCGGCGACGGAAACATGGCAATGGTAACTTCTGCCGGACTCGTGTACGACAGCCTAGGGCAGTGCACGCACAACGAGGGCAAGCGCAGGGTGTATCTCGGAATGCGCGGAGAGAACTTCTGTGGATCCTCGGGCTTCGTTGGAGAGTCGATGATCTTCAATCGCAGGCTCACGGACGAGGAGATCGCCGCTGTGCGCGAATACCTCTATGTGAAGTGGACCACTCCCGCCGATGTTGAAAACATCCCGTCCGACGTCCTTCTCGAGGATGGCGCGACGCTCGACTTCGGCGGCGGAACGTGGACGTTTGACACGGTGAAGGGCTCCGGCACGATCGGCACGGCAAACATCGTGGTCGAGGGCTCGATCGAGCCCGGGCTTGTCGTCGAAGGAAGCGTCACCTTCGCAGAGGGCGCGACGATCGACATCTCTTGCTTCGACAGGTCCGCGCCCGGAGGCGATGTCGTGTTCCTCACGGCCGACTCCATCGAGAACTGGCCGCGCAAGGTGAGGTCGAGCAGGCGTCTCTCCTCGCTCAGGCTCGTGGAGAACCAGGACGGGACGGTGAGCCTCGTCGGAAAGGTTGCCGCGATAGGACTCGGCATCCGCCTGCGCTGACGCGGCACATCTGCCGCGGAGAAACGGAATGAAAAGGACAGTCATCTCACTCGCCCTCGCGGCGGCCGCGCTCTGCGCCGCCGCGCAGAGCGCACCGCCGATACGCGTGTCTGGGCGGCACCTCGTCGACCCGAAGGGCAACTGCGTGCGGCTCGCGGGCGCGATGCATCCGTTCCATCCGTACTTCTGCGGCAACCGCTGGGGATGGGGACACGACGACGCGGCGGTGGAGAGGTGTGTCGAGTACTTCGACAAGCTGTGCGCTGCGCTGATGGAGCGCAAGCAGGGACTCTACGCGAACATGCTCCGCATCACCGACGACGGCTACTGGTGCTCCGACGACAAGAAGAAGCCGTCGAAGGACGCGCCGTACTTCTATGCGTTCGACCGCGCGCGGTTCGAGCGGTACGTCGAGAAGATCCTCGTGCCGGTCACGGAGAACGCGGTGAAGCGCGGACTCTACGTCGTGATACGTCCGTGCTACTGTTCGCCCGGCGAGGTGCGCGTGGGGAGCGACTACCACCGCCACATCATCGAGGAGTGGTCCGTCATCGCCGCGAACAAGAGCATCCAGGCGATGTCCGGGCAGGTCCTCTTGGAGCTCCAGAACGAGCCGACGTCCGTTCTCACGAAGGACGGCGAGAAGTCGTCCGCGGCGCTTCCGGAATACTGCCAGAAGATGCTCGACATGGTGAGGCGCAAGGGCTTCAAGGGCGTCGTTCTCGTTCCGGGCGCGGGATACCAGTCGAACTTCCGCGACTTCGCCGAGCACCCGATGAAGGATCCGCTGAAGAACTACGGCTACGCGGTGCACGTGTACCCCGGATGGTACGCGCAGTCGGACGAGAACGCGGACCCTGACCGCTTCTACACGCACTTCGTCCGAAGCGTGCCCGTCGTGAAGGACTACCCCTGCGTCGTCACAGAGTGCGACTGGAGCCCTGAGCGTCCAGGGAAGGGCAAGCTCAACGAGTTCGGCAAGGAGGTGAAGGCGAACTACGGCACGTGGGGAACGGCCTCGACCTCGAAGTGGGGCGACGCGTACCTCAAGACGATCGAGCGGCTCGGAAACGTCTCGACGATCTGCGGCGACATCAACCTGCTCTTCAAGATCGACGACTGGCTGAAGGACGGAAAGATCGTGGTTCCGTTCGACGGAAACCCCGAGTGCAGCCCGAAGGCGTTCTTCGACCTCTACGCGCGGTGGGGCCGCGAGAAGCCGGCGAAGCCGGCAGCTCGCGACAGGGGCGTGGCGAAGCCGCTCGACGGCTCGGAGGTTCCTCTCAAATACGTCCGTCATCTGAGGACGCGCTTCTTCAGGATGTCCACAGGCGGCGACGAGCTGCACATCACGGCGGAGAGGAACGGCTCGTGGGACTTCTCTTACGGGGAGCGCAAGCCGGTGGGGCGCAACGCCGAGTTCGCCGCGCTCTTCAGGGGCATACCGCACGAGGTGGACGGGAAGACGTACTGGCAGCTCAGGTGCTACGACATGTCGTGCGAGCTGAGGACGAGCGGACTCGACTGGGGCAACGGCGATTCGCTCTGTGCGCACCCGGACGGACGCAGCCTGATCGAGGGAACGTGCAGGGCGAACGGAAAGTACGCGTTCGGACAGGACAGGGCTGGCGACGGACTTTGGGAGATCGCGGAAGTGAAGGGCGGCTTTACGTTCAGGAACAAGGCGTCGGGGCTTTATCTCGGCGGCCCTTCTGCGCGGCATTCTCGCACGCCCGTCACTTGGGAATGCGTCACCCGCGCCGTCCGCCCGAAGTGACGTCCGCCGCGGATGCGGGCTCGTGAACCTCGCGACCATCCTCCGTTGGACCCGCCGATTATTTGGTATAATACCCGCTTGAAGGCTTGAGGCAAAAGGAGGTGTGACCTTGAACAGAACTGTATGCATCGCGGCGTTGGGCGCCGCAGTCGTCGTTTCATCCGCGGCCGCCGTTGATTCGCTCGACAACATCGGGGAGGTCCGTCTCAAAGGACCGCTCGGCGTGCGCCTCGAGCGCATGGTGCGTGCACACGTAGCGGGGACGGACCCCGACTACATCACGGCTCCCTTCCTGGAGAAGACGGAGACCAAGGGCTGGTGGCAGACGGAGTTCTGGGGCAAGTGGATGCATTCCGCCGTTCCGTACGCGGAGTATCTGGGGAGCGGTGAACGCGGAGCGGGGAGCGGACTTTCCGCGAGCATAGAGCGTGGAATGGGCCGCATGCTCGCCTCGCAGGAGGAGAACGGCTATATCGGCAACTATCCCGACGAGCTGAGGTGCGGCGAGGGCTGGGACGTGTGGGGCATGAAGTACACGATGATGGGGCTTCTCCACTACTACGACTGGAAGTTGAAAGGTGAAGGTGAAAAGTGCAAAGTTGAGGCGGATGCGGCGCTGGAGGCCGCGAAGAGGCTCTGCGACTACGTCATAGCCGAGATAGGCCCTGGCGGAAGGCGCGGACGCGAGCTGTGGCAGACCGGCAACTGGTCCGGCTACGCGAGCTCGTCCATCCTCGAGCCCGTGATGTGGCTCTACAAGCGCACGAACGAGAAGAAGTACCTCGACTTCGCGTCGTACATCGTCGACGGCATGACGAAGCCGGAGAAGGGTCCGCGCCTCCTCGACCTCGCCGAGAAGGGCGTCTCGGTCGCGGACCGCGACGAGCCCGGGTACGACACCAAGGCCGGGTGGGCGTACGTGTGCAAGTACGGGCGCTCGAAGGCGTACGAGATGATGAGCTGCTACCAGGGTCTGATCGAGTACTACGAGGCAACGGGGCGGAAGGAACTCCTAGACGCGGCAGTGAAGACGGCGGAGGACATCGTGAAGGAGGAGATCAACCTCGCGGGGGGCTGCGCGTGCTCCGAGGCGTGGTTCCACGGGGCGAGAAAGCAGCACCTTCCGTACTGGAGGCTCCAGGAAACGTGCGTGACGACGACGTGGATGCGCTTCTGCGAGAAGCTCCTCTGCGCGACGGACGACCCGAAGTGGGCCGACCAGATCGAGCGCACCTTCTACAACGTCTATCTTGGCGCTCTCCGTCCGGACGGCGGCGAGTTCGCCGCGTATACGCCGCTCTCCGGAAACCGCTGGCACGGCATGAACCACTGCTTCATGCACACCGACTGCTGCACGGCGAACGGTCCGCGCGGATTCCTCTGCTTCCTGCGCGAGCTCTGCCGCAACGACGGGAAGACGGCGACGTTCAACTTCTACGCATCCGCGCTCGTTAAGGGCTTCGACATGTACTCGCTGTATCCGCGCGAGAACACCGCGCGCATCGTGAGCCATACGGAAGGTCCGCTCACCCTCCGCCTGCGCATCCCCGCATGGAGCGCCGCGACCGAGGTCAAGGTTAACGGACAGGCCCAGCCTGGGGTGAAGGCGGGCTCCTACTTCTCCGTCTCGCGCGACTGGGAGCTCGGTGACATCGTGGAGATCGCCTTCGACATGCCCGTCGTCGCGCACAGGCTAGACCACGCCGTCGCGTTCACGCGCGGCCCAGTGCTGCTCGCGCGCGACAGCCGCTTCGCTGACGGGGACTTGTCCGAGCCGCTGAGGAGCGGGATAAAGGACGGACAGAAGATGGGCGGCTTCGCGGCGGTGCGCGTTCCGTCCGACGACATCTGGATGACGTTCTCGGCCGTCCTGCCGCTCGGCCAGCACCATGCGAATCCGGAAGGCGAGCACTGGACGCAGGTCAGGTTCTGCGACTACGCCTCGGCCGGAAACCTTTGGCGCCAGGACAACTACTACCGCACCTGGTTCCCCGAGGAATACAACCAGTTCGAATAGCGTCAGCCGAGCCAGGCTCAGCGTGATTCGTCCACTCCGGCGCCGAAGAGGGAGAAGTCTCCGCGCGCCGGATCGTCGGGAAACACCTCGGCAAGCGCGGCGGTTAGCCGTTTCGCGGCGCACATCGAGGCGCAGGCGCTCTTCACTAGGCCCAGTTTCTTCGCCTCCTGGAGAACGTGCGTGTCTAGCGGGATGACGAGTGTGCGGCGGTCGATGAAGCCGGACCAGAGTCCGAGGTCGACGGGCGAGCCGCTGCGCACCATCCACCTGAGGAACATGCACACGCGCTTGCACGCCGACTTGTGGTCCTTCGGGATAACGGCTTCAGACCCCGCTTCGCGGAATTTCGCGCATATCGCCTCGACGGCCTTCACGGCGTCTCCGCCGGCCGCTGATTTGACGAATCCGCCGAGCGTCCCGTGCTCCTCCATTATGCCGCGGTATGCGCGGAAAAAGGAGTTCATCGTCGCGTAGGTGAAGAACCTGTAGAAGCAGCGTGCGTCGTCCGGACGGAAATCGCCCTCGAACGCGCCGGTGCGGATCCATCCGTCGACGTCGCGTCCCGCGCGGTCGACGATCCACTGGATTTTCGGGAGAAACTGCGCGCGGCTGCCGAAGCTGAGCGCTGAGGCGACGAACGCCGTCGCCTCGCGGTTTGCGTCGCCTTCGACGGAGTGCATGAACTGCGACGGATCGCCCGTGCCGTCGTACATGAAGGAGCGCGTCTCGTACTGCTCGGCGCAGCGGCGGAGGACGGACTTCGTCTTGGCGTCCATTTCGTCAGTCGGCCGACGCGGGCTTGTAGTCGATGTATCCTGCGACGCCAGTGGTGTTGGACGGGAAGTGCACCTCGACGCCGGCCGACTCGATGAGCATGCGGATGTTCGTCTTCGCGATCTTCATCGAGTCGTATTTCATCGTGAGGGTCTTCTTGTCGAAGTCGAAGACGAAGGTGTCGGGGCGGATTCCGTCATAGACGTGAGGGGTCTGGCCAGGCTTGCGGAGCGTGAACGCGTCCACGACCTTCTGCTTGTTTTCCTGCGTGAGGCCCGGAATCTCCACGGTGAACTCGCGCACGTCCTCCCTGCGGCACCCCGAAAGCACCGCGGCGAAAGCAAGCGCCGTCAATAGCACGACGCTAATGGCATGGGGGGCGCGAGGGGCATGTGAATCATAGCTCATGACTTTTCAACCTTACTTAAACGTGCTCACGTCCTTGTCGGGCCCGAACGGCGAGAGCTCGCGCAGGTTCGCGATGACGGGAGGGAGCTTGTCGAGCACGTAGTCCACTTCCTCGTCCGTGCTGTAGCGCGAGAGCGAGAAACGGACCGAGCCGTGGACCGCGGTGAAGGGGACGCCCATCGCGCGGATTACGTGGCTGGGGTCGAGCGAGCCGGAGGCGCACGCTGAGCCGGTGGAGATGCAGATGCCGAGGTCGCTGAGGTGGTAGGCGATGGCCTCGCCCTCGATGTACTCGAACGAGACGTTGAGCGTGTTCGGGAGGCGGTTCTCCCTGTCGCCGTTGACGCGCACGTTCGGACACTTCGCGACGATTCCCGCCTCGAGCCTGTCGCGGAGCGCGGTGAGCTTCTTCTCCTCGTCAGCCATGCCGAGGCGCGCGAGTTCGCATGCCTTGGCGAGTCCGACGATGTACGGGACGTTCTCCGTGCCGGCGCGGCGTCCGGACTCCTGGTGTCCGCCGAGCATGAAGGGCTTGAGCTTCGTGCCCTTGCGCACATACATGAAGCCGATGCCCTTCGGGGCGTGGAACTTGTGTCCCGAGATGGAAAGCATGTCGACGGGAACGGCCTTGACGTCGATCTTGGCCTTGCCGGCGGCCTGAACGGCGTCCGTATGCAGAACGGCGCCGTATTCCCTGCATATTTCCGCGATTTTCGCGATCGGGAAGACTGTGCCGGTCTCGTTGTTGGCCCACATGGCGGAGACGAGCTTCGGACCCTTCGCGGAGGCGAGTTCGGCGCGCAGCTGGTCGAGGTCGATCTGTCCGACGCCGTTCACAGGCAGCTCCACGGTCTCGTATCCCTGCGCCTTGAGGCGCCTCACGGGCTGGAGCACGGCGGGATGCTCGACGGCCGTGGTGATCACCTTGAGGTCCTTGCCGAACCAGTCCGCTGTGCCGCGTATCGCGGTGTTGTCTGATTCCGTCGCGCAGGAGGTGAAGATGATTTCCTCGGGGGAGCAGTTGACGAATCGTGCGACTTCCTCGCGTGCGCGGTCTACATATTTGGCGACGCGTCCGCCGAACGCATGCATCGAGCTCGGGTTCCCGTAGAGGTCATCGAGGAACGGAAGCATCACGTCGCGAACTTCCGGCGCCACGCGCGTGGTCGCGTTGTTGTCGAAATACACTGTCTTTTCCATTGGGGGATATTATACCACATTTTGCCCCCGTCCGCGCGGCAGTAGAAGCGCGGCGGGGGATTTGGTCGGAATGCGGAGATGTGTTTCTCTGCGGCGCAGACTTGCTGTAACCTTTTCCGTTGTCGTGTGTATTCAGCGCAGAAAGGAACTCAGATCATGGCAATCAACATCACACCCAACGTCAGCGTTGACACGCTCAGGAATCTCAATGCGGACAAGACGTATTTCCTCTCCTCCACGACGGGAAAGATCAAGGAGGCGAGCTGCTGGATGCGCTTCAAGTGCGCGATTGGCGTGAAGAGCGCGCGCGAAAAGGTAGGCAACCTCGTCGAGGCGGTGCGCACGGTCCTGCTCCAGTCCGCCGGACTGAGAAAGGACGACGTCCTTGAAACTGACATCCGGGCCATGGACACGCGCTTCATGATCAGCGGAAGCGCGCTCAAGAACGTCTTCAGCCGCTTCTCGTCCGTCAACTCCGAGGCTATGATGCGCAGGGAGGCCGAAGGCCTGGCCCGCATGGAGGCGAACGTCGGCTTCCAGTTCGTCAACCAGCGCAACTTCCTGTGCGGGCCGGACAGAGACATCATATCGGTCTTCCAGCACGCCTTCAAGGCCGTGGTCAACGGCAAGCTGCCGACGAAGCAGGATGAATCCGGGCGGACTGTCCTCGACAAGACGGCGTTCACCCTCAGCCTCCGCTCCATCCGCGACGAGGTGAAGACCCTGCTCCTGGACATCTGCGACGACGAGCGCCTGGGGCATCCGTCGATCGACCGCCACTTCG
>JAEEOY010000054.1 GCA_016284515.1 Kiritimatiellia bacterium | reverse complement strand
CAAAAAAAAGCATTCCTATTGTACTGGACAGATGCCTACTCGCGCTCGACGGTTGAGCGCACCGCCCGTCGGGCAAAAACCCTAGGATCGTTCATGCAGTTGCGCCTGCGTCAGCACGTCGAATGACTCCGCCACAGAGGATCGTGCCGTCGGCGTCGTAGAAGACCGCCGACTGGCCAGGCGCGACGCCGAAAAGGCCCTCGCCAGGCGCGCGGCAAAGTCCGTCCTCGAACTCCACCGGACCGAGCGGCGCGCCCGTGGAGCGAATCTTCACGCACGCGGAGATCTTCCCCTTTGTCGGCTCCAGCGCCATCCAGTTCATGTTCCCAACGCGGAACTCCGCCGAGTGCGCCTCCTCGCGAGTGCCAAGGACTACCTCGTTGCGGCATGCGTCGAGACGGACGACGTAGAGCGGCTTCGGGCCAAACGCGCCGAGCCCCTTGCGCTGTCCGACAGTGTAGTTCCAGTATCCGCAGTGCCTGCCGAGGACACGTCCCGACATGTCGACGATGTTACCCTCGCGCGGCTTTTCGCCGATAAGCTCGTTTTTGTCACCCGAATAGAAATCCTGCGAGTCCGCCTTGTCCGCCGCGGCGAGCGAATGTTCCGCGGCGATTGCGCGCACCTCGCGCTTGGTCATCCCCCCGAGCGGAAACTCCACCTGCGAGAGCTGCTCCTGCGAAAGCCTGTAGAGGAAGTAGCTCTGGTCCTTCTTCTCGTCCACCGCGCGGCGGACTGCGAACCGTCCGCCGACGCGCACGATGCGCGCGTAGTGCCCGGTAGCGAACCTGTCGAACTCAACGCCCGCCTCGCGCGCAAGGCGCGGGAGGAGGCCGAACTTCATAGCTGCGTTGCAGAACACACACGGATTCGGCGTCTCGCCCTTCAGCGATATGTCGCGGAACATCGCGACGATCGCCTTTTCGTACGCCTCCGCGCAGTCGATGACGCGGTATTCGATTCCGAGCGACTTCGCAAGCGCCTCGGCGCGCTCGATGTCCTCCGCCTCTCCGGGGCCATAGCACGCATCGCGCGTTCCGCCGGCAAATGTGCCGCGCCAAAGCTTCATCGTGAGCCCGACGACGTCGAATCCGCGCTCCTTCAGGAGCAGCGCGGCGACGCTCGAGTCGACGCCTCCGGAAAGTCCGACGGCGACCCTCATGCCGTCCTCCTCGTGAAGTGCAGCGGATCTCCCCTCTCGCCCCAGGCGATCTCCTCGCCGACGGACTTCACCCGCCGCTCTAGGCATCCACGGCAGAGCTCGGAGCTCTCGCCCGTGCACGGTTTGTCCGGATAGAGGATGTATTCGCCCCTGTACTTTACGGGCGTCACGTTCGGCATTATGACGTTCGCGCCTGCGAGAAGCCCCTTCTCGCGACCCTCGGGGTCTATCGCCTGAAGGGCCGTCGTAGACGCGATGTTGGCGTCCGGAATCATCAGCCGCGCCGCGGCGATCATCCTGAGCGTTAGTTCCAGTAGCCGCGACTTTTCCGAGCGCGGCGCATCTGCCGCGAGCGGCGTGTCGGGATGGACAAGATACGGACCCATGCCGATCATGTCGACGCCTTCGTCCATAAAGAAGCGGATGTCCCGCGCGAGGTCGTCGATCGTCTGGCCGGGGAGTCCTATCATCACGCCCGTTCCGACTATGTAGCCGACGCGCGAGAGCGTGCGCAGACAATCGAGGCGACGCTTCCACGAGTGGTCCGCCGGATGCAACCGTGCGTAGAGTTCGGGGTTAGAGGTCTCGATGCGCAGAAGATACCGGTTCGCGCCGGCGTCGAGCCAGCGGCGGTAGGTCGCCTCGCTCTGCTCGCCCACCGAAAGCGTTATGCCGAGTCCGTCGCCAAGACGGGCGCGTATCGCCTTGAGGACGCGCTCGATGAAGGCCGCGTTCTCCTCCGTCTCCAGTTCGCCGGACTGCAGAACGACGCTTCCGTAGCGGTTGTCGGCCGCCCATGCGACGGCATCGACGATTTCAGATTCGTCCATCCTGTAACGCGAAACCTTTGAGTTTCCGCGGCGGATTCCGCAGTAAAGGCAGTTTTTTGCGCAGATATTGGAGAATTCGACAAGCCCGCGTAGCGCGACACGGCGTCCCCAGGTCGCGGTCTTGACCTCGTAGGCACGCCTCATGAGGGCCTCAAGGTCCTCCTCTTGCAGCATCGCGGCGATCTCGCTATGGTTGGCACACATTTCGGGCGCATATTCTACCAAATGCATTCGCCCCATAGCAACCGCAAAATATGGTATAATATTCGCCAATTTTCAGGAGAATACATAATGCATCCGTATCGTACCCATACCTGCAACGAGCTCCGCGCCAGCGACGCGGGCAAGACCGTTAGACTTTCCGGCTGGATGTTCCGCCTCAGGGACCACGGCGGGATCCTCTTCGTGGACCTCCGCGACCACTACGGCCTCACGCAGATCGTCGTCCATCCCTCGCGCAGCTTCTTCGGCCTCGTCGAGAAGGCGCACCTCGAGAGCGTCATCACGGTTACGGGCGAGGTGAAGCTCCGCACGCCCGACACGATCAACCCCGACCTGCCGACAGGCGAGATCGAGATTGAGGCGAACGAGCTCGTCATGGAGTCCGCCTCGCAGGTGACGCCCCTCTACATTCCGGACGAGAAGGCCGACGAGTCGGAGGACGTGCGCCTCCAGTACCGCTTCCTCGACCTCCGCCGCGAGAAGCTCCACAACAACATAGTCCTCAGGTCGCAGGTGATCCGCTTCCTGCGCGAGCAGATGTGGGCCAAGGGCTTCAACGAGTTCCAGACCCCGATCCTCACTGCCTCCTCGCCCGAGGGCGCGCGCGACTACCTCGTGCCGAGCCGCATCCACCGCGGCATGTTCTACGCCCTTCCGCAGGCGCCGCAGATGTTCAAGCAGCTCCTCATGGTCTCGGGCTTCGACAAGTACTTCCAGATCGCGCCGTGCTTCCGCGACGAAGCCGCGCGCGCGGACCGCTCGCCGGGCGAGTTCTACCAGATGGACATCGAGATGAGCTACGTCACGCAGGACGAGATATTCGCCGTCGTGGAGGACGTGGTGAGCGCGACGTTCAAGAAGTTCTCGACGTGGGAGTGCAACGCGGCGCCTTGGCCGCGCATCAAGTACCGCGACGCGATGATGGTCTACGGCTCCGACAAGCCCGACCTCAGGAACCCGCTCAAGTGGATCAACATGTCCGACTTCTTCGCGAAGGCCGACTTCAAGGCGTTTGCGGCGTGCGTCGCCAACGGCGGACTCGTCAAAGGCCTTCTCGTCAAGGGAATCGTCGGAGTCGAGACCCGCACCTGGTTCGACAAGCGCGAGGCGTTCGTCAAGGAGAACGGAGGCAAGGGACTCGGCTACATCTCCTGGACTAAGGAAGGCGAGCTCAAGGGACCGATCGCGAAGTTCCTCTCGGCCGACCAGCTCGAGGAGATGAAGAAGATCTCCGGCATGGAGCCTGGCGACGCGCTCTTCTTCATGGCCGCGCCCGTCGACGAGTGCCACAGGCTCTCGGGGCTCGTCCGTACTGACATCGCGGACCACATGACGAACGACATCCGCGAGAAGAAGTGCTACAAGTTCTGCTGGATCGTCGACTTCCCGTTCTTCGAGAAGGATCCCGAGACCGGCAAGATCATCTTCTCGCACAACCCCTTCTCGATGCCGCAGGGCGGGCTCGAGGCCCTCAACACCAAGGACCCGCTGACGATCGAGGCTTACCAGTACGACGTCGTCTGCAACGGCATCGAGCTCTCCTCGGGCGCGATCCGCAACCACCAGGTCGAGGTGATGTACAAGGCGTTCGAGATTGCGGGCTACACGAAGGACGACGTCGTGAAGAAGTTCGGCGCGCTCCACCGCGCGTTCCAGTTCGGCGCGCCGCCCCACGGCGGAATCGCCCCTGGCGTTGACCGCATGGTCATGCTCCTCACCGACACGCCCAACATCCGCGAGGTGATCGCCTTCCCGATGAACCAGAAGGCGCAGGACCTCCTCATGGGCGCGCCCAACTACGTGACCGAGCAGCAGCTCCGCGAGCTCCACATCAAGATCCGTGGAACAGGCAGCGAGGTCGGCGAGCAGCCGAAGGCGTAACGCGCGCCACTGCCGTTGAAAACGAAAGCCGGGTGCCAACAGCATCCGGCTTTCTGTTTTTCTGTTTTAGAGGACCGTCTTAGAGGGCCGACGCCTCCACGAGCCAGTGGGGCATCGGAGGCGGAACCTGGCGCGTTTCCTTCGGCTCGAAGCCAGCTTCGCGCATCCAGCCCTTGAGCTCCTCGTCGGAGAAGACCCATCCGTTCTCGGTCGTGAGCGCCATGTTGACGGCGAAGAGCGCGGAGAACTTCGGCGCCGTGTGCGTCGCGTCCGTCATCATGTCGAGCACGAAGAGCTTTCCGCCCTTCTTCAGCGCCCGTCGCGCGCGGCGGAGGATGTCGACGATCTGCTCCGGACTCTCCTGGTGGAGCGCTCCGAAGATCGTCACGACGTCGTACGACTCCGCTTCGTATTCGTCGGAGTGGTAGTCGCCCGCGCGGCACTCGATGCGGTCCGAAAGACCGAACTTCGCGACATACCCCGCCGCCTCGGCGGATATCGCCTTCAGGTCGACAGTTACACACGTCGCGCCCGGATTCGCCTGGCACATGAGAATCGCGTACGCGCCAGGCCCGCCCGCAAGGTCGAGGATGCGCGCGCCCGCAGGGATCTCCAGCATCGGGACGATTCCCTTGCCGATGCCCATGGCGCGTCCGAACATGGACGCCGCAAACGCCTTCGTGCGGGCGGCGTCTTCGCCGAGATGGATTTCCGGACGCTCCACCGGCTTTCCAGTCTTCGCGAGTTCCGCGAGACGGCCCCATGCCGGATAGACGTCGCGGTTGTAGCGGATTGCCTTCGTGAGGTCCGCAGGCGAGCCGGGGATGAGCGCCGCCTTCGCGGCCTGCGTGTTGAAGTATTTTCCGTCGCGCTTCTCCAGCAGCTCCTCGGCCACGCAAGCGTCGAGCAGAAGCCGCATTCCGCGCGGCACATCTGCCGCGAACTCGCCCTTCTCTACACGCGCGAACACATCGCAGTCTATCGCCGCGAAGAGCACGGCGCTTCCGTAGTACGCGCTTGCGAGATCCACTATGTCCTGTACGTTCTTCATTGCCTCAGACTCCTTTCTCGTTGACTACTTCACTTCGACCCAGTCGCCCGACTTGCAGTCGACCTCGAAAATCTTCCCGCCGCGGCGGACAACGAACGAATCCTTGCCGGAGGCGTTCATCACGAAGGTGCGCGTCCCTTCGCGCACGTCAACGACGCGACCGTCGTCGTAGAGTCCGACAACTGTCTCGTCCTTACCGATCGCCTCGATCAACGGATACTGGAGCTCCGGATGATGGGGGACGAACCTGCCGTTCTGCAGGGTGTCGCGGTGATCCTGCGAAAAGCGTATCCACTTCTCAATCATCGCGAGGTGTTCCTTCGGGGCGTCGCGGAGCATCATCGAGTACTGCACGACGCCGAACATCGCGTTGATGATGTACAGCGCGGCGTGGTCGGGAGTGTCGGCGTAGTTCCATTCCAGCATGTCGGAGTGGACGGCCGTCGCGCCCGAGGCGAGGCGCAGGTTCGCCATCGCGAAGCGGTTGCGGCGCATGTTTCCGGGGCAGTCCCCCACGCGCAGCATGTTGCCGTACTTGCGTATCGCGGGGCCGACGTAGCTCTGGCGAAACTCTACGAGGACGCCTGGCTTGACGGACTCGAGCGCCGCCTTGACCTCGGTCATGAGCCTGTCGACGGCGAGCGGAAGTGACTTGATGTCGCGTCCAGCGTAGCCGTCCTTAACGGCGGGGTCCTGTCCACGGAAGTACATCGCGTCGATGAAGTCGAGCTTGAAGCCGTCGATGTTCCAGTCCTTCACCGCCTTGACGTACGTGTCAACGAGGAATCGGCGCACTTCGGGGAAGCGCGGATCGAGCACACCAGCCCCCATGCCGCCGTCAACGTCTACCAGATACTTTCCGCGGAAGCGCTCGTAGTTGGCACTTTTCGTTCCGACGAACGGGACCGAATACCACATCATGTACTTGACGCCCATGTCCTGCACGCGCTTAACGTGCGCGGCCATGTCGGGGAAGCGGCGCTTCGAGACCTGCCAGTCGCCGCAGTATGCATAGCCGCGGTTCGTGTCGTCCGTCTGCCATCCGTCGTCGACGATGAACGTCTTCATCCCGAGCTTCGACGCAATCGAGAGTTCCGCCTCGATGTCGCAGTCGTGGACGTCCTGGTGGAAGTTGTACCAGCTGGAGTAGAGCGGATCGAACGCCGCCGCGGGAGCGACGCACGGCGCGTAGCCCGCTGTCTTCTCAATCCACCTGACGGACTCCCTCACGGCGTCGCCGAAGTACTTCTGCCGCGCGTCAAACCTGACGCGCGTCTCATAGCGCGAGAGCGGCGCCTCGGGCGCAACGAACCACTCGACGCGAAGGCTGAGGAGGTCGCCTTCCTCGCGGATGCCGCCGAGGTACGAAAGTCGCCTCGCGCACTCTTCTGCGGCCACGGCCAGACGGCTCGTGTCGTTTCCGTCGAAGTACACGAACACCGGCATTCCGTGCGCGACCTCGGTATGCGTCCACGCACCCCAGTCGGCGCGTAGCCCGCAGTCGTCCTCGTTCACGCTCCAGACGTAGTCCGCCCCGGCCTGCGGAACCTGCACGGCGAGCCATGTCTTCGGCGGAACCGCCGCCTCCGGGCTCTCAAGCGTTATCTTCGCGACCTCCGCGCCGTCTTCCGCGACTTCGCGCGCGAGAGAGACCTTCCAGTCCCCTCGCTCCTCGCAGCCGACCTCAATGTCTCCAAACGAAAATGCGGCGACCGCCGCAAGAATCAGTGTTGTCATTGCACCTCTCCCAGATGTGGTTTTGTATATTATACCAAATACAAAACGTTTCGGGCGCCCGCATGAAACGGACGCCCGAGTGACCTTGCCGGCGGAAGTCGCCGAGGCTACTTTGTGATCTCCACGAGATGAGTGACGGAGAACGCGGCCTTGAACGCCTCGGGGGTCGTCGCCTTGTCGGCGGGCTCGAACGTGAAGACGCGCTTCACGCCCGGAACGAGCGTAACGGCGTTGTCGTCGAATTCGCCGCGGATGCCCTTAACGTTCATCCACACCCAGAAGGCGGGCTTGTCAGTCGTGAGCGTCACCTTGAAGCCGTCGATCTCCGCCTTGACGTTCGCCTTCGGAAGCTCGACGTCGTTATACGCCGCGCGCACGGGGAAGTTTACGGAATCGCCGAAGCGGAGCTCGAGCACCCAGTTCTTCCGCAACTCGATCTTTTCGAGTGTGACGGCGGAGCATGCGGGCACCGTGACCCCGGAGGCCACGGAGGTCTTTGACATACTGCCGTCGAACGAATAGCACACCGCGATGACCTTGCCGGAAACTGGCTTGTCAGTGTCGTTGATCACCTTGATCGATCCGTCGGGCGCGAGCGTGACGTGCACGGGCTCGAAGAAACGCTTGGCGAGATAGTGGAGCGGCTTCCACTTGCCGCCGTACTCGATCGAGCTCCAAGAAGAGACGGGCCAGTTGTCATTCAGTTGCCAGATGAGCGTGCCCATGCAGCGAGGCTGCTCCGCGCGCCACGCGTCGACCGCGGTCTGGATCGCCATCGCCTGCTGGAACTGCGAGAGGAGCAGTTCCGAGGGGACGTCCTTGGGCTCGCGGAAATAGCGCGCGAACGTCTTGCGGATGCGCTCGTTGCCGCCAGGGTTCTTCTGGTGCCACTCGAAGTCCGGACCGCGCGCGAGAATCTGCTCCTTCGACGCGAACGTCTCGGCGATCTCCATCGAGGGGAACGACTGGAAGCCGAATTCCGAGCAGAAGCGCGGATGGTACTCGTAGTACTTCACGAACGGCTGGTTTTCGTGCCACACGTCCCAGTTGTGCATGTCGCCCTTCGAGTCCTCCTTCCATCCGTCGCCGAAGTCGCCGGGGCCGCAGCACGGGGAGGACGGCCAGTAGGTACGCTGCGGATCGTACTTCGCGACGAGGTCTCCCTGAAGCTTCGAGCGCTTGATCCACTCGCCGCGGTAGAAGTCGGGATCCTTCCTCGAAACATCGAACCAGCCGATTGCGCCGAGGCACTCGTTGTCTCCGCACCACATCGCGATCGACGCGTGGTCCCTGAGGCGCTTGAGCTGGTGCGTCACCTCGTCCCTGATCTCGCCGAGGAACGCGTCGTCGCCCGGATATACCGCGCACGAGCACATCATGTCGTGCCAAATGAGGAGGCCCTTCTCGTCGCAGAGTTTGTAGAAGCAGTCCTTCTCGTACTGTCCGCCGCCCCAGACGCGGATCATGTTCATGTTCGCCTGGCGCGCGCTTTCGAGGAGCTGCGCGTAGCGGTCCGGCGTCTGCTCATTCTCGTAGGCGGAGCACGGAATCCAGTTCGCGCCCTTCATGAAGAGGCGACGTCCGTTGACGCGGAAGACGAGCGAAAGCTCATCCTTGCCAGAGGCACTGACCGTCTTCTCGTTCAGCACCTCGACCTTCCTGAGCCCGATCTTCCTGACGATCATCTGACCCGCCGCCTCGAACCCGACGGTGTAGAACTTCTGCTCGCCCGCGCCGTTCGGCCACCAGAGCGGAGGATTGTCGATCTCGAACTTCTTCTCGACCTTGTTGCCGTCGGAAAGCTCCGCCGTCATCGTGAGCGTGCAGTGCGTGAAGTCGTCGTTGAACTCCTGCGTCGAATAGACGTACTCGACGCGCGGACCGTCTGTCGCGATGAGCTTGGTCGTCCCGCAGAAGCCGATCACCTGCACCGCTGGGCCCCAGTCCCATCCGGCGTGGCACGCGGCCTTGCGCACGAACGCCTGGTTCTCCGCCCACATCACGTTGGACATCGGAAACGCCCTGCCCTTCGCCTCGCGGCGCTTGTCGGCCTCGTTCTCAGGGCTCCGGAACTTGCCGACGATCGTGTTCTTGCCTTCCTTCAGGAACGGCTTCACGTCGAACGTGTAGCGCTGGAAGCGGTCCGTCGTCTCGCCGACCTTCTGTCCGTTCACGAAAACCGTGCAGAAGCAGTCGCAGTCCTCGAGACGGAGGACGATCTCCTTCTTCGCGAGGAATTCGGCGCCGACGTCGAAATCGCGCGAGATGTTCCAGTCGCTCTTCCCGACCCACTGCATGTCCTTCTCGTTCTGACCCCAGAACGCGTCCTTCATGAGCCCCGCCTTCAGCAGCGCGGAATGGACGCCTCCCGGCACGGCGATCGGACACGCCACGTTGGGCTCGGACGCCTTCTCGAGGCGCCACGTGCCGGCAAGGTCGAAGTTGACAGCGAACGCAACCGCGGCAACCGCGGAGAACACCAGTGTCATCAAATGCTTTTTCATGCTTTTCCCGTTCAATGCTTTTTCCGTCTTCAGGTCCGAACGCAATGCACCTGCATCCCATCGTCCTGTCGCGTTTATTGTATCATATCTTGAGCAACCATCGCATCCCATACATAAATTGCCGAACATCCCATTAATAAACAGCCCCGGCGAAAGCATCGCTGGGGCTGTTCATGCGAATATACGGCAGAGCGTCTCATCAGGCGTCAGGCCAGAGTTCATGCGCCATCTCGCGCAGCTTGTACTTCTGTATCTTCTGCGAGGCGGTCATCGGGAAGACGTCGAGGAAGTGGACGTACTTCGGGATCTTGAACCACGAGATCTTGTCCTTGCAGAACGCCGCGACGTCCTCTTCCTTGAGCGTCACGCCGTCCGCGGGGATCACGAACGCCGCGGGCTGCTCGCCGTACTTCTTCGAGGGGCAGCCGACTACCGCAACGTCCTTCACGCCCGGCATCGTGCCGATGAAGTCCTCGACCTCCTTCGGCGAGATGTTCTCTCCGCCGCGGATGATGAGGTCCTTGAGGCGTCCGGTGATGTAGTAGTATCCGTCCGCGTCCATCCTGCCGATGTCGCCGGAGTGGAGCCAGCCGCGCTCGTCGATGCACTTCGCCGTCTGCTCGGGCATCTTGTAGTAGCCCTTCATCGTGTTGAAGCCGCGGCAGCATATCTCGCCGTCCTGCCCGATCGGCGCGAGCTCCTGCGTCTCGGGATCGATGATCGCGACCTCGACGCCGGGGAGCGCCTGTCCGATGGTCTGGCACTTGCGCTCGATGGACGGCTCGAAGTAGCGCGTCATCGTCATCACGGGGCCGGACTCGGTGAGTCCGTACGGGTTCGTGATCTCCTTCATGAACATCCTGTCCTGCGCCTGCTGCATGCGGTGCACCGGGCACGCGGAGCCGGACATGATGCCGGTCCTGAGGGACGAGAAGTCGAACTCCTTGAAGCGCGGATGGTCGAGCATCGCGATGTACATCGTCGGGACGCCGTACGTCGCCGTGCACTTCTCGCGCTGGATCGACTTCATGACGAGCAGCGGATCGAACTTCTCGAGGAAAACCATCGTCGAGCCGTGGTTGACGCAGCTCATCACGCCGAGGACGCATCCGAAGCAGTGGAACAGCGGCACGGGGATGCACACGCGGTCGCGCGAGGAGAGGTTCTGGCACGCGCCGATCCAGAATCCGTCGTTCGCGATGTTGCGGTGCGTGAGCTGCACGCCCTTCGGGAAGCCCGTCGTGCCGCTCGTGTACTGCATGTTGACGACGTCGTTTACGTCGACCGTCGCCTGGCGCGCGAGGTACTCCTCCTGCGTCACCTCGCACGCGAGGGACTTGACCTCGTTGAGCGAGTACATGCCACGGTGCTTCTTCGGACCGAGGTAGAACATCCGCTTCAGGTGCGGATACTTCGCGCTCTTGAGCGCGCCGCGCGGACACTCCTTGAGCTCGGGGATCAGCGAGTTCAGGACCTCGATGTAGTCGCAGTCGCGGTATCCGTCGATGACGAACAGGTTCTCCGCGTCCGACTGCTTCAGCGCGAAGTCGATCTCGGCGGACTTGTAGTTGATGTTGAGCGGAAGGAGAATCGCGCCGATCTTCGCCGTCGCGAACATCAACACGACCCAGTGCGGGACGTTCGTCGCCCAGAGCGCGACCTTCTCGCCGCGCTTGACGCCGAGCGCCATCAGCCCCTTCGCGACGTAGTCGACCTCCTCGGAGAACTCGAACCACGTGAGGCGGTAGTCGCGGTCTGCATAGACGACCGCGTCGTTCTCGCCGCACCTCGCGACCGTCTGGTCGAGAAGCT
>JAEEOY010000006.1 GCA_016284515.1 Kiritimatiellia bacterium | reverse complement strand
ACGGACTTCACGTACTTGTTTTCGCGCGAGAGGTTCTTCGCCAAGACGGTGAACCGCTTCCCGTTCCCGACATCGAACGACACCTTCGGCAACTGCGGAGCGCCGAGCACGTATTCGCCGCTCGCGGGGTTCAGCGGATAGAATCCCGCCGCCGAAAGCAGGTACCATGCGCTCATCTGTCCGCAGTCCTCGTTGCCGCAAAGCCCGTCGGGGGCGGCCCTGTAGAACTTGTCGCAGATCTCGCGCACGAGCTCCTCCGTGCGCCAGCCCTTGCCGAAATACCTGAACAGATACGCCGTATGGTGTCCTGGCTCGTTGCCGTGGGCGTACTGTCCGATGAGTCCCGTCACGTCCGAAGTGAACCCCATGCCTTCCGCTTTTTCGGGCTGTGCGAAGAGCGCTTCGAGCTTCGAGGCGGCCTTCGCCTTGCCGCCCAGCGCGGCGGCGAGCCCTTCCGGATCGTGCAGCACGTGCCACGTCCACTGCCAGGAGTTGCCCTCCGTGAAGTCGTTCTCGCGGCTTGCGTCATGTCCGAGCGCGAACGGATTGAACGGCTCGCGCCAGTTGCCCGCCGAGTCGCGTCCGCGCGCGAATCCCGTCGAAGGGTCTATGACGTTTTTCCAGTATCCCGCCCTCTTCGCGAAGAACCTGGCGTCATCCGCGTGTCCGAGCGCCTTCGCCATCTTCGCAGCGCACCAGTCGTCGTATGCGCATTCCAGCAGGCGCGAGACGGATTCCGACCTTATCTTGTCGAATGGATAGTATCCGTATCTGTCGAGCACGTCCCAGTTCTCCTTCTGGCGGCGGGGGTGGTTCTCGCGCAGAGTGGCGCGTATGGCCCGGTAAACGCGTTCCGGATCGTTGCCGCCGAGAAGTCCCTTGAAATAGGCGTCGGCGAGCAGAGGAATCGAGTGCGTGCCGATCATGCACTGGTTGTCCTTGCCCCACAACGCCCAGATCGGCAGGAATCCGGCGATGCTCTGGTGCTCGACGCAGGACGCGACCATCGGCGCTATCTTCTCCGGCACGAGAATCGTGTACAGCGGATTGGCCGCGCGGAAGGTATCCCAGAACGAGAAAGTCGAGTAGTATTCGCCGCAGGGGGACTTCTTGACTATATCCTCGTCGCCGCGATACTCGCCGTCGACGTCGGCCATGTTCACGGGCTGCAGGAAAAGATGGTACAGCGCGGTGTAGAAAGTCTCGAGTTCCGCCGCGCCGCCTTTGGCGGTCATCTTCGAAAGCATCCCGTTCCACGCCGCCCTCGCGTCCGCCTTCGTCTTCGCGAAGTCCCAGCCGGGGATTTCCGCGTCGAGATTCCGGCGGGCCTTTCCGGGCGAGACAGAAGACAGGCCGATCTTCATGGTCAGCGTCTCGCCGCGCTTCATGTCGAACCGGAAATTGCGGCGTCCCGCGTCGCGTCTGCCGCCGGTGGCGGGCAGATCGGAAAAGCCGGACCAGTCCCTGTCGAATTCAAGCGAGAATGCGAAAGTCCTGTGCACCCATCCCCAGCGCCGCTTCTCGCCTTCGAATCTGCGTCTGCCGTCGTCGGAGATCTTGACGTCGTGCATCTGATCCCTGCCCGGATCGCCGATCGCCCACTGGTTGTCGAACATTATGTTCGCGCCGCCTCCGTCGAGAAAAGTGAAGCGGTATATCGCGCAGTGCGGACTTACGGAAACCTCCACTCGCGTCCTGGACCTGCCGAGGTCAACCGCGTAATAGCCGGGCTCCATCGTTTCCGAACCCTTGTCAAAATCGCTCGAAAAACCGTCTTCGCGCGATGGGCCGCAATACGGGAAGAACAGGAAATCGCCGAGGTCGGTGCATCCCGTGCCGCTGAGGTGCGTCTGCGAGAAGCCTTTGATTTCCTTCTCTTCGAAGCGGTATCCCGAGCAATGTCCCCACCCGTCGCAGCCGGTGTCGGGTCCGGCCTGGACCAATCCGAACGGATATGCCGCGCCCGGAAACGCATGCCCGTTCCCGCCCGTGCCGATTTCGGGTCGCACCCATGAGGACAAATCGTTCGGAGGCGGCTCTATCTCGCCGCGAGACACCATGTTCCAGACGAGTTCCCCGAACAACGTGTTGGCCCAGGCGAACCAGCTTCGCGAATACTTCGCCGGATCGTCCGCGTCCACGCCTTCGTGCATGAAGCCGGTTCCGGCGGTGCAGTTCGCGAGCGCCGAAAGGCACTCTTTCGCCTCTCCGGACGTCTGGGCGGTAAGCGCGCGCATTATGATCGACATCGGCCAGACGCGCCCCTTCTCCGTGTGGGGCGAGCCTATTCCCTTCAGCGCCTTGCCTTCGAACCAGAAGGGGTTGTCGCGGCTCAGGACGAAGCGCCTCGTGTTGAGATACACGGGATCGTCCTTGTCGACGCCGCACAGGTAGGGAAGCGAAAGAAGGGACGGTGCGTTGGCGTCGTCCATCAAAAGCGCCCCGCCGCGTCCGTCGACCTCGAACGCGTAGATCTCGCCGTACTTCTCCGTCTTGACCACGGCGTGGCTGCGCAGCGCCTCGCGGACTTCTCCGGCGAGGGCGCGGCACTCGTCCGCAAGGCGCTTCGCTCCGTTCGCGCTCTCGAGGACTTCCGCCGTCTTCTCAAGGACGTCTGCGGCGAAGAAATTCGACGGCACGAGGAACGGATACGTGCACGAATCGTCGGAAGGACGGAACGCGCTCGCTATCAGTCCGACGGGCTTTACTTCCGGGCCCCAGCCGGCGTTCGTCAAGGTGTCGGTCGCCTTCGCGTTTTCGCGTTCGAAGCGGTAGGACGTCCTCTGTCCGCCCTTCCGCTGTTGCTCGCGCATCGTCGCAAGGACTGTTCCGACGGCATCGAGCCATCTGTCGCCAAAGGGGGTTTTGTCGCCCGTAGCCTTCCAATAGCCATGCGCAAGGCGCAGCGGATAGCACAAGGAGTCGAGCTCGTACTTGCGCTCGTGCACCCCCGGCTTCATTTCGGTTTTGTCGCTCTTCCATTGGCTCTCTCGCTTTTCGTCGTCGTAGAAGGCGTTGGCGTAGGGGTCGTGCAAAAGGCAGTCGAACTGACGCACAAGCAGGTCGCGGACGAGATTCCGCACGGCAGGGTCGTCCTTCGCGAACCTGAGATACGGCCATACCTGCTGGCCCGAGTCCCTGAGCCACATGGCGTCTATATCGCCGGTGATGACGTAGCCTTTGCCCTTCACCGTCGTGTCAAGCGTGTTCGGGTAGCATGCCTCGAACATCTTCCTGATGCGCTGGTCGCCTATTTTCGCTGCGACTGCGGCAACCGCCCTGTCTACGGTTTCCGAGCGCAATGTGCGCTTTTCGGCCGCCGGACGCGAATACGGTCTGCAACCTGGCGGACATTCGGCCGCGACTGCGGCTTTCGCGAACAAGGCGACAACACCAGCCAAAACGACTCCTGTCTTCATCTTACCGTCTTTTCTGGCCAAATGCCGTTTCACCTTATTTTCACGGAGAATCCGGGCCTGCGACCGTAGCACAGCCATCCGTCGAACGTCGTAAAGAAGTGATTGCCGTCGTCGTCTTTCTCCGTTTCGTCGACACCTTCGAAAGCGGCGGCCTTGGCGATTCTGACGAACTTCTTGCCTTCCGCGATTTCCGGAACCGTTATGGACGCGCCGGATTCGAGTGAAATGGAGCCGGCGAACGTGACGCCAGTGGCGGAAAGAGTTGCGCCGCTCTTGATGACCGTGTCACCCATGTACTTCTGGTCGGCCGACACCGCGAGAGTCCCCTTTTCGACCGTGATGCCGCCCGCGCCGGCAAGCGAAGTCGTAACACCTATGCGCTTGTCGTTGACAAAGCTCACCCCGCCCGCGCCAAGAATGAACGGCACCTCCCCGCCAACGTAGCCGTCGATCTTGAAGTAGTCGTCCTGATCCTGGTCGCACTCGATGCGAACGCCATCAAGCATGGCCCTGAAGCTATTCACCTTGCCAGCAATGATGCCTCTCGCGTCGAGTTTGCCGCCGACAAGCTCGAAAACCGCCGACGATGCTGCGGGTACGTTGGCCCAGCCGCCGCTTCCTGCGCGGACGTACCCAGCCTTGAATTCGCCGTTTGTTATGTTAACCGTCGCGACCGCTCCGGCACTGTCGCCAACAAGGTAGAAGTCGTGCCTGTTGACGTCAACCTTGCCGCCGTCGCCGAACATGCGCGCCGTGTTGCCGCTGCGCCCAAACTGGGTGTCGCAGTTGTCCGGATGGAACCGTCCGCCGTTCTGGAGTTCTATCGTCACTTCGCGCACGCCGGAGCCGCTCGCGACATACACGCTCTCCTGGCTCGAATGGCTGTAGAGACGCGCCCCGTCTGCTATCTTCACGTGCATCTTCCCTTCCGAATCGCCGCGCGCGAAGTTGAGGACAGGACCGTCGGTGCCTTCTATCCTCACTTCCGTTCCGCTTCCGCACAGCGTGAAGCTGCCGTTCGGCGCGAAATAGTGGTTGCCGGTGGCGATCTTGACGACGCCGTTCGTGAGCGTGAAGCCGTCGAGGGCGAACGTCTCGCCGCTTGTCGAAGACATCGTGACGGTCTGCGTCGCGCCGCCTAGATCGAGCGTGCCGGCGATTCTGAGCGAGTCCGATGCCGTCGAAAATGGATTCGTCTTCCCGCCGTCGTCCAAATCCTTCAGCCTGAACCCACCCTCATTGAGCACAAGCCTTCCGCCAGGGCCCTTGCCGGCGACTGTGACTGTGCCTGCGCCGCCCTTGGTGATTTCCGTAGATGCGCCGGTAGTCAGTCCGCCGACGAACGCAATGTCGCCGCTGCCGCCAAGCCCGAGCGTCGCACCGCTGTCCCTGACTGCGCAGGCAAACCTCTGCACATTCGCCGAGTTGTTGGTCACAGCACGGACGTCGAGTCCATTTCCGCTTATCGCGAACTCACCGGCCCCCGCCGCGAAACGCACTCCCGAAAGGGTGAGGGACGCATAATCGTTGGATGCAGTTCCTCCTGCGGCAAGCGGGAATAAGACGCTGTCGAAGCCCTTGGGCCCTTCCCCGCCGGTCCAGTTGTCAGATGTCGTCATCAGCGTGTCGCCAGAAGCGTTGCTCCACGTCCGTTCGACTGGCGAGACAATTCCGTAGAGCTTCCCGTTCCTGACCTCGAGGTCAAGTCCGTTTATGGATATCTTCGCGAGGTCTGCGTCGTTCCAGCCTGTCTGTGCGGGGAAAAGGTCGAAATACTTGTTATGCTCGACGTCTACATCGTATGTGACGCTGACTACGAACGGGTTGTCGGCCGTCGCAGTTATCTCGCTGACCTTGACCGGGCAAAGGCCCGAAAACCCGTTCTCGCCATATGTGACAGCCATTGATCCGCCAGGAGCGAGCACAACGCCGGACGAGGCAAAGGCCTGCCCATTGAAATCAACCGGTCCTGCAATGGTAAACGCGCCCGTAAACTCCTGGCCGGCGCTGAACTTCAGCAGTCCGCCTCCGGTTTTGGTTAGCGCACCAGCTCCTTTCAGTGTGTCTGCCACGACAACGTTATGCTCGTTGGCAATCGTCAGACCTCCAGCTGCGATCTCGAAAGGCGACGAACCTCTCGAGATGTCGTTGCGACAGATGAACGCGGTGTGCTCGCCCCTTGACTTGATCGTGGCGCCGTCGAACACGACTGTGGTCTCGTCTCGGTCGTCCCAGACTTTCAGGTCGCGCACAGTGACTACGCTATTCGTGCCAAAGTAGAGATGATACCATCCAGCACGCGATGCCGAATCATTATTGACCTCACCGAGGTGCAATCCCTCGCCCACTGAAAGCGATGCGCCGACGACACTCAGTGCCGCCTGGAGCACCTTTGCGTGCTTGGTGTTTTCACGTCCGAACGTGAAGTTCCTGCCGACAGACAACGTGGCGCCGTCTCTCACGTCAATATCGATCTGCGCCAAGTCAAGAACCTTCTCGTTTGAGGCGACGCAGTACAGATTGCCGGCGAACGCCGCTTCGGCACGATTCGTGACAGACAGCTTGAATTTGCCGGTTGAATTCGACTGCATCCAGGATGTGCCGCTGCCGAGGACAAGCCTTCCGCCATCGACACGAAGCTCGTAGTCTTCGCCATCCTGTGGCGTGTTGATCGAGGCATACGTCGGACCTGAGACGGTCGCGCCCTCGCCTATGGTCCAGAGGCGCGGCATGTTGAGGCCCGGATCCAGTGGGTCGACCGCATACGTGAACGTACCGTTGTAGTACGCTATCACGCCGTCAGCAGAAAGATCGCCCGCTGAAAAGCCAAGCGAACCGCCGCTCAGATCGAGACCGCCCGCCTCCAGAACAAGTCCTTTCTCCAACGGCTGCGTGACCTTGAGCGTACCCGCACCTTTCTTAACGACCTTGCCGCCAAATGGAGCATCTACCGTGAGAGTCTTGCCTTCTGCGACAGTGATCGCCTCCGAAACCCTGAGGCTCGGCTGCTCGTCGACGTCGTATTCGATCTCCCACGTGCCTGCGAGCGCGCAGCGGACTTCGGTGGTGTTCTCGTTCACTTTCGCATCGAGTGTCACCCACGCACCCGCGTCCTCGTCGTATCCGAGAACCTCCCAGCTGTACGGGTCGCGGCCTTGCTCGTCGTTCGCCGTGTACCAGCGGTAGCGCGTTAGCGCGAACGCATCTTCGTAGACCATGTCGATGTAGCAGTTGGCGCGCGCCTCCTCGCTCCTGCCGTTGCCGCCGCGGCGGTCGAGCCACTTCGTCGAAGTGGAGCCGTCCACCGCGTATCCGGGAGCCTCGCCGGACGGGAAGTTTTCGTATCCGCTATAACTCGTCGTATCGTATTCGATGGACGAAGGCGATATCTTGGTCCACCCGCTGTAAAGTTCGATTTCCGACAGCTGCATCATGTCGTTATTCGACTTCGTCCTCGATATGTGGAAACGGAACTTCTTGTATTTGGGCGTCGGATCGGTCCATTCGTCCGCCGTGATTCTGGCGTCTTCGTGTGCGGCGAGCGTGCCTACCGTGACAGCCTTGTCCAGCTTCACGGTGTCGGCCGCGTTCGTGAAAATCGCATTGTCGCCCGAGACGAACGTCTCGTCGGCGTTCTCGCCCCACACGGCGTCGGACCAGTTCGCGCCCTCGGTTCCGCCGCCGTACACCCTGTCTTCCGATTCATGGGTTATCGTTATGTCGCCGTCTTCGTCTATCCCTATAATGTATCCCTCCTCGGAGCATGTGAACTTCGCGGCATCTGAGGCGGAAAGACCGGTTCCTGTGACAAGCTTGCTGGCTTCGTTCACGGGGAGTGCGGAAAGGACCTTCGGGGTGAACACGAACGGACTCTCAGCTGTCGCGTTCACCGTCACGTTCGATCCCGTGGCGACGGCGAATGCGTCAGAACCTGAGGAGGAGACGTCGAACCTGAACGCGAAGCCCGCACCGAACGTCACGTCGCCCAGAGTGTTCGTCTCGACAGCGCCGTTGTCGAAGACGTGCATCGTGCCGCCGTTCAGCGAGAGCGAAATGGTTTCGTTCGTGAAGGTGGCGGACGAGAGGTTCATCGTGCCGCCGTTCATGACGATCGCTCCGGCGGCAAACGTTATTCCCGAAGACGACGTGTCGTTTATCGTGCCGGAGTCGCACTGCAACGCGCCGGTGAAATACTGGTCGTAGTATATGTCGATCTTGTCGGTGCCCTGCTTCACGATGCCGCCCGTGCCGCGCAAATGGCCTTTGAGGACTGTGTTGTGGTTGCAGACCACGGTCAGACCGTCGCCTTCGACGACGAACGGCGCGTCGTCACGCCTGTCCTGCATGAGGAAGTCCGAAGAGTTGGCGCGCGATTCGAACGTCGCCCCGTCGAACTTGATTTCGACGTTCTCCCGTTCGCGTCCGACGAAGATACGCTGCGCCAATATGTACGCGTCTATGAACTCCGCCTTGTACGATCCGGTAGAAAGCCAGTCGCCGCTCCATGCATCGCTTGCCTTGATTCCAAAGTCGATGCAGTCGTCGACGCGCACCGTCGCGTTCGAGACGAGCATGTAGCCTTCGGGGTTTGTCGCCTTATGATCATTGCCGCTTTGTCCCCACGAGAGGCGGACTTTCGAATACAACTCGCCGCCATCTTTGACGATCAGGTCGGCGCGCGGGTTTTCGCACTCGCCGTCGTTCGACGGTATCATGCGAATCTCCCCACCAGAGTTCCACTTGGAGCCTTCGCCTGTTATCTCGATGACCGTCTTGCCAAGGTCGTGGTTCTGTATGTAGCTGACTTCCGAACCAGTTTCGAGCTGTCCACCGTCCTTGATGAGAAGACGACACGCGCGATCGGCGGACTCCGGGCTTAGGACAAGACACTTCACGCCGCTGAACTTCGCCCCTGAACCGATTATCCACTCTGCGGGCGTGTCGTTCTTCAGTTTCCACTGGCTGCTGCTGGCATCTTTGAACAATCCGTTGTAAAACCCGACGAATGCGTCCTTCTTCACAATCGCCTTCGTCACGTTCATCTCTTTTCCGCCCAAGTCGAGTCCGCCCGCCTGCATGTCGATTCCGTTCGAAATGCCCGCCGAGGCGACGAGCGTCCCGGCGCCTGTCTTGGCGAAAGACGACACCGGTGCCATGCCAAGCGTAAGCGTCGTGCCTTCCGAAACTTCGATTTCGTCCGCCGAAAGCGTCGGCGAGTAGTCTATCGTCCATTTGCCAGCGCTCGCCTTTCTCTCCGACGTTGCCGTGAATCCGCTGCGGACGTCCAAGTCGACCCATATTGCCCCAGACGAATCCGGATTGTCATTCGAGCCTTGCAACCTCCACGCGGCAGGGTCTCTCGCCTCGGCATCGTTAGCGGTGAACCATTCATACTTCGTGACCTGCTTTGGCTCGCTGAACCCGACCGCAAGCCACACGGCGTCGAGGCTCTCCGGCGACGAGCCGTCCTTGAGGCGCCTGTCGAGCCACTTTGTGTCACTATTTCCATCGACGAGTTTGTATGGCGCCTCATTATCAGGGTACTTTGCGCCGTCCACGTTCACTGTAGATGAATCGTAGTACCGCTGGATATTCTCTTGTGTTATGTCCGTGTCGCCGCTGTAGAGCTTCAGCTCGGCGATCTGGACCATGCCGTTGTCATTGCCTTTGCGCCCCTCTATCTTGAAGCGAAAGTAAGTGTATGAGTTGGTCGTCGCTGCCTCGCCTTTGGAGATCGTCGTGGGGATGGAGGCGGAAATCTTCGCCGCCGTGACGTCCGTATCGACAGTCGCGCTGGCGGTTTTATCTCCGTAGTAGTCTGAGAACACGGCGTTGTCCCCGTCTTCGAAACAGTCGCCGCCGATGCCGATCCAGTTTCTGCCGCTCCATGCCGTGCTGCCGGATTGCGGATACCAGTGCTTTTCCGCCGCAAGGGTCGTCACTGCAAGACTTGCCGCCAATGTAAACACTATATGTTTCATGGTTCTTTCCTTTTCTTTGGAGAAGGTGAGTTGTATTGTAATCAATTTCAAATGTAAGTTCGAAGTGGATCAAACCACATTCACCTGAAGACGACTGTAGCCGTCACTGGGAAGTGGTCTGACGTGTAGCGCTTTGTCCCAGGTCTGGGCGTCGACACAGTCCGATAGTCCAGCACACGAGTGCCTGGTGTTACATAGATGTAGTCAATACGCCCGCCACAGTCTTCCCAGGCAAACCCGCCGTTCCTTGACTTGTCCGCGTCAGGCGACCCCTTCTTGGCATTCCTGACATGCACAGGCATTTTCATCGCCGCTGCCGAAGAACACTCCCTGTCGCGCCACTCCCAGCCATTGAACGACCGCCACGGCCCGAGCGGAATCGTGTCACAGACGTACATTGCGTTTTTCAATATCTTCGACACCGACTGCGCGGGCTTCTCCTGCTCGCGGCAATTGTGGTCTCCTGTAAACACGATGGGCGAACCCTTGCCGAATTCCTTCATGCGCTCTATGATTAGCAGCATCCCCTTTTCGCGCGCAACCTCCGATACATGGTCTGTGTGGGTGTTGGCGAACGTGAAACGCTTCTTTGTCGTCTTGTCCTCAAGCACCGCATAGGAACAAACCCTCGGGCATGCCGCGCCCCAGCCCTTCTTCCCTGGCTCGTCGGGCGTCTCTGAAAGCCAGAATGTTCCCGCGTTCAGGGCCCTGAAGCGGCTCTTTCGAAACGCAATGGACGCAGACTCGTCGCTCTTCCTGTCCGAGCCTCTCCCTTCGCCGACGAATTCGTAGTCGGGGAATCTTGACATAAGAAACTCCCTTTGGTCCGGCAGCACCTCCTGCAGTCCAAACACGTCGGCGTCGATATCTTTCATTATTCGCACCATATCGTCTCGACGTTTCGGCCATTCATTGTCGCTGCCGCGATCGTCATTGGAGTTTCTTATGTTGAACGTCATAATTTTGACCGCGCCCCTGGGCGGTGGCGCAAAGGTTCCCTTGGGCGCAGCGAGCATGAGTGTGGCGGCTGAACATGCAGTCTGAGCCTCTATATCGAAGTTGTCGCCTGCCGTCCTGTCCCAATCCGGACCGACAAGTCCATCCGAAGCGCGCCTGTGCGACCATGCGCCTCTCGCGTTGACCTTGAGATATTCTCCCACGCGCCGACCTTCAGGCAGCCTAGCGAGCTCGCCCAGATACCTCGCGGCAATTCCGTTGAACGCGCCGCCGTCGCCCTGCCCGCGCCCTCGCATCATATCACCTGTGCTCATGGAATCCATGAGAAAGCCTGCCGCTAGAATGGCGTCGTCGAGATACTGGTGCCTTCTGGTGAACTTGTATAGCCGCAGCGCAGCGCCGACGCATGTTCCGACATTGTATGTGTAGCACGTCCTGTCGACATTGCCTGCGACGCCTTTCATGTCGTACACTTGCCCGGTGTTCTTGTCGAACAGATTTTCGCGGCTCCACTCGTACACCAATACAGCGTAGTCCAGATACTTTCTGTCATTGGTGATGCGATATAGCTCATTCGCGGCAATCACCGCCGGATAGCAACTGCATGCGTGCTTGCCCCTGTGTTCGCTGCTCTTCCACCATACGCCGCCACCCAGCACGCCATCCGTCTGCCTGTCCATTATGAAGTCCATGATTTCGCGGGCTTCATTGAACACAGCGCTATCCTTCAGTATATGGTGCGCGTGGCAGTCGGCTATGACCCACCACAGCAGATCGTCGTTATAGTCGTTGCGCCGCCAGTCGGGGTGTACCTTCTTGAAGCCACCGAAGAAACGACGCGCCTTGTCCAGGACATCCCCCCTGCGCCAGCGCTCCGCCGCGTCGAGCAGCATGTCGAACGCATGAGCAGAGAGCCAGTAGTCAAGCACCTCGTCTTTGCCCTTGTGCTTGCGAAAGACAGACCGACCATCATCCCAGTACGCGGCGATGACTGCGTCGACCGCCGCCTCCGCCGGCTCAATGAGCTTCTCGGTCCCGCAAGATGGTTTGCGCGATGACTGCGGATCGGCCACAGCCACTATTGACAACACTGCCGCAACCGCGATTGTAGCCAGCTTCATTTATGCACCTCCCGACTCATTGAATATGGCGCGGCGGAAGCCTCCGCTCCGCGCGTTTTCACCGGCTTGTCGCTCATCTTGAATACGAGCTTCCCG
>JAEEOY010000053.1 GCA_016284515.1 Kiritimatiellia bacterium | reverse complement strand
GCATTATACCAAATCCGCGGCAGATGCGCCGCGGAGGATTGCCGCTATTTCGACTTTGCGGGGCGGCCGGTGTAGTCAAGCTTACGTGTGCGGACGAATACAAAATCAGTCTCGTCTGACTTTCCCTGCGAAACGCCAGAACCGACTAGGACCGTCTCGCCCGGCGTGACGGACAGCTTCGCATCGGGCGAGACTACAGGAAAGAACGGCTGTTTCATCGGCAATGCATATGTTCCGCCGTATGCCGAAGGAAGCTGCATGCCGTAGTCCATCCATTCCGGCGGCGCAATGACCTGGACGTTCAGCTCTAGGTCTACAACCTGTCCGTCGTCGGTCATCGTCGGCGTCACCTGAAGAATCGAGCCGACTTCACGCATTGTGAATGACTGCGGCTCGACCGAGGCAAACCCGTGCTCTCCCGTGCGCACCCAGTCGTTGCTTCCGCTCGGCGCATACGAACTCATCTGCACGTCGTAGTCCGTCGGATAGATGTACTCCGAGACGTTCTTGAAGACGGCCTCCTCTCCTGGACGCGTCGTCACGCGGCAGACCTTGTTCTCCACGAGATCGCGCCGAGAGGCAAGGCGACGCTCCAGCTCGCCTGCGGGAACGGCGTCGAACTCCGCAAGGTCATAGCGATATCCGGCGGCCTTCCCGGGGAACAGCTCCGCGCCGATTTCGTCAAGGGTCTTCTGCACGACCCTGACGAAACGCGCCTGCACCTCGAGAAGAGGGTTTCTCGCTTTGAGCTCGTCCATGAACTCGTCAATGAGCTTGAGGTTCTCCGGCGTGTTGCGCACGTGCAGTTTGCCAATCGCCCTGACATAGGTGCACGACGATCCGACAGGCCATGTGGCACCGCAGCAGCGGGAGAAGAACTCCTTCCATTCCCGGTCCTCATCGCTTTCTTTCGCAACGACTTCCGACTTTACCGTTGATGCCCCGAACCCCTTCGTGTCTTCGCTCGCACTCGACATCCTCTCAACGAAGGTCGCCAGGATCGGATAGCTTCGGACCTCCATCTTCGTGTCAATCACGACCTTGTTGGGCGGGGTGGACTTGACCTCCTCTATGACGACGCACGACTCGGGCAGCTCGTCCTCGAAGGAAGCGCAGCCCGCGAGCGCTAGCCCCAGACCAAGAAACGAAAACGCCTTTGCATTCATAACCATACTCCTTTATGCGCCATATTATACCAAATCCGCGGCGGATGCGCCGCGGAATCCGTTTGCCCGCCACGATAAGATGCACCGAGCGATTTATGCAAGGATACGGCAATTCCCATGCATCTGCGCATCGTACATATAATTTGCACCTGCGTAGCGGAGCGACGCAACCCCCTGACACCCGACTGCCTCGCGCGAGCGAGCGCCGAAATGGCGAAGAATGCGCCGATTCCCGGGCAACGGGCGCCATCACCGCAGGGCACATGCCGGGATGCAATATTTTGTATATGCCGCAATGATGAGGATCACGACAATCAAGGCGATGTACAGCAAACAGCCAATGTTAAATGACTTCTCCGCATCTGCCAAATGCTTTTTCGCCGATTCAATGTCACCACGCTCCAATGCCTCGCGGGCGGCCTGTCTGTCGAGCATGGAGGACCAATTGCCGCCCCTAAACCAAAAATGCTCGGTGGCGCTTTGCTCTTCTATTTCAGCCTTGACCTTCATACGCGCAAGTTCGCGCTCCAGCCTTTGGCAACGCTTCTCCAGCGATTCTTCTTGCCCTCCTTCTGCCGCGCCCCCGGAACCTTCTACTTCCGCCCCGCAAAAGGGACAGCGAAACCGCTCTTCGCCGTTGTCGTAGAGCTCTTTCCCGCAAGTTGGACAGTTCATGCTACCACTTCTTTCATAATCTTTTAAACCTGCATCTTTTAAATCTGTTCAGGAAAACATGATCAAATGGGGAGTCACTCCTTTGGCGTTGTTCTTTTATCGCCCATTTCGCTGCTTTCGTCACTTTCCTCATTTTCAATAGCGTTGGGCATATTATAGCGAAACTGCCGCGCTGAAATCAAGTGCGCTGCAAATTTGACCATTATCAATACCCTCATATTAGGTAATTACGCCTTTGCCATCCCGCGGCAAATGCGCCGCGTGGCTGTCAATCCAAGCCTTCGCCAAATGGCTCTATTGTCACTCGTTCGTGACAACGCGGGCGAAATGGCCGAGGAAGAAGCATTTTCCGGACGGATCGCGCGACGAGCCGAGTGGAGCGAGCATCGGACGCACGAGCGTGACCGTCTGAAGCGCGACGACCACGAAGACAACGAACCACGTCGACAGTCCGGCAGTCGATGCGACGACACCCGACTGCCTCGCGCGGGCGAGCGCCGAAATGGCGAAGAATGCGCCGATTCCCGCAAGGAGAGCCGCGAAGACAACGATGAATCCCACCGTCTCGGTCGAGACCGAGAACAGCCAGAGCACCGGGGCGAGCGCCGCGAGGATGCATCCGAGCGTGGCGGTTGCGACAAGCCCGAGTCCGAGAAGCCGCGCCGGAGACAGCATACTCCCCGAAATCGACGCGAACACGTACATCGTCGGATATGTCAGCGCAAATGAGAACGCGACGACTCCGACCATCTTCGCCGAATCGGCAAACGCGACCTGAAGGTCGACGAAAGACCCGACAGCGAAACCGAAGACCGCGGCGCCGACGAGCGAGACGAGCGCGAGGAACACCGCCGGAAGCGCGAAGCGTTCCGAGTCGCGCAGCCGCGCGGCGAAACCGCCCGGATCGGAGAGAAGGCTCGATACATTGAATCTTGGCGACTGACTTTGGCTCATGGGACTGCTCCTTTGCTGATTATGTGCGGGATTATCTGACGGAAAAGCGATTCGAGGAAGTTGCTGTCGAGCGCATCGGATCGAAGGAACTCCACCGCGATGTTCGGGCTGCCGACGAGCGGACGCATGATCCATCCGAGCTGGCATCCGACGACGGCGAACGACGCGATCCAGAGCGCGACCATCGGCGCGAGGCGGCACGCGGGCGGAACGCGACGCCGGAGCGCTCGGCAGAGGACGAGATTGCCCGTGGCGCCCGCGCAGGCAAGGACGAGTATGTGGACCATCATCATCGTCGCGTGGGCGAAGCGCATCTCCTCGCGAGTCCCGGCGTCGGGCGCGCCGGAGAAGACGAAGTACAGCACGACTGGGGAGAGCGCGAGCAGTATCAAGCCCGCGACGGCCATCGCGGAGAACACCGCGCCGAGCACCTCGTGGTAGCGAAGCCCCGCGCGGCAGAGGAGTCCAGCCGCCCAGCAGAACGCCGAGACGACCAGCGTCGTCGCGACGAATACGACAGGCAGCTTGACGGCGACGTACGCCGCCATCAGCGGCGATCGCCACGCGGCGAGCACCGCCCCGTATGCGGCGGTCGAGAGCACGACTATTAGGACATCCCGTTTCATCATACGGGATAATGCGCTCCGCCGGCGAAAATGTCACGGCGAAACGAAAAAAATCAGTCGCCGAACTCGGCCTCTATCGCGTCGACCATGCGTCCGATGCGCGTCTTCGCCTGGCTCACCTGGTTGCGCGTGACGCCGAAGAGCCGCACGACCTCGTCGATCGGACGCTCCTCGAGGACGTAGGCGCGGTACAGGTTCTTGTTGAGGTCGGAAACGAGCGTCTTCGTGAGGACGTGCCCCACAGCGGCGCGGTGCCGCGCCGCGGCCCATTCCGCGTCAAGCCCCGCCGTCACGGAATCGGCGGGGACGGACAGCTCCGCGTCGTCGATTTCAACCGTGCGCCCGAGTCCGCGGCTCCTCTCGCGGCGGTAGGCCATGTAGAGCTTGCTGCGGATCATCTTCGCGAGGTACGCGCGAAAGTTCCCCTTCCCCTCGCGGACCGAGAACCGGTTCCCGCGGAACACCGCGACGAGCCCTGCGAGCACCTCCTGCACTATGTCGTCAGCGTCGCAGTCCCCGCGCGAGCGCGCGAAGTCGCGCATCGCGGGGACGTAGAGGTCGGCGAAGCGGACCCAGTTCGCCTCGTCCTCGCCGGTCACCTGCGCGGCGAGCTTGGCGAGAAGCGTCGCGGAAGTCTCGGGGAAGGCGCTCATTTCTTCAGCTCCATGATTATCCTCGTGAGGCGCTCCACCTCGCTCTGCGCGGCGTTGTAGCGTCCGCGCTCCAGCGCCGCGAGTATCGTGAGCGCGACGAAAGTGCAAGCCGCGATGAAGAGGATCGTCCCAATGACCCAGTGCGGAAACCTTATGCGCAGGAATATCTCCTGCGTGTTCGCCTCGCCGGAGAGGAGGCGGATCGGCGAGGCGGACTTCGCCTGGCGCCACGGCACGCATTCGCGTTCCGCAGGCTTGTCGCGCAAAAGCCGTGGCAGGATCGTCCGCCACATCGGGTCGAGCGGCATGAGCATGTCGTCGAGCTGCGCGCCCGGCATGTACCACACCTGAGTGAGGAGCCGCAGGATCATGACGCCAAGCGAGAAGTAGTCCGACGCGGCCGACTCCTCCGCCCCGTCCTTCAGCTCCGGAGCGAGGTAGAACGGCTTGCCCATGATCGGCTTGTCGCCGCGCACGAGCGTGTTCATCGTCTCCTTCAGCTCCGCGCGCAGGTCGTGCGGCAGTATCTTCGAGACGCCGAAGTCGGAAAGGACGGCGCGTCCGTCGGACCCTATGAGCACGTTCTCCAGCGTGACGTCGCGGTGTATCACACCAGCGCCGTGGATGTACGCGAGGCCCTCGCGAAGGTCCTCGTACCACAGCGCGACCTTCTCCTCGGTGACTTCCCCGGCCTCGAGCGCGTCGCGGAGCGTGCGGGGGCGTCCCGTCGGGTCGAGCACGAGGTCCATGACGTAGTACAGGAGCCCCGTCGCAGGATCGATGTCCATGTCGTAGACCCGCACGATGCGCGGATGCGCAAGACGCGCGAGGAGTCGTCCCTCCACGCGGAAGCGCTTGCGAAGGAACTCCACTTCGCCGTGGTCGAGCGTGAACGCCTTGAGCGCGAAGCGCGCGCCAAGCCTCTCGTTCTCGACTTCGTACACCTCGGCCATGCCGCCCTTCCCGAGCAGCCTCACGACGCGGTACGGGCCTATCACTGTCCCTTCGGCAAGCATGCGGATATTATAGCGAAACGGCCGCGCCGAAATCAAGCGCGCCGCCGCCCCGCCGCGCGCGCAATTTGCTATAATATGGGAGATGAAAAAGATTGCAGTTTTGATGGGCGGGACCTCGAGCGAGCGCGAGGTGTCGCTGCAGAGCGGGAAAAACATCGCGGAGGCGCTCGCGAGCCTGGGCAAGTACGACGTCGTGCCGGTTGTCCTTGATGCGGACGACCTGTCGGCGATGCCGAAGGACGTGGATGCGGCGTACATCGCGCTCCACGGCGGATGGGGCGAGAACGGCGGGGTGCAGTCCGCGCTCGACGCGCTTAAGATCCCCTATACCGGCCCCGGAGCCATGTCCTCGCGGATAGCCATGGACAAGGTCAAGACGAAGATGGTCCTCGAGATGAAGGGCGTCCCCACGGCCGCATGGTCGCTCGCGAACCCCGACACGGAGACGTCCCCCCTTCCCCTTCCCGTCGTCGTCAAGCCGCCGTGCGACGGCTCGTCCGTCGGAATCTCCAAGGTGTCGCGTCCGGAGGAGTGGAAAGGCGCGCTCGACGCGGCGCTAGCGGCGATCAACCGCTCCGGAGCGGGGGCTTCGGGCGACGCCAAGCCGACCATCCTCGTCGAGGAGTTCATCCCGGGGCGGGAGCTCACAGTCGGCGTAATCGACGGCGAGCCGCTGCCCGTCATCGAGATCGTCGCCAAGGGCGGATGGTACGGCTACCAGGAGAAGTACGAGTCGAACGAGACGCAGTATCCGTTCCTCGAGGACGGCGAGCTGTCGCGCAGGCTGCAGAAGATCGCCGTGGACGCGTACAACGCCGTCGGATGCCGCGGCGTGACGCGTGTGGACTTCCGCGTGTCGCCGCTCGGCAGGTGCTATGTCCTGGAGCTCAACACCTCCCCTGGCTTCACCTCGCATTCGCTCGTCCCCAAGGCCGGAATGAAGACGGGCCTGACCTTCGCCGGAGTGTGCGAGCGCATACTCGGCTCCGCAAGGCACGACTGACGATGAAAGAGAACAAGCTCAGGACGAAGCACAGCGGACGCAGGGTACTCGCACTCGCGGGAATCGTCGCGTTCTTCGCGCTCATCGGCGCGCTGGTGTTCGCGTACGGACGCCTCCGCGACATCTGGGAGGAGCAGTGCGTC
>JAEEOY010000052.1 GCA_016284515.1 Kiritimatiellia bacterium | reverse complement strand
CCATGAAGGTTCTTGTCATAGAAGACGATTTTGAACACATGAGGATTGTGCGGCGCGGGCTGGACGAAGCAGGCTTTGTCTGTGATGTCGCCAAGACCGGAGCAGAGGGCCGAGACATGCTCGCAAACGGGGGATACGATGTTGCGATTCTCGACAGAATGTTGCCTGACGTCGACGGTCTGGACGTGTTGCGGGAAATTCGCGGCAGGGGAATCTCGACGCCCGTCATCATCCTTAGTGCGCTTGGCTCTACTGACGAGCGCGTAAGGGGTCTGTCAGCTGGCGCCGACGATTACCTTCCAAAGCCGTTTTCAATAGATGAGCTCGTTGCGCGCATATACGCCGTCACTCGCAGGATCTCCCGCGCCGACGACGAGAAGCTTGTGTTCAAGGACATTTCGCTCGACATGAAGAACCGCGTCGTGCATAGGAACGGAAGGCTGATCGACCTCACGGGGCTTGAGTACAAGTTGCTTGAGCTCTTCATGCTCAATCCAGGGCGGAAGATGTCGGCCGGTTTCATACTCGACAAGGTATGGGACTTCGACAGCGCCAAGACGAACGTCGTCGAGGCCAAGATATACGCGATCAGGAAAAAGCTAAATGGCCCTGGCGAAGAGGACAGGATCGTCAACAGGAGAGGTCTTGGGTATGCGCTTGAGTAGGATGTCCGCAGTTAGCAGGGCCGTGCAGTCGGCTGGCATCCCGCTGCTTGTCGTCTCAATGGTAGTCACCACGGCGATCGCCGGGATACCGGGGTACTTTATTCTCGCCGACGCGCTTGGCCCAGAGCGCTTGAATGAGGCGTTGCGCGTCTACGCCGTCATCGCGCTCTGCACGGCTGTTGCCGAGGGGGTCGCCTTGGCCTTCGGCATTTTCATCTTCTGGCGTCTCTCGCGCCGCATTAAGACGCTGAACGACGAAATCCGATTGCTCGTCAGGAATGTGCTCCACGACATTCGTACGCCAATCTCGCATATAAGCAACGCGGCCCAGCGCATACTTGGCGGAGACGGCTGCGCCGAAGACGCTGCGGCGGACATTTCGGAATCATGTTCGCGCATCCTCTCCATCGTCAATGCAAATGTCGAAATTACGAACAACTACGCGCGAGTTGCCGAGCTTCCGCCTGGCGAGGAGGATTTCTCTGCCGTAGTTGCCGAGGCGGTCGAACTGTTTTCGGCAGTTGCGGACATGAAGGGGGTTTCGCTGTCGTTGGAAACTCCTTCGTCGCCAGTTGTCCTGGCAGCTCACCGGCACAAGCTCCAGCAGCTTGCGGGTAACCTCATTGACAATGCGGTCAAGTTCACGCCGCCGGGAGGGAAGGTGGCGGTCTTGCTTTCGGAGACGCGTGACGACGTCGTGTTTAAAGTGGCGGATAGCGGTGTTGGGATGGCGAAGGGGGACATTCCAAAGATATACGACAGGTTTTTCAGGGCGGAACGCAGCCGCGGCACACCAGGTTCTGGCCTTGGGCTTTCGCTCGTCCGCGCCATTGTTGCCTTCTATGGCGGCGACATAGACTGCATGTCAAAGCCTGACAGCGGCACGGTCTTTACGGTGACGCTCCCGAAGCGCGAGTGAAGGGCTTCGCGAAGTTTACGAAATCGTAAACTTAAAGTTTGACATCCCTGCTTGGGAATGTGCTATACTTGATTCACAGGTTGGAACTAAGTGATAGTTTGATCTGTGGAGAAGTAACAAACATGGAAAGTCGCGCTATTAGAGTGTCGGCGGGCCTTGTGCTCGCAGTGTTTTTGCTTGTGCACATTGCCATTGCCGACGACGCCGTGGGGCTCGTCCGCGTGGACGCGGGGACGAACGGACTCGCCGAGGTCGTGATGCCGTTCGCGCCGATGGAGGAGTCGGGCCCCGCCGGATTCCTCTCCGGCGCGTTCGAGGGGGACGGCGGCGAATTCTCCGACACGCTCACCGCCCTCTGCCCGGCGGGCGGCGCGACGAACGCCGTGTGGTCCGCAACCTCGTGGATCGACCCCGCGACCGGTCTTCCCTCGTTCATGACGGTCTCGCCCGGCGACACGCTGTGGCTTATGCGCACGTCGCTCACTCCGCTCGGCTTCTCGCTGTTCGGACGCCTCCCGTACGCGTCCGCGCATCCCCTGCCGCGCTTCACGTCGTTTTCCGCCGACGAGCCGGAGGACGCGCTCTCGCTCGCAGTCGCATCGGGCGGACACGCCTACGATGTCTACGCGGCTGAGTCGACGAACGCCGCGGCGGCGGCTGACTCCCCGTGGCTCCACGTCGCGCGCGCGCCTGCGCATCCGCCCGTCTCGGAGTGGACGGACCTTCTCCCGCAGCACGGCCGCGCCCGGCTCTACGCCGTCTCTGACGCGACGCGCGACACGGACGGAGACGGACTTTCCGACGCGATGGAGGCGCGCGTGCACGGCACGTCTCCGCTGCTCGCGGACACCGACGGGGACGGAGTCCCTGACGGACTCGAGGTCGCGTGGGGGTCGGATCCGCTCACTCCCGGCACGGCGTCTCCCTTCCTCTGGTTCGAGGGATTCGAGCGCCCCGGCGTGACCCCCGGTGACCTCGCGGGGCAGAACGGGTGGCGCGTCTCGGGCCCTGCGTCCGCGACGGTCGTCGAGAGCGCCTCGTTCGACGGGACTGCGTCGCTTTCCGTCGCAAGGACCGACGACGGAAGTCTTGAGGTCGCCCGGGACGTCGCGGTCGATGCGGACGAAGTATGGGTCGACATGCATGTCCGCGGGCTCGGGATGCAGGGCATGGCCTCCGACTCGGATTCCGTGCTTGGCGTCGCGGCGGACGGAAGCTGCTCGCTTGTGGTGACGGACGGCGGTCTCGTCCATACCAACAGGTCCGTGTTCATTCCCGAGGACGAATGGACGCGCGTCACCATGCGGCTCGACTACGTCCGCCGCACATGGGACATATACGTCAACGGCACGGTCGCGCACACGGGACTCGCCATGCGCGGAACCGCGCAGCGGATGCGCGGCCTGACGTTCTCGGACGGAGGCGGCGATGCGGACGCGATCAGGGTCTCGACGGAGCGTCCCCTTGGGCTTTCCTCCGACGGCGACCCTCTACCCGACGAGTGGGAGCACGCCGCGTTCGGGTCGCTCTCGCGCGACGGGTCAGAAGACTTCGACTCCGACGGACTCCCAGATCTCGGCGAGTACATCGCGGGGACAGACCCTCTCTCGCCCGATACAGATGGCGACGGACTCCCCGACGGATGGGAGGTCTCGCACGGACTCGACCCGCTCGACTCCGCCGACGCCTCGCTCGATCCCGACGGAGACGGGCTCGCGAACGCGCTGGAGTTCGAGCTCGGAGCCGATCCGGGATTCTCCGAGCCCGATCCGCGTCTCGCGCGTCCAGGGCTCTTCGCAGACTTCCGCTTCACCGACGGCGATCTCCGGGCGATGCCCGACTTCCGCTCCCTGGAGCCGTTCGCCGAGGCGGTCGCGCCGGTCGTATCGTTCGTGGATGGGGACTGGCCCGAGGCGGTGGAGTCGCGCGGCGACGGCTTCGCATGCCGTCTCTCCGGGTTTGTTCGCATACCTTCCGACGGAACGTACACCTTCTTCGTCACCTCGGACGACGGCTCGGAGCTGTTCGTGGACGGTGCGCGCGTCACATCCGACCCGGCGGAGCACTCCGCCCGCGAGACGTACGGCGCAATAGCGCTCTCGGCCGGATGGCGTCCGATTGAGATCCTCTACTACGAGAACAAGGTGGACGCGGTCCTGTCGCTCTCCTGGAGCGGCCCCGGATTCGGGAAGGAGCTCCTTCCCGCCGACTCGCTCTGCCACGTCGCCGAGGAGTCCGAGGCTGTTCCGGTCGGCTACGCGCGCGGCCTCGTTTCCTCGTACTACGCATTCCCGTCGGCGCTTTCGGAGATGCCCGATCTTGACGGGCTCCAGCCTGTCTCGACGGGGCTTGTCGAGCGCATCGCGTTCGCCGCGACGACATCCGCATGGGAGGGCGCGCCGGCGTCGCTGACCGACCGCTATGCCGCCATGTTCGAGGGCGCGCTGCTCATCCGCGAGGCGGGGCGCTGCACGCTTACGCTCAGGTCGGACGACGGCTCGCGGCTCTACGTGGACGGCTCTCTCGTCATCGACAACGGCGGCAACCACTCGATGCTCTCCGCGTCCGCGCCCCTGCCGCTGTCCGAGGGATTGCACGACATCCGCATAGAATACCACGAGAACGACGGCGACGCGGGGCTCGAGCTCCTCTGGGCGCGTGAAGGGCGCGCGTCGAACATCGCAGGCCCTTACAGCCTCTTCCACGCGGTCGGCGAAACAGACTCCGACGGCGACGGAATGCCCGACTGGTGGGAGGAGCGGCACGGACTCGATCCCGCCGACTCTTCCGACGCGGCGCTCGATCTCGATGGCGACGGACTCACAAACCTCGCCGAGTACTGCGCCGGGACGAATCCGCATTCCGCGGACTCCGACAGCGACGGCATGCCCGACGCGTGGGAAATTGCAAACGGCACGATTCCGTTCCTTGCCGACGCGATAGAAGACCCTGACGGCGACGGACTCATCAACATCGAGGAATTCCTCCACGGGACGAACCCCGGTCTTGCGGATACAGACGGAGACGGCTCTGACGACGGAACGGAAGTTCGGAATGTCAGGAGCGATCCGCTCGTCCCTGACATCACGTGGCTTCCAGTCCCCGCCGGACAGGCAACCTCCGGTGCATCCTTCGCCGCATCGACGGGAACGTGGCGCACAGATGCGGACGGCGTCGCATACGCAGCCGAGCGCGCGGGCTCGCTCACGTGGAGCCTCGACGTCCCGCAGGGCGGAGCGGATGCGCTCGCGGTGCGCGTCGGACAGCACAACTTCTACGCGAAGACGGATTCGTTCGACCTCTCGCTCTTCGTCGACGGACTCTTCGTCGCGCGTCAGGTCGTCTCCGCGCCCTACGGGACGAGCGAGGACGCCTACTTCTTCCTTCCCGAGATCCCAGCCGGCGGACACGAGTTCCGCCTCGTCTGGCACAACTGGGAGGTGAACACGTTCCTCGCGGTCTACGACCTCCGGTTCGTCAACTTCGGCGGACCCGACGCGGACGGCGACGGCGTTGCGGACTGGAAGGAACACAGGGCGGACGAAGCGACTGACGTAGTAGACCTTCCTCTCGAAAGCCTTGTCTCGCCGCTCTGCGTGGAAGGGCGCGACCTCTGGCGCGATGTGCTTGAAGTCGAGGTCGCCTATCCAGGGACGAACGCGACGTTCGCAACCGTCAAGACCATTGGCGACGGATTCTATGCCGACATCCCGCTTTCCGAAGACGGCATTGCGACGATTTCGCTCCGCGACCGCTCGCTCGCAGGGGCGTTCAACGTCGCATGGAAGCCGTTCGACGTATTCGCGGAGGACTATGCGACGAACGCACTCGTCATCCGCACGGGCGACGCGCTGAAGATCGCGCCGTATGAAAGCGCCGCAAGCGAAGTATCGATAAGCGTTGCCGACGGGACCAACGGATGGACCGCCGTCACCAACTGGACAGAGTC
>JAEEOY010000051.1 GCA_016284515.1 Kiritimatiellia bacterium | reverse complement strand
CCGACGTCGTACGCCTGGTGCGGCTCCTCCACGACGTCATGAGACTCGTAGCCCTCGAGAAACTTGTAAACGCGCCACGGACTCTCGTATGCGACGACCTCCAGCGACTTCACGCCCTTCGCCTTCAGGAACTCCGTCACGCGCATGACGTTGGCCTTGAGAAGGCGTTCGTCGAAAATGGACGTGTTCACGCGTTGAAGTATATAGCGCGTTCCGGACGCCGTCTCGACCTTGTACGTCTCGTTGATGTGTCCGCTGCCGTAGCGGCTCACATCCGTCGCGTCGCCGATACCGGCCTTCAGAAGAATGTCTTTCTGCTCCTGCGTCATGCTGCGTCAACTCCTTGTGATGCACTTTTATGCGCATGTCCAACTTTTGGCTATATTATATCAAATTCGCGCGCCGCTGTTGGGAATATCCGCTCACGCGGCGTGTTTATGGTATAATGTCAGCATGGCTAAGACTTACGACCTCATAATCCCGCTGGGCTACGCGTGCAGCTCGTCCCAGACGCTCCGCCGAGCCGGACTCCAGCTCGCCTCGTTCCCATGGGACTGGGTCGGCATCCACACGCCCGCCGAGAAGTGCGAGATCATGCGCGACGGCTTTCCGGACTTCATGAACCTCGAGGACCTGCAGTGGGTCGGGATGAACGACACTTACGGACACGAGGAGGTGCGGAACACGCGCAACGACCTCCTTATCCTCCACGACTTCGTCTCGGGCATCCCGCTCGCCGAGCAGCATCCCGCCATCGCCGCAAAGTACGAGCGACGCATAAAGCGCCTCGCCATGTGCATCGCCTCCGCAAAGAGCATCCTCCTCGTCACCATAGACGCACCCGTCACGCCAGTCCCGACAAGCGCAAAGCAATGCCGCGAGGCTCTGGACGTGATGAACGCCGCCTATCCCGACAAGACAGTCGAATACCTGCTGCTCAACCTCGAGAACGGACGGAAGTTCTCCGACCGCGTAGACGAAAGCCCCTTCCCCGGCGTGAGGCGCATCGCCTTCGACTACGCGCGCCACGACCCCGGCACGCCCGCATACGGCGTCGAGATCGACATGCTCGCCGGCTTCCTCGGCGGGGAATACGCGGTGCGTGACTACCGCACGGACGCCGAAAAGGCCGCCTACAAGGCGAGAAAGGGAGACAAGCGCCGCCAGAAGTTCGCGAAGAAGATCGCCGCCATCGGGGCGGAGAACGCCGCGCAGTACTGGTACTTCCGCGTAAGGCGCGTCTTCAGGAAGGCCGCCTACGCCGTCGGACCCAGGGCAATTGCGGCCCGCCTCCGCAGCCGCCGCTTCCAGCACATCGTCCCGCTCGGAATCAACTGCGAGGTGGCGTTCCGCTTCTTCTGCCGCTGGAAGTTCGTGGACTCGTCCCTCCTCGCCTGGGCGCAGTCGCGCGACCTCGCGACGGTCACCGCGGCGCTGCGCAATCTCGACTCGCTGCCGACCGGGGACTTCGAGCTCATCGAGCACTCCCACATGTGGCTCCACAAGGCGAGCGGAATACAGTTCCACGGACGCCTCCGCTGGAAGACCGGCGCGCCGCCTCCAATTGGCAAGGCGCTCGACGACGACCTCGCAGATCTCCGCGGACGCCTCGCCCACCTCGTGGACAAGCTTCGTCGCGTCCTCTCCGACGACGAGTCGACGCTCGTCGTGCACCGTCTCTGCGACGCAGATGCCGAGTCGCAGGACCTGCCGGCGAGGCTCGGCGCGCTCGAGTCCGCCCTCGCCGATCTCGGCGCAAAGAATGTCACGCTGCTCGTCGTGTGCAGAAATGCGGACCTCTCGCGCATGCCAGCCGGCGAAAGGCGCGTGTACAGGTCCGTCAAGTCGTTCAACCCGCCCGCAAAGGTCGCATGGGAGGAGTTGGGCGATCCTCTCGCATGGAACGCGATCTTCACCGAGTTCGCCCCCGCGAAAATACTCCCGAAGGCCCACTCGTTCAAGTTCGAGTAGCGCGCGAAGGCGACGTCAGTCCCACTCTCGGAGCATGTGCGAGACGCGCAGGAAGCGCTCCTCGTCGTGCGGCTTCTCCTTCTTTCCGAGCAGCCTGTGGCGCAGTCTGCGCAGCGCCATCTTCCTGTGCTCCTTCTTGAGCCTGCGCCTCTGCGAGCGCGTGAGCTTCGCGCGGAGCGTCACCTCCGACATCCCCGCCTCGAGCTCCGCGATCGCCGCATCGCGAGCCGCGCACTGCGGCAGCAGCCTCAGGCATTTCGCCATCGCGTGATTGTCGTTCCACACCCCGGGCGCAACGGCGAAGTCCGCGCCGAGCGGATACAAGAGCTCGTTCGCACGCTCGGCGAAATAACCGTACTCCCCGGTGCGCGAACGGTCGACGGCGAACTGGAAGTCGATCAGCTTGATGCGCCCCTCCGGCGTCACCATCAGATTCGCGGGCCGTATGTCGCGATGAACGATTCCCGCGGCCTTGAGCGCGCGGACAATGGACGCCATGTCCGCCGAAAGCCTCGCCGCCTCCTCCGCGCCGATCGCGCGTCCGCCGGCAAGCCGCGCCTCCAGCGTCTCGCCCTCCACGAGCTCCGTCGCGGCAAATGCGCCGCCGCCCGACGTCTCGTGCCAGAAGAGCGGCTTCGGACACAGCCCCTCCGCTGCGCGGCACATCCGCCGCGGAAACTCCCACTCCGCCGCAACCGCCTTCGGCGCGACGGGCGAGTACTTCACAAAGCAGCGACTTCCGCCGAGGTCGGCGGAGAAGAGCAGAGTCGGAAGGTACGGACTCACCCTGCGCGAGGCGAGGCCGAAGGGACGCACGTCCCTGAGCGGCGAAAGGTCCTCTATCTCCGCCGCGATCTCCTCCCAGCGCGGCAGGAGGTCGTCGAGATACACGCTAGTGTCGACCGGACGCGTGATGCGGTATCCGTGCGAACGCAGAAAAACGCCGAGCGGAACGATCCAGTCGTCGAACGTGTCGCCGCCGATCCCGGCCGCGCGGGCGAGCGCAAGCGCCTTCGCCCCGTAGTCGCAGGCAATCTCGCGCTTCTGGAAAAGCGCGTGGTAGACGAGTGCGTAGAAGGCGTCTTCGGGAGACGGACGCCTCACGCCGTCCGTGACGACGCCACCTTCGAGGATCGCCCGCTCCCATCGCTCGTCGTAGTATCCGTCGCCGACGAACCTGAAGTCGAAGCGCACGGGGCGTCCCGCGACCTGCACCTCGTAGTGGACGCGGTGCGGCTCCGGGAACACCTTGCGCGCGCCGAGAATCCCCGCGCATTCGCCCGCGTCGCGCACGAGGATGTCTATGTCTCCGTGTATCGAAGGATCGAACGCGTCGGGCAGCATCTCCGAATTCCTGAGGACGACGTACTGCATCGTCTCGCCGAGGCACGCGAGGAGCTCGCGCAGCGAGCGCCATCCGCTCCGCCCCGGAAGCGTCTCGCTCGGCGCGGCGCATCTGCCGCGGTTCCAGTCGTCCGCCGTCCTGCCGGTGAGAAGGAATATGTCTCGCCTCGCCTCGTCGGGGCTGTTGGTCGTGTGCACCTTGTGGCCTCCGCCCGTCCAAGCGCGGTAGCGCGACTTCATCGCGAAGAGCCTCAGGTTGACGAGCTCGCTGCCGCGCGAGGTCTCGCGCCATCCGTAGCGCGGACGCGTGTCGCGGACAAGAAGCGCGAGGAACGGTCCGCCCCCACAGAGCGCGGTCTTCCCCGCGGCCTCCCTGAGCTTCGCGCCGTAGAACCTGCCGAAGCACTCTGTCGGGTCGCCGGGCCACGAAAGCTCGAGCTTCGCGACGACCTCCACGTGGCGCGGGATGTCCGCGAGGATCCGCTCCTCGCACTCGCGCGCCTTCTCCCAGAGGACGACGAGATGGAGCTCACCGTTCATTTCGCGTTGCTCCGCTCCAGCACCTTCTTGCAGTGGAGGAAGAGCTTCCTGTGGATGCGGTACCAGAACGTCATTCCCTTCGTCGCGTTGCGCTTCTCGTCTTTCGCCGCGGCGATCTTTCCGGAGAGCTTGACGTCCTCGAAGAAGTCCCAAGCTATCGTCGTGCGCATGTAGTCGTACGCGTGCTGGTCCCTCGCGAAATAGCGCACGAACAGCCCCGAGTCGAGACTGCCGACGTCCTTCGTCTCCGCTGCGTTGAAGTTGAGCGCGACGAGGGTGAACGAGACGCCAGGCCTGAGCGCGTCGAGCCTCGCCTTCAGCCTCTGCACGACCTCTTCGGAGGCCGGCTCGTCTGGAAACACCACCACCGCGAGCACCTTCGACGCCTTGCCGAGCATTTCATACAGCCGCTCTATGCGGCGGCGGTAGCGCGCTGCGATTCCCTCGTAGTATTCGCGACCGCCTTCGCCGAAGATGTTGAAGCGGAAGTCGTGGTAGAAGCCGATTTCAAGTTCCTTGTCCCAGGCGCGCACCTCTAGCGGATCCGTCGCCTTCGGACGGTCGAGCTCGGGCGGAATCGGCACGAGGGTCTCGAACTTGCACCATCCCTTGAAGCCGTTCTCCAGCAACGTGGCCACCATATCGGCATATTCGCTGTTGCCCCGTCCGCGCACCCAGTCGAACGGCATCGAGGCAAGCCGAAGCCCCCTCTGCTTCATCTGCATCGCAGGTGCGCACGAGCCGCCGAGCGACATGCAGAAATCATATTCCTTAACGTTGAACATGTGAAAATTATATCAAATAGCCGCCGAAGGGGTCAAACCCGAAGAGTACGCCAATGACACGTTCGGGGGGAGATGCGCTAAGAACGCGACATTTTTTGCGCAAACGGAATATTCCGGGTGTTCTTCCCGTGATATACTTCCCAAAAACACACGAAAGGAGTTCCAATGTCAGCCCGAACGATCTCATTCCTCGCCTCCGCGGCCGCATTCGCAACCCAGCTCTTCGCCGCCGAAGGCAACATGTACGGCAACCAGACGCAGAACGAGGGGCTCAGCGTCCTCCCGCGCACTCAGTCCGTGACGATCGACGGAGACTTCTCCGACTGGGACCTCTCCGGGCAAATCTGGAGCTTTGCGGACTGGGACTCGCGCGATACGTTCTCCGTAAGGTCCGCGGCGATGTGGGACGAAGACGGACTCTACCTCGCCTTCGACTGGCGAGATCCGCTGCCGCTAAACTCAAAGGTGAATCCGCTCGAGAACCGCGACAAGGGCTGGCAGACGGACGCCATCCAGCTGCGTTCGCTCACGCCGGACGGCCTCGGCGTGTGGATAACGATCTGGGGCTTCGAGGGTGACAAGCCCGCGCTCGACGTGGAGTACTGTGACTTCGACGGCAAGCGCGACACGTCGGCGCTGCGCAAACTCTTCTACACCGGCAAGCCCGGCGAATGGGAGATCGGCGGAGGAGTCGCGATCGCCTACAGGGCGGCGGCAGACGGACGCGGCTTCACGCAGGAGTGCCGCATTCCGTGGTCCGTCTTCCAGCCCGAGGCCGCGAAACCCTCCGTCACAGCAGGCGACGTGATGAAGCTCGGTCTCGAATTCTACTGGGCCGCCCCCGCTGGCAGCGGATGGCCGCTGCACTCCTACAAGGACAACCTCCAGCCTGGCGTCCTGACGCGCGAGTTCTTCTGGACCGCCAAGCAGGCCTGGGGCGATGCGACGCTCCTTGCGAAGGGTCCCGTCGAGAAGCGCACATACCGCCGCAAGATCATCAAGCCAGAGGGCACGATCGCCATCCGCGCCGAGATCCCCGCCGGCAGCGAGTTCTTCTCCGTCGCGCTTAACGACCGCAATGGACGCCGTGTCCGCAACATCGCAGGCGGATACCGCACCGAGGACTTCTCCGTCGGAGAAAAGGACGGACGCACGGTCGTCGAGGTGATGTGGGACGGAACTGACGAGACCGGAAAGCTCGTCGCCGATGGAGAATACACCGTCGCCGCGCTCGGCTCAGGACGGGTCGACGGCTGGTGGGAGACAACGTTCTACAATCCCGGCCACCCCGTCTGGGAGACTGGCGACGGACGCGGCGCATGGGGCGCGGACCACGCGCCTGTCTCGCGCGCCGCAGCCGCAGGCACCAACATCGTCTTCGCGAGCGCCTTCGCCGAGGGCGGATTCGCAACCTTCGCCGTGAACCCTGACGGACGCAAGATCTGGAGCGAGAAGCGCGGCTCCTACGTTCTAGCCGCAAGCTCGCGCCATGTCTTCATCTCGCCGAACGACTGGGGCAAGACGACCGACCAGTTCGCGCGCCTCGACGCCGCTACCGGAGCCTACCTCCCCTTCAGGGACGGAGGGGAAATGCCCATGCGCTTCGGAGACTTCCTCGGCCTTCCCGCAGGCGAGAAGCCTCCGCGCATCTTCGCACTCGCCGCGACTGAAACGACGCTCGCCGCCCTTCTCGGCGACGGCACCATCCGTCTCTTCGACGCAGAGACAGGCGCGGCGGGACGCGTCTACCGTCTCGACGAACTCACGAAAGCGGGCGGACCTATTCCGACCGGACTCTCAGGCCGCCCCGTCGACTTCCCGGTTCCAATGGCCCTCGACGCAACGTCGCTGTACTTCGTCTCGGACCGCGACGTGTGCCGTCTCGATCTCGCCTCCGGCACGTCCGCGAAACTCGCCCTTGGCGACACGCTAGGCGCACCCGTAGCGCTCGCACTCGGTCCCGACGGCTCGCTCTACGTTTCCGACAACGGACCCGACTGCCGCATCAAGCGCTTCGACGCCGCTTGGAAACTCTCCGGCACCTTCGGACGCATGGGCGGCCGCGCCAGGGCAGGCAGGTTCAACCGCGACGGAGTACGCGAAGCCACCGGCATCGCAGTCGACACAACGGGACGCGTGTGGGCGGCGGAAAACCAGCGCAGTCCGCGCCGCATCTCGGTCTGGAAGCCCGACGGCGCATTCGAGCGCGAATTCATCGGCAACTCAGGATACGCAGGCGAATTCACCTTCATCCACGCCGACCGTCCCGACCGCGCCTTCGCTGAGATGAACGAAATCGAGATCGAACCGGCGACCGGCGAATGGAAGGTGCTGGGAACGATGTACAACCCCGACCCCGCGAAGGGCGCGGCCATCATGCCCGGCCATACACCCTTCCACACAGGCGACGTCTTCTGCTCGTCCGCCTCAGGCAAGGAGCGCGAATACTTCAGCGCCGCCGGCTGGGACCGCAAATCCTCGTTCCTCATGCTGATGCGCACGGGCGAGGGCGCATGGGAGCCTGTTGCCGGAATCACAACCGTCGGATACCTCCGCAGTGCCCTCAAAGACGCTCCGTCCGCGTGGGCAAATCGCGACGAGAAGGATTCCGTCCTCTGGAACGACTTCAACAACGACGGCTATGTGCAGTCCGACGAATGCGAAATCCCCGAAGACAGCGAAGGCAGAACTCTGACGTTCTGCGCGCTCGGAGGAATCCCGACTGACGCCGAAGACCTCGGCTTCCTCGTCTCCGCGACAGAACCCAAGTCGCGCCGCCACACATGGGGACGCCTCCTCCCCGTCTTCTTCCGGGACGGAGGACGCCCCGTCTATTCGCTCAAGGGATACAAACCGTACGACAACCCCGGCTTCGAACCGTCCGACGCCGCGACCTCAATTCCCGGCAAGGACCTCGTCGTCGGATTCTTCCGCAGCGGAAGCCACGCCTATGTCGCCGGATGGCGCAAGTCGACCGGCGAAGTGCTCTGGCGCTACGACTCGCCGTTCCATCAGGTGCACGGATCGCACAACGCGCCGATGCCGCGTCCTGGCCTCCTCATCGGATGCCTTAAGGTCCTCGGCTATGCAAAGGGCTGCGGCGACGCAGACGTCGTGATGATACGCGGCAACCTCGGCGAAGACTACTTCCTGACGACGGATGGACTCTACGTCAACCGCCTCACGAAGGACAACCGCCTGCCTGGTCCGCTCATGCCGTCCGATCCCGATGTTCTGAAGAAGACCTCCTTCGCGACGCTCAACGGACGCGGCGAACCCTTCAGCGGCGCCTTCGCGCGCCAGCGCGACGGGAAGATTCGCTCCTCGGGTCCCATCCCCGCCAACCAGGGCGGCAACATCATCCGCATCGACGGACTCGAGACGATCCGCCGCGCTCCGTCTGGCACCATCGCCGTCACTACCGCCGACCTAGCGAAGGCCGAGTCCGACAACCTCCGCCGCGCCCTCGCACTCGCGAAACCCGTAGAGCCGATCAAGGTCGCGAAGGCCACGCTCTCCGCCGACGGCTCGCCCGACTTCGGCAAGGCGCCGCGCGCGGAGATCCGCAGCGAGGGGCAGTCCGTGCACGCCGACTTCAAGGCATTCTACGACGCCGAGCGCCTGTATCTGCGCTGGGATGTCTTCGGCGACGATTCGCCGTGGCGCAACACGGGCAAGGACTGGCGCCTGCTCTTCAAGACCGGAGACTCCGTCGACGTGCAGCTCTCGGCATCGTCCAACAAGGGGCAGGATCCCGCCGAAGGCGACCTCAGGCTGATGGTCGCGCCGTTCGGATACGATGCCGCAGTCGTCCTGATGCGTCCGCGCGCAGCCAGCGCGACGGCGGCTGAGGGCTACATCTTCAACTCGCCCGTGCAGAGCGTCCGCTTCGACAGTGTGACACGGCTCGGCGCGAAGCCGTCCGTGAAGCTGCGCGACCGCGGCGTAACCGTCGATCTCTCCGTCACCTGGAAGGAGCTCGGCATCTCCGCCCCATCGTCCGGCGACGAATGGCGCGGCGACGCGGGAGTCATCGCGTCCGACCCCGCCGGCACCGTCAACGTCGCGCGCATCTACCGCGCCAACAAGCACACAAACCTCGTCAACAACCAGCCGGGCGAAGCGATGCTCCATCCCGCGGGCTGGAGCGGCGTCGTATTTGAATAAACAGCAAAGGACGCGCTCAGAGGAACATCGGCGCGGTTGCGGCGGACTTCGCCTTTCTCCGCCAGGCCTCGGGCGTCATGTCCGTCTCGCGGCGGAACTCGCGGCAGAAGGTCGCGACGCTCGCGTAGCCGCAGCGGTTGGCGATTGACTCGACGCTAGACGACGTCCGGCCCAGAAGCGCCCTCGCGCTTTCGAACCTGACGCGGCGAATCTCCTCGAGAATGCTCGAGCCGGTGGACTCGCGGAAACGCATCTCGGCGAGACGGCGCGAGCAGTGCATGCTGCGAAGGACGTCCTCGGCACGCAGTCCCTCGCAGGCATGCTCGTGGATCATGCTCACAGCCTGGATGACCATCGGATCCGTCTTGACCAGCTGCCTCCCTGTCGACTCGCGCCGCGCGATTCCAAGCGGTATGAAGAAGTGATGCGCAGGGTCGACCTTGCCGCGGAGAAGGTCGTCCAGCGCCGAACATGCGCGGAAACCGCACCCTTCCCAGTCCGGCGCGATGCTCGTGATCGACGGACTGCACCCGAGGCAGCGGTCCTCCTCGTTGTCAACGCCCACGACGGCGATATCCGCCGGAATCGGAATGCCGAGTTCATTTGCGGCCAGAACGACGGCCTCCGCCATCTTGTCGTTCGCGCAGAAGACGCCGCAGCGTCGCGGCACGCCGCGTAGCCAGTCCTTGAATGCCGGCACGAGGATCTCGAGCTTGCGCGTCTCAGGGGGGCAGAACGTCGGCAGGAAAGTCCCACCGCGTCGCAGGATCTCCTCCGCGAAGAATCGCTCGCGCTCGTTGCTCCATTCGGCTGGTTCACAGAACGCGACATACGCGTAGGCTCGGCACTTGAGCGCGGTCAGCTCCCGCGCCGCAAGATGGGCCGTAGCCCGCGCGTCGTGGCGGATGTGCGGCGCGAACGGAGGAACAATCGACGATGGGCAGTCGAAGTAGACGACGGGGAAGCCTGGCGGCAGCTGGTTGCGAATCTGACACCAGAGTGCGGAAATGATGCCGACGGGCTTCACCGAGTCGACAATCGGACGCAGACTGGACAGTCTCGACCCGACCTTCAACTCTACGAAATCCCAGCCGCGGAGGTTGCAGTAACGCCGCACACCTCTGCGCTGGAACCCCCAGAGAATGTCGGTGTTATTCAGAAGAACCAGAATCTTCTCTCTCGTTTCCTTCCTCGGTTTCACTGCCTTTTACCTCAGTTTCCACCGATACTATAGCAAAAATGCATTCCGCCTGCAACAATGCCCAAAAACGTTGTCGCGTAGTTTTCAAAAGCGGAAAATTTGTAGTTAGCCTAAGTGCGGCAGTTGAACTGGCGGGATGTTGATTCCGCCCTTATTTTACAGGCTAATGGCGCGGTTCCATTTTCACCCTGCGGGTGAAACGGGCTTTCTACTGGGAAAGAAAGCGTCGTTCTTGGTATACTTTGAGTTGCAAAGCCAACAAAGGACAACAAGAACGACATGGACAATTATACCACGAATCAGCCCCGAACGGGGCGGGAAAATGAAAGGCCAACCAGTCTCGAAACCCTCGGCGGCGAGTTCGGCCTGAGCTGGAACGACACCGTCCCGCTGACAACGGGGGCGCACAACGCCTTCCTGAGCGCGTCCTTCGAGGCGGGCGGGGTGTTCGACCACCTCGTCGACACCTGCCCGCTCAGGCTGACGAGCAACAACGCCCCGATATGCTATTGCTCGACGACCCGCAGACGCGAATTCGCCCAGCTCACGATTCCGGGGCTCGAGCTCGTCACGGTGAACGACGGGATGTACGCGGACGGGTACGAGTGGTACGCGCTCGTCACGGACCTGGACCTCGATCCGCGGGCTACACGGCGGGGAAGGAGGCCGCGGCCTCCAATTTCGCAGAAACAGCGAACTTCCTGCACAAGATTACTTCTGCGTCGCAGTTGAGGGTCGATCAACGCTGGCAGCTCATCATCTACTGGGCCTTCAGGAAATACAAGCTCATCTACAGGCTCTACCCGCCTCTCCTGGGCGACCAAATCATGCTGCCACTGGCCTGATCAGGCGGCAGATAAATCATAAGGCAGTTGAAATTGACCGACGCGAACGCGACGGGCGATTCCAACTGCTTTATTTAGGTTAAGTCATTACCCTAATGGGGGATGAGCGTTTTTCTGCCTCTCTGAGCTCATGTCAGCTTTGTATCACGCCTCTGCGCATCGCCGTCGCGACAGCCTCGGCACGGTCGACGACATCAAGCTTTTCGAAGATATGCTTGAGATGTATCTTTATGGAATTCGGCGAAATGCCGAGCATGGTTGCGATCTCCTGATTCGAGCACCCTTTTGCGATAAGCTCAAGGACCTCTTTTTCGCGCGGCGAGACGGATCGCATCTCGGAGCGCATCTTGTAGACGTCCCAGACTTCCTTTGGGAAAGCCATTTCGTCGGCCGCAACGCGCCTGATGGCGTCAATCAGCGATTCAGGCTTCGCCCCCTTGAGGATGTATCCCATCGCGCCCGCCTTCACCGCCTGGAAGATGTCCTCTTCGGTGTCGCTCGTAGTCAGCATGATTACGCGCTGCGACTCGGTCGCCTCGAGAAGCCTGCGCAATGCAGCGACGCCGTCCTCGCCCGGCATCCTGACGTCGAGCAGCATCACGTCCGGCTTGATTTCGCGTGCGATGCGAACGGCGTCGTCCGCGCACTCGCCCTCTGCGACGAGCTTGACGTCCTTTGCAAGCGTCAGCGCGTACTTGAGCCCCATGCGGAATATGGCGTGGTCGTCGACTATTGCGAGCGTGGTCATGGCTTAACCTCCAGCCTCACGGCCATCTGGCCTCGTGCATCCGTGATCGAGAAACGCATCCCCGCGCGGCGCGCGCGTTCGCGCATTCCCGAAAGCCCGAAGTGCCCGGACTCTGGGCCTGGCGCCATCCGCGGGTCAAAAGGTTCGCCGTCGTTCACGATGCGAAGCACAAAACCATGACCGCCTTCGGACGGATCGGCCGCGAGTATGACGTTCCTCGCATGGCCATGCTTTATCGCATTAGTGACCGATTCCTGCACTATGAAGAGGATGTCCGACATGAGGGCGGCGGGCAAAGTGTCGGGAAGTCCTCGCAGCTGCGAGCGCACCCTGACAATGCCGGGCCCGGAGAGTTTCCGCGCATGGGCCTTCAGGATGTGCTGTGCGCTATTCCTGAAAAGCTCGTCGTCCCGCAAGTTGAACACCCTCTCGCGTATCTCGGACTTCGCCGACATCAGAATCTCCTGGGCCGCCGCCACGCCGCGCTTCAACTCCTCCGGCGCATCAGGCGAGAGCGATATCGACGTGTCGAGCATGATCTTTGCCGAGACAAGCGACTGCTCTATCGTGTCATGAAGGTCGCCAGCCATGCGCTTGCGCTCCTGCGTGAGTATGCCAAGGCGCAAATAGTCGCGGCGGAAACGGAGAAAGCGGACAAGCAGCACAAGAAGAACAACCACCACGAGGGCCATTGCGCTCCACATCAGTCTGCGCAGCAACCGCCAATGCCGCCAGGATTGCCACGTCTCGTCCCGAACCAGCACAACATCAGAGGCGGACGACACCAGGAGCCGTCTTTCCGCAATGGCTGGCATGCGTCCCTTTGGAAGTCCGCGCTCCTGCACAAAGGAGACAATTCCAACGACGGAAAGCATCGGGCGGGCGTCCACACAGTCACGCACCTCGCGCGGCAGAACATCGTCCATCTCGACGGCCACCTCATAACCTTCAACCATCAGCGTAAACTTGGTCCTTCCGTTGATCTCGGCAAACGACTCAAGCGTGCCCGACATCTGGACAAACCTTGCGTTGAAGTCCTGAAACGCACCGCTTTCCTTTACAGGATAGGTTTTGAGCTCCACCCAGCCAATCCTAACCGGCGTCGGGCGTGAGCCTTCGCCAACTCTAAACACTTGCGAAAACATCATACGACCAAGCCCGTCCTCAATGCACGGGAAGCCAACCGCCTCGACTTCGTCGCCGACCGAGAAACCGTTTGACGACGTATCCACCATCAATGCGCTTTCGCCGGACTGAATGCATACAAAGTCTCCGCTTCGAACATACGTCACAGTGCCGCGGACGCGCCGTCTGTGGCAGTCCGGGGGTTCGGGCGAATAAGAGAGTATCGACCCAAGGGACACGACGGGAATCGCATCCTGTTCCGGCGGAGGAGAAAGCACGGAGACGTCATCCGCCCTCAGGACCTCCATCTGCACGCCTACAAACTCGTTCCTTATGTTGAACACGCTCATCGCTATTCCGCGCACGCGAACGTTCGCGTCGACGAGTTCGCGCCATTCCCCGACGCCCGTGCCGACACGCGCGAGAAACATGCCGTCCGACGTCCCGAGCTGCAGCCGCACAATGCCGCCAGATTCCTCTTGGACGTCCATAAGCACACCGTCTATGCAAGCACGCCTGTTGTCCATCAACCCCCAGTAGAAGTCCCTTAGCCGGCGAAGCGGAGCGGCCGGAAGCGTACGAGAGCCAAGGACCGTCACCGTCTCGGCCTTGAGGCCCGGTGCAAACGCAAGCTGCGAAACGCCTCCCACGATTTCGACTTCATCGCCTACGTGCAAAGTCTCTGCCCCGCGAAGCGTTGCAACGACCGTGTTGTTCACTTCGCCGGCAAACCACATTGCATGTCCGTTTGGGTCATCCAGGTCCGCCACTATGCCAGACGACCCGCGCCAGCCGGAAACCAGCGTAACGACGCCTGTCACGCAACACCGCGCGCCCTCGACGACCTCGTCGCGCCCCTTTCCCGCGATGTCGCGAAAACCCAAAGGCGCTCCGAAGGCAGTCGCACACATCGCCGCCGCGGGAATCAATGATGCCAAGATCTTTCTCACACAGCTATAATACCAAATTTCATGCCGGCGCGCCATGTCATTCACCCCATCGCCCGAACGGTCGGCGACTCGTCCGCGCAAAGCGCAAGCAAAAAGGGATGCGCGGCCGCTCCGAAGAGCGCTACAATCGTTGATATGTTGTTCATGTTATGATTATACGAAACATCCCATTTCCGTGCCATTACCCGTTTGGGCGATAGCGGGAACACAGCGACAGTGGGGGCGCATCTCCATAATTCACCGCCACTCTCTCCATCTCCTGATCGCCGCCGAACCATTGAACTCCGATGCTTTGCAAAGAAGGCTCCATTACCATTCCGCCTAGCTCCGCACGTCCGAAGCACAATCAATCTCCTGAGTTTGTTTTATAGGCGGCTTCGCCGCTGTTCGTTCGGAGGCTGCAAGTGAATTGTCCTGTACAGCCTAGTTATGTGGTTAAGTGGTTTGGTTGTTTGGTGGTCGAAGCTTGTTGCTCATCTGTGAGCTCGCGAAGCGAGCCAACTCCCAAGCATCAACACGGCCAACAATAATATGAGAGTGCCCGATTACTTGTGGCTCGGCGGTGCGAAGCATAAGGCGGAACGGTAGTGGAGCCCCTTTGCGAGCCTTCGGAGTTCATAAACAGACAGGAAGACAATTGCGGTGAAATTCGCAGATGCGCCCCGACAGTGGCGGTCATTCTTTCGGGCTATACCACAACGGCGAATAACTTGATATAATCTCCCTACGACATCTACAGGCATTCACAGACAAGGGGTTTGAAATCCATCTGCCCTGACGGAGGAGAAGCACATGAAGAACATCCATATTCTGCTGGCCGCCATCACCTGCATGTTCGGAGGCGTCTTCGCGGAGGAAAAGCCAGCCGACCAGCTGGAAAAGCTGACCGTGGACGGCAAGGAGAGGACGATGCTCGTCTACGCGCCGAAAGGACTGCCGAAGAAGGACGCGCCGCTGGTGATCTCGCTCCACGGGTTCCGCCAGGACGCTTTCTTCCAGCGCGGACAGTCCCACTGGAACAACTGCGCGGACAAGAACAAGTTTGTCGTCGTCTATCCCAATGCCATCGACACTTGGTGGGATGTCGGCGGGATGCGCGACGTCAAGTTCATCGAGGCGGTGATCGAGGAAATGTCCAAACGGCACAAGATCGACCGCAAGCGCATCTACATCACCGGCTTTTCTCTTGGAGCGATGATGACCTACCAGTGCATGGAGCACCTAAGCACGAAAGTCGCGGCGTTCGGCCCCGTGAGCGGCGTCCGTTTCGACAACCGTCCGCCAAAGTCGGCCAAACCCGTTTCATTCCTGCACGTCCACGGTACGGGCGACAACGTATTCTGGTGGAAAGGCGACCTCAAGCATCCCTCCGGCGGATATCCATCCATCCCCGAATATGTCGGCAAATGGGCGAACCACCAGAAGCTGGACCTCAAGACCGAGAAGAAGAACTATCCACGCAAGGACTCACATGCATCGCTGACGACCTGGAAGAAGCGCGGTTCGAAAGTCGAGATCGGCTTGCTGGCCCTCGAGGACAAGGGGCACTGGCATTCCGAGGACCCCGCGCACAGCGCAAGCACGACACACGAGCTTTGGGAGTTCTTCAAGCGACATCCCCTTCAGAGCCAGTTCAACGACGCGCGCCCTTAGGCGGAACCGCCCTTGTCGTGCATTCCCACACGACCGGCGTTTGCGACTGCCTGGCCGATGGACCGCCGAGGTACTTGCCGGTTGCGCGGTTCCTGAACGTAAAGCCACCCTTGACCTCCTCGACTTCCCAAAGCCCGTCGCCGTCCTGATCTTGCCCGTAGCGGTGCTTGCCGTTTTCGCGGCACACGCCCTCGATGAGACCGCCGCCAGGACGGCAAATGTCATGGTTTTAATGTTCTGCGACCCCCTTACGGTTCGAGCACTATCTTGAAGAACTGCGAAGCTGCGGCAGCGGCAGCGGGTATTCCGGCATCCACAGGGAATGCGCGTCCGAGCTCCACCACATCGGGGGCGGACTTGAGTTTCCCGATGCTGTCCGCGCGATAGACGCGTATCGTGCCGTTTACTACATGCGAGACCGGCTCTCCTCCAAGCTTCAGGTCGCAGCCGATGGTCGGTATTCCGTCTGCACCGATGGAAAGCGACCGTATCTCCACCTCAACATTGGGCTCGTCCATCGGCACGACATTTGCCAGCACACAGGTTCTCATCGCGTCTTTGCCGCCTCGGAAAGAGGAAAGTCCGTTGCGGACTGCTTCACTGCCTTCCGCCATCTCGACAAGCCACTTGTCGAAAAGATCGTTTTCCGCGACAAGCGGCTCAACGACGGCGGCAAGGGCGTTCGTCTCTATTCCGTAGCCCCCGATTGCGTCGAGCGCAGTCTGATACCAGCCGATCGCGCGGTACTGGTCAATCAGCGTCGCGGCACGGCCTGTGATGAACTTTATGCATATATTCTCGCAATTGTCGAGCCACTTGTCGCGCGTGCGGCTGGCATCTCCTCTGTTCCAGCGGGCGGACTCGCAGCAGATGGCGTCGTCGATCTCCGCCATGCGCGAGCGGAAACGTGCGATGCAAGCCCCGTCCGTAAACGCGCCACCCTCGACAAGGCAGGCGCTGCGTACGTATTCGCGAAAATCGCGCCTGTAGTTACCGTTCTGCATCAACTTGTAATGCAGCTCAGCAGGGCCAAAGCGATTGCGATATGTCTTCAGTTGCGAGCCGGCCGACGATGCCTCCGTCCCTACAAACGTCGTATTATTCGTCAAGCCAAAGCCAAGCGACCACTCGGCATCGTGTTTGTTGAAAATGAAGCCGCTGAGTTTACCCGTCCCTTCACGGTTGCAAAAGGCATTGAGGTTGTTGATTCGCTGATTGTCGAGCGTCAATGCGTTCGGGCAGTCGGTATCGGCGGTGTAGTGGGAAATGAGCATGTACGCCATCAGGTTTGTCGTATTGACAAGTCCTTCATCGATCACCTTGGCGTAATTGCCCTCGTATTCGCCGACGAAGCCCTGATTGACAGCGATATCCCAGAGCGTCTTCCAGTTGTCTTCCGAGCCCGATACGGCCTCCGTGACATAGCCGGGCTGCGTCGTGCGGATAACATCGTAGTCGTCCTCGTCGCCGCCGAAGTAGCTCTCGGCATAGCTGCCGTCCACGCGCTCCTCGGTCTGGTAGAGCCCCCAGTAGACGCCGTTGAGGAACAGATGCACATAGCGGCTGCGGTTGTAGGGCTGGCCGAGGTCGCGCTGGCAATCGCGCGAGAACACCTCATGGATGAACGTCTCGCGGCTGTCTCCGTTCGCCCATGCGAAGTTCTGGGAAGTCCGAAGGTCGATCTTGTCAAATTTCTTCGTTCCTTCGTCGCCGAAGAGCGGATGCTCCAGCTTGCTCATCCCGTAGATACTCTTGAAAAGCAGCCGGAGCGAATGTTTGGGGTAGCCAGAACCACGGCTTGCAGCGCCACGAATGCGCAGCCCCGCCGACCCCTCGAACTCATCCGATGCGCCATTCACCGGCGAAATCTGCTCGACCATCGCAAGCCGCTCCCACTCGCGGCCGTTGTCCGAACAGTGCTTCGCCGCATTCACGTAAATACCCGTAGATGCGCCAAAGAGGAACGCAGGATCAATAACAAGCGATACCGTGTTAATGGAGTTCGTAAAGCCGCGCTCGATCCTATCGCGGAAGTTGGCGACGATGGCCTTGTCCATGCCATAGAACATCGCCTGATTGTTCACTTCATTGTTGGCAGGGAATCCGGCAGGAGGATTGGCACCCTGCGTCAAGATATCATCGAGAAAGAGGTAGGTCGCGGTGGCATCCTGCTGCAGTATCGTGTTATCCTTCAACGTCGCCGCCCTGACGACCGTTGTGCGCGAGATGGGAATCGCGTTCGTGTAGAGAATAGACTGCGCCGTGGGCGAGGTGCCGTCCAGCGTGTAATAAATCTTCTCGTCAGGCGCATTCGTGCATGAAATCACAAGATCAAACGCCGCTGTCTTGTAGCCGCGCGGCTCCGAGAACTGAACCTTGGTCGTCGGCCCCTCGAAGTATTCCAGGCCGTTTGCCGCGCCAGGCGTCGGGTCGCGGAAGTACTTAAGCCCCTCTACGCCCGCAACCACGCCGATGGACACATCCTTCAGAGACACACCGTAGTTATCGATCGACACTGCCGCGTCCTTCACTTTCGACTCCTCGGGGTTTGCGAGAAACAGCGGATCTCCAGATGCGGAAAGCCCGGTCGGCGTCCAGGCCTCCCCGTCGGCAAAGTCCGTATAGTCCTTGTCCGCCCACACGATCTTGTAGCCATCTGCGGGTATGACGCAAGAACCCTCGATCTTCTTCCACTTGGAAGGCTTTTTGTCGGGATTGTCCGAAAGATACCACCCCGTCAAGTCAACTGGGAAGTCGGCGGCGTTGTGGAGTTCCACCCAATCGAGCCCCTTTTTCCCGTTCTTAGTACGAACCGTATCACCGTTCGACGCCATGATTTCGGTTATGGAAAGAACGTCCTTGCCATCCACCGCCTGTGGACGGCAGTCTTCTGGCAACACCATGTCGCCGCCAACGCGGAACGCCATGAAAGGATTGCTGCACAGCATCCCGGACCTCGGCTTGAACTCAACCGACACAAGCGAACCAGATGGCATGCAATACGTCCCAGTGTCGCACGCCTCGACCGATTGCCCGGCATAAGAAACGCGCTTCAGCTCAAAATCGGCAATGGACGGAATTTCCAATGCGACGCTCGGGAACTCCGCCTCGACCACGCCGGAAAGCTGCGCGACCTCGCCTCTGCCGGAGAAATTGACGTAGGTTATTCTCGCCGCGTCGCACGCAATCGGCAGCCATTCGCGCGCTCCGTTCGTCAGAACCTGCCCGCCGACGGAATGCTGCACTTGCGTTTCCCCGTCGTCCATCCTGTACCTGACAACGAGTTCCGTCGTCTCTCCCTCCACGGGCACGGCCCCGGTCAAGCGCACCCAAACATTTGCGCCGTCCTCCTTCGCCAAGCCGAACCAATAGACCGAGCCCCCGTCCAGACAAGCCGCGAGCCCGCCTTTCGTGTTGTCGGTTTCCTCTGGCAGTTCGTCTGAAATCGTAATGGAGGCAGACGCGGTTATCGACGGCGGCGCATCGGTCGCGATATCCCTTTCGTCGGCAAGCGCCAGGCACACCCCAACACTGTCGGTGTCGAAGACCAGCCGCCGCGCACCCGCCACGCCGCCCAACTGGACATCGGCCGTGCCAGACCACACGCCAGTGCCTGGGTTGGTTTTCTCTCCACCATCCTCCGGCCAGGACTCATAACCGGCTATCCGGCCTCAAACCACGCTGTCGTCGCGACCTCATCGCCGGATGCGGAGGTCGCAAACGCAAGCGCCAGAAGCACCGTTGCAAGGGTCTTCATGCTTTGGGGCGGCGGCATTCCTACCGCCGTTCGTGTCAGCGGACGATGAAGCAGAAGCCGCCGCGCTTGGCGACCATGACGACGCCATCCGCATATTTCACCTTAGCGACATTGCCGTTGTCGGTTTCGACCGAGGCGAAGTTGCCCGTGATGCCGCCCGCCGCCGTGATGGCGCTTGCCGCATTCCGCGGCAGATACCGCGCTCCATTAATGACAAGTTTCGCATTCTCACCCAGCGTCAGCGTCCCGTCGATCACAAGCGGACCGACTGTGCCGTCATCCTTGACGGTAATCACAATGTCACCGGTCACTATGACATTGGCGTTGGAAATCGTTCCTGCGCCTGCGATGCCATCGAATACCCAGTTCCCGCCGCCAAGGTTGTAGACGGCGTTCTCGCCCTCGAAGACGATGGACGTGGGCAGTCGCGCCATGTCAACCTCCGGCACGGCGTACCACTTGGCCTTGAGGTAGTCGGTTACTGCGGTCTGCTCCTCGTCCGTCAACACCTTGTCGAAAACGAGCTGCTCGGCGAGAATACCCTTTTTGGTTGGAGAGACCCATTGGCGCCGATACCCCATGTATAGCTTCTCGGTACCGTCGGCCACAAGCGAACCACCCGCAGTCATGTGCTCGGTGACCGTGCTCGTCTGTCCCACAGACTCGCTGTACAGCCACATACGAACAGCATCGGACCCATCGAAATCCATGAATGTGATTGCAAGATCGGTAGGATCAGCCCCGGGGCTTATTTTACGGTCCCCGCCAATCTTCTGAACCCCCTGGTCCTCATACTCGAACTTGGAGTCGTAGAACCTGGACTCCTGGCCCCAGTCCCAGCGGCTGATGCGGAACATTCCCGTGGTGTCGTTGGAATCCTTGGAGAATCCTATCGAGTAGAACTGCGGATCCCCCTCCTGCGGAATGTCACGGCGACCGAGGGAGATCAACGTACGGGCATCAGTGCTTGAGAGGCCGGGCGCCGTCTTGGAGACAAGGCCCTTAGAATTCGCGAAAGACATCACCTTGCGGCCGTTTATGGATTCGGAGCCATACACCGGCAAATGGTGATCTGCGTTGTCGTCTTCGAAAATGACGGCGTCAAGATCACTCCCATTTTCAATCTTGTTGAGAACGCCGGCTACTCCGTCGTTTCCGTCGAACTGGATTGTTGATTCGTCCGAATAGTCGTACCAGGCAATCGCATCCTTGACGACCGCTGGAACGGTCCAGCTGCCGCGCGGCGCGACAGTCCCGGAGATGCCCATCGAAATGGATGCAACCGTGATCGCACTCATGTTCGTAGGCATTTCGCCTGAATACGGAATCGTGACCGCGCAAACACGCGTGGGCAGGACATCGGCCGCAACACGCTTGCCGTCCTCGTCGTAGACCTTCCAGTTGAGGGGATTCGTAGCATCGCGGTCGCCGACATAGTCGCTCCAGACGGCCATCGCCAGAGCCTTGCCGGTCTCAGTAACCGTTCCACCAGAAATTGTGCCGTTGTTCACCAGCGAGCGAACTGTCACGTCTCCATTCAATGTCAGCGTCGCACCGGCGGAGACCTCGATCTTGTCGAGTTCCGTCACGCCTGCAGGCAACTCAAGATTGCCGCCCTGAACATAGACATAGCCTTTAACGCCGACACTTGCGTTAAACTTCAGCTTGCCGCTTCCCTTCTTGACTATGCCGCCCGCAGAATCGTCATCGTCACCATCAAGGTTTTCCGCGAATGCCATGTCATCGTATGTGTCGGTATCCAAGATTGCGCCGCCAGGAAGGACTCTGACCGTCAAATAATCTGACGCCTGTATCATATTATTGATCCAGGATTTTGGATATGTTTTTAGGGTGCCGCCGTTGAAGTTTATGACGCCTCTCGCATTTGAACCGTCACCATACGCGATGGAAGACACTGCGAGCGTGCCGCCATTGAGATTCAAAGTCGATGTGCCGGCAAAATCAGTATTATTTTGATTTATCTTCATCCACTTGTCAGTACCGGACTCCGAAGCGACCGTAACTGTTCCGCCATTGATTGTCAAAGTGCCCTGTCCGCTGCGGCCGACGTACATATCGTTGAAACTGTACACGTCACCACTAGACACGACCATCTCTCCGACCGCGCCAGCATTGTCATGCCCGACGGAAATCGCATTCGCCTTGATCGTTCCTCCAGAAACCATTATCTTCCCGTACGAACCGCTGTCATGGCCAGCCGAGAGCCAGCCATCGGTTCTGAAAGTCCCTCCTTGCATATCAAAAACACCGTTGCCTGTGCGCCCGGCGCAGACATACTCAGGAACCGAATACGTACCGCTCTTGACTGTAAGCGTACCGGTGGAGGAAGTCCCCCATGCCACGTTTATGCTGCCCCACCAATCGCCTGCATTCAAACTGAGCGTTCCGCCATCCAAAACAAGGCTGCCAGTGCCACCATCGCGACCGATATGCAGCGAGCCGACGGAAATGCTACCGCCTTCCTTGAGGACAACCTCTCCATTACCACTGCCGCCAACGCCAATCATCATCTGGCGATATGTGGCGTAGTCGCCGCTCGTCGTATCATCATAAGTCGACTGAATGGCGCCGCCTTCTACTGTCACTTTCGTTGTTCCGCCGTTGGCGACATGCAACTCTTGCGCGGACCTGAGAGTTCCTCCGGATAGCGTGGCTGTGAGTGTTCCGCCATTGCCAAGCTTGAGCAAATGTGCCGTATTCTCAACAGTGCCGCCGGACATCTCGAAAACGGACATGCCCGAACTGCCGATATTCCCGTCGCCATTGAGCTGGAGAGTCGCTTGCCCGGAAACCTCGACCCTGTTCGATGAGCCGCTGTAGTTGCCGATCTTGAATTCGCCGCTCGCCGTGAATCTGGAATTTCCAGCGAGCAGCAACTTGGAAACCTTGTTGTGGTCCTCGCCTTCGCCTTGGTTGGACGCGCAGTCGCCCATGACAAGCGAACCGACCGTAACCGCAGCCGTACCATCCATGGAAAGGACGGAATCGTGATGGTCGGCGTAGCCTGCGCCGATGCAAAGTGAGTCAACGGAAATAGAGCCGCCCGACATCGCGACGTATGCGCCGTGGTCAAATGAAGTGGAATTGCGCCACGTGCCCTGATCAGGGTCGTAGCGCCAGCCCCAACCAATATAAAAACGGGTGGCAGAAATGTTCTGCCCGTCGGAAACGGTTGCGGTCGTGTTGTTGTTCAACAGGAGGTAGTCGGTGGAAAGTATGTCGCCGGAACCATTCCATTTCGTGGTGTCGGAAAGCGCATCGTTTGTCGCGCCTATCCAAGTGCGAATTGTGCGGACGGTCTCACCGTCAGTCCATGTCGTCTCGTCATCCGCCAACGCCGCCGAAGCGAGGATCGACATTGTTGCTACCGCAAACGCAGTTTTGACTTTCATCCTTATCTCCTCCTTTATACATTTTGCGAATTCTTGGCTATATTGTATCAAACACATCCCGCTGAGCGCTATCGCCTATTCGGGTAATAGGGAGAAACGGACTTTACTCTGCCTTTGCCGTCGCGTAGAGGCCGACGACGGAACCGACGAAGCCGCCGGCGTAGTCCGTCGTCAGGATCTTCGCGTCTTCGTCGCCGCCGATTGCGTTCCAGCGCTTTCCGTCTAGGCTCCAGAAAAACCTTACGACCTCATTCTTCGCCTCGGCCTTGAGCATGACTGCGCCGTCCGTGGGCAACGCGGCGGACGCGACGGCCTTCTTTCCGTCCTTGTCGCTCTTCGCAAGCGATACGCACGGCTTGCCGTCCGCACCGGCCGTAACGCCGAGCACGTAGTTGCACTGCTCGTTCTGGTAGAGCGCAAGACCTGCAAGCTCGTCAGAACGCTTCGCATCGAACTTGACCGCTACGGACGTGGAGAATGTGCTGCCCTTCACCCAACGACACAGCATGCTCGGATTCCCCATGCCATATATGGACTCCGGCCTCGCCTCAAGTTCAAGCCCTGGCTTTTCGTTCACGTAAGCGCGATACCAAGTCTCCTGCGGAGTTCTCACCTGAAACCACATCGGATCGACCACCGCCGTCTTGAAGTCATCGCGCTCAACGCCCGAAGTGCCAAATTGTGCACCCGCAGAGCGACGGACTCCCGCCGCCACCTTCGGCGCATCAAGCACCATCGGCACTCTCATGCCCTTGTCGAGGATGACTGGCTGGCGCGCATCACCGGAACCAATCCACTTCACCGGAAGGAGGAACGTGCTGCGCCCAGTCGGGCTCCAGTCGAACCTGTTCACGCGATACGGCAGGACACCAAGGAACACAGCCCACCATTCGCCTTCGGGCGTGTCAATGATGTCCGCATGCCCAACGCACGTCACCTCGGTGTCCTTAATGTCGCGCTGGGTGAGGATTGGATTGACCGGGCTTGTCTTCGCCGGCATCGTATTCGCGCTGAAGGCGGGGCTTGGCCTCGGCGGTGCGCTTTGCGGATGGCTGCTCGCGGCGTTTGGATTCGAACCACACGTTGCGCAGTCCGCCAGCGCAGTCGAAGGCATACGACTCGCGGTGTCGTTCGTGCCCGCACTCGGCTTTGCAATCGGCGTCGCCGCTCTCTGCTTCTACCCGATCTCGAAACGCGTCGAGGCAGAAATGCAGCTTGAGCTGAACGAAAGGAGAAAGTGACATGGAACCCCGCTACCTTTTCCCGAACGACTACGGGCAGTACCATTTCAGCTATTCAACAGGCGACACGCACCTTATTTGCGACGCGGTAAGCGAGACTCTCTACGGCCCCTACCGCTTCAATCGCGTTCTGCTCGCGCCGCAAGTCGGCTGGACGACGCACCATTGCGTAACCGAGGTTGGCGGCAAATGGTATCTCTTCCACCACGATAGCGCACCGTCCGGTGGCCGCACTTGGCTTCGCTCGCTCAAGGTAAAGCCCTTGGAGTAGCTGCACCAACTGTGGCAGGCCAGCGCTCGTCACCGGCAAAAATGTCGCGACCGATTCAGGCGCGGCGTGTCACTTCATGCCGAGAGTATGCTTAAGCCACGTGGCGGCAAGCTCTGGCCACGCGTCGTTGTCGCGTCCCGTCTTGCGGCTGCCGTAGCCGTGTCCGCCCTTCGGACCAAGCAGCATCGCCGCCTCGACGCCGCACTTCCTGCAGGCGAGGTAATAGGCAAGCGAGTTCTCGACCTGGCAGAAGTCGTCTTCCGTCTGAGTGATGTACACAGGAGGCGTCTCCTTCGTGACGAACGTATCTTCGCAGAGGGCGAGATCGGGCGTGGGCTTCGCGCGGAATCCGCCCTTGAGGAGTCCGCCCGGATACACGAGAATCGTCGCGTCGGGACGGCAGGAGAAGGCGTCAACCTCGTCGATCGGCTCGTACTTGCGGCTCTTGAAGTTGTTGGCCGTGCGCGCCGTCAGGTTCGCGCCGGCGGAGAATCCGATCTGCGCGATCTTCGCGGGGTCGACCTTGAGCTCCGCGGCGTGCGCGCGAATCCACGACACCGCGCGCTGCGCGTCCATGAGCGCAATCGACCCGTCGTTCGGAACGCGGTACTTCAGGATGAACGCGTCGAATCCGTTTTTGTTCGCCCACTCCGCGATCTCCATCCCCTCGTGACGCCACGCGAGGAGGAAGTATCCGCCGCCCGGACACACCACCATCGCCGGATGCACCCCATCGCCCGGCGCGCGGCGGATCGTGAGCGTCGGATGGCTCACCTGCTGGTAGTTGACGTCTCCGTACGGCTGGCCGGGGTCGAGTATCTCCGCCTTGTCAGTAGCCCCGCCCGGCATCTTCCCCTCCGGCCAGATGTCGACGATCTTTCCGAACGCGGCGACTTCCGCGGCGAACGGATTCTCCTTCTCCTCCGCAAACGCCCCGCCGAGCGCGACGGACGCGGCGCAGATTGCAGCTGCAACTTTGATTTTCATCATCACTTTGTTCCTTTCCACCAGTCGAGCTTGAGAAGGTTCTTTCCGCCCGGCTCGCGCGAGCGGAAGACGAAGTAGAGGTCGCGAACGCCCTTCGCGCCCTTGAGAGAAATCCTGCGCTCGGCGAACTTCGAGTCCTTCGCGGCAAGCTCGAGCCTGCCGGCGAGAGGTCCGTCCTTCGAATCGAGCCGCACCTCGACCGCCGCGCCGGGAACGAGGCACTGCACGGACGCGACGATCGTGCGCGCGCCCTTCCCGAAGTCCACTCCCTTGACGAGGATGTGCTCCGTGTCGTCGACGTCTGCGACGATCTGGTTCCAATGCTCCTTCGAGCCCTTACCCGCAGGCTCGGTCTTGAGTCCGACGCCCCACGCCATCGTCTCCGCCTCGACGCGGCGGAACGGATTGAACGAGCCGACCTGGCGCAGCACGCCGGACTTGAAGTACGGCAGCTCCGGTATCGTGCCGTCCGGCGCGTACTCCATCTCCTGCGCGGAGACGGACCGCCTCTCGTGGTGCTTGCTCGTCTGAAGACGCAGGACGTCGTAGTTGAGCCCAAAGCAGTAGCTCCGTCCCTTGAAGTCGATTATGCCGGGATGGTTCCCGCGAGTCTTAGGCGTGTGGTCCATTACGTGGCCCTTGTACTCCCACGGACCCATCGCGGACTTCGACATCGCGTAGCCGATGCCCTCAGGGCAGCACGTCGACGCAAACGCGAGGTAGTAGTTCTCGCCGCGCTTGTAGAACCACGGACCTTCCTGATAGTCCTGTATCTTCGGAAACTTCACGATGTCGCCCGAATACGAGACCATGTCCTTGTTCAGCTTCACGCAGTAGAGCTCGGGATTGCCCCAGTACATGTAGGCCTGTCCGTCGTCGTCGATCCACACCGTCGGGTCGATGTCGTTCCAGTGCTCGCGCTGCCAGACGAGGGGCTTGCCGATCGGGTCCCTGAACGGACCGTACGGCGAGTCCGCGACGAGCACGCCGATTCCGTTGCCGTGGAGCGGACAGTACATGTACCACTTTCCGCCGCGCTCGATGACCTGTATCGCCCATGCGCCGTTCTCCTTGTTGCGCGCCCATTCGAAGTCCTTGAGCGACGCCACCGCGCCGCAGTCGCGCCAGTTCACCATGTCCGTCGAGGTGTAGAGGAGCCAGTCGAACATCTTGAATCCGTCCGCATCGTCCTCGTCGTGCGTAGTGTAGAGGTACACCGTCCCGTCGCGCACGATCGGCGCTGGGTCGGCCGTGAACTTCGTCTGCACGACAGGCATCAACGGCTGTCCGAACGGCGCGTCGCGCGAAATGAACTCCGCTACGATCGTGCGCACTTCGCCGAACGTGTGCGAGAGTCCGTGGTCGTCTCCTTCCATCAGGTGCAGCTCGCTGCCGGGATGGTCCTTGTGGAACTGCTCGGCGTGGCGCGTCTTCGCGATGGGGTCGCCAGTTCCGTGGACGATGCACATCGGACCCTTGAACTTCTTCGCCGTCTCGAATATCGGCAGGTCGTAGGCTGTCTTTATGAACTCGCGTCCGATGACGTTTCCGCCCGGCAGCTTCACCACGTCCGGCGGATTCTTCGGATCATAGCGCGATCCGAACGTGCAGCCGTTGCGCACGTCGTCCTTGAGCACGCACGCGGGCGCGAGAAGCGCGACGCGCGACACCTTGTCGCCGAGCGAGCCCGCCGTCATCGCCGCGACGACTCCGCCCTGGGAATGTCCGACTACGGAGACCTTTCCGTTGCACCACGGACGCGACGCGGCCCATTCGACGACGCGCTTCGCGTCCTCGACTTCGTTCGGAACCGTCATGTCGCGCATCTCGCCCTCGCTCTCGCCGTGTCCGTTGAAGTCGAACCTGACGGACGCCACGCCGCGCCGCGCGAAGGCTTCCGCGAACTCGTGGAAGAACCCGCCGTGCTCGCACTTGTTCGCGCCGAAGCCGTGGCAGATGACGGCTATCGGATACTTCGCGCCCGGCCTTCTGTCGTCGGGGAGGCGCAGTATCGCGGAGAGCTTTCCCTTGGAGCCGTCGATCCAGAACTTGCCCTCCTTGTCCTCGATGGACCCCGGGGGCTGCACGCCCTCCTTCGTCTGCGGGATGAACGGAATCGTCCCGTCCTCGTTCCACTTGAACTCCTCGACGCAGGCGGAGCGCTTGAAGCCTCCGCCGCCCGGAAGCGCGCCGTTGTGGTAGAACATGTAGCTCCTGCCCTTGAACTCGATGTTGCCGCCGTGGATCGTGAAGCTGTTGTGCGGCGTGTCCATGATCTTGCCGCGGTAGGTCCAGGGTCCGTTGATCGTCGGCGCGGTGGAGTACGCCATGTGCTCTGGAACTCCGCCCGCGGCGTAGGAGAGGTAGTATGTTCCGTTGCGCTTCATCACCCACGGCGCCTCCTCGTAGGAGACGATGGGCTCCTCCTTGCCGTGGGCCCAGTTCATGCGCACGGACTTCGGACCGAAGCACTTCTCGTCGTCGAATCCCGGTATCTCGCGCCATCCGTCCTTGAACGAGACCATGTCCGCGTTCAGCTCGCCGTACCAGCATCCCTTGTTGCCCCAGAAGAGGTAGGCACGTCCGTCGTCGTCGACGAAAACCGTGGGGTCGATGAACGACGCGCCGACTGCGAGCGGCTTGCCGATGGGGTCGTGGTAGGGCCCCTCCGGACGGTCCGCCACCGCGACGCCGATCGCGTCGCCCTGCGCGCAGTTGCAGCAGATGTACCAGTACCACTTCCCGTTGCGCTCTACGGCCTGGCTCGCCCACGCCTTGTCGTCCTTTTTCGCCCATGCGAACGTCTCGAGGCTCAGCGGCGCGCCGAGGCTCTTCCAGTTGACGAGGTCATCGCTCTCGAAGACGAACCACTCCTTCATCTTGAAGAACTTGGCGTCGTTCTCGTCGTGTCCGGTGAACATGTACACCTTGTCGCCGTGCACGAACGGCGCGGGGTCGGGCGTGAACACGCCCTTCAC
>JAEEOY010000050.1 GCA_016284515.1 Kiritimatiellia bacterium | reverse complement strand
CGCAAATGACTGGATGCGCATGGATATGGATGTACATCGGGGCGTTCCTGATGCTCGCGGAGCTTCTGCTTCCGGGGTTCGTGATATTCTTCTTCGGACTCTCCGCGGCGACTGTCGCTCTCATAAGGTTCGCGCTGGGAGACTCGTTCTCGCTCATGTGGCAGCTTGCCGCGTTCTCGTTCTTCGCGATTCTGTACCTCGCGCTGCTGAGGCGGCTGATGAAGCGGCTCTTCGCCGGCGACACGGAGACGTCTCCGGTGGACTTCGGACAGGAGGCGGTCGGACGCATCGGGCGCGTCGTCGAGGCGATCGAGCCTCCGAAGACCGGGCGCGTCATGATCGGCGACGCCGAGTGGACCGCCGCGTCCGCGACGCCAGTCGAGGCCGGGGCGGACGTGCGCGTCGTGGCGCAGGAGAATCTTACGATGCGCGTGGAGCGCATCTGACGCAGAATTTCACATCCTGGGGAGACTAGATGAATACTGTAGCAATACTAACCGCAATAGCAGTCGTGTTCTTCATCGTGCTGGGCATTCTCGTGCTACTGGCCGTCCTTGCGGCGGTCTACTACGCGAGGCTCACGTATCTCGAGACCGTGAAGGCCTCGGCCGCGCGCAAGGCGGAGGCGTCCGTCATACTGGACGCGCTGAACGCGATCGTCGACGCGTCAGAGGCGACAGCCTCCACCGTTCAGGACGCGGCTAAGGAAGACAAGGAAGACGAAGAGTGAGCGACTTCCTGCTTTCCCTCAAGGACGTTTCGCTCGCCTTCGGCGGGCCGCCGGTGCTGGACCGCGTGTCGCTTTCCGTCTCGCGCGGACTCAGGGCCGCGCTCACGGGCAGGAACGGCGAGGGGAAGTCCACGCTCATGAAGGTAATCGCCGGGATGCGCGAGCCGGACACGGGCGAGATAGTCCGCGCGCCCGGACTCAAGGTCGCGTATGTCGGGCAGGATGTCTCCGCGCTCGCGGGGAAAAGCGGGGGACAGTCCCGCAAGGCAAGGCTCGAGGAGGCGCTTCTCTCTCAGCCGGACCTTCTTCTCCTCGACGAGCCGACGAACCACCTCGACACCGAGACGATCGACTGGCTTGAGGCGATGCTGAAGCGCATGCGCGACAGCGCCGTGCTGCTCGTGACGCACGACCGCCGCTTCCTCAGGCGCGTCGCGACGTCCATCTTCGACCTCGACCGCGGCGAGCTCGCCGGGTGGCCGTGCGACTACACGACGTTCGTGAAGCGCAAGGCCGACCTTCTTGCGGACGAGGCGGTGTACTGGGAGAGGAAGTCGAAGAAGCTGCGCGAGGAGGAGGCGTGGATCCGCCGCGGCGTCAAGGCTCGCACCACGCGCAACGAGGGACGCGTCGCCGCGCTCAAGAAGCTGCGCGCCGAGTTCGCCGCGCGCCGCTCGCGCGTCGGCACCGCGACAATGCGTCTCGACACCGCCGCGCCGGGCGGAGATAGGGTGCTCAAGATCGAGAACCTGTCGTTCGCCTATCCGGGCGGACGGCCGATAGTCTCCGGCTTCACGGCGGATGTCCTTCGCGGCGAGCGCATCGGCATACTCGGACGCAACGGCGCGGGAAAGACGACGCTCCTCAACCTGCTCACCGGACGCCTCGCGCCGGACTCAGGCGCGGTCACGCTGGGGACTGGCGTCGAGATGGCTTTTCTCGACCAGCTCCGCGGAGAGCTTAAGGACGACCTCACCGTCGGCGAGAACATCGCATCCGACAGGGACGAAGTCGTCGTCGGAGGGGTTAGGAAGCACGTCTACTCGTATCTCGCCGACTTCCTGTTTCCGCCAGAGAGGGTGAGGACTCCGGTGAAGGCGCTTTCCGGCGGAGAGCGCGCGAGGCTGATGCTGGCGAAGCTCTTCCTCCGCCCGGCGAACCTGCTCGTGATGGACGAGCCGACGAACGACCTCGACATCGAGACGCTGGAGCTCCTCGAAGAGCAGCTGCTCGCCTACCGCGGCACACTGCTCCTGGTCTCGCACGACCGCGAGTTCCTCGACAACGTAGTGACTTCGACGTTCGTGCTGGAGGGCGACGGAAGCGTCAAGTGCTATCCGGGCGGATACTCCGACTACGAGACGCAGAAGGCTGCGGCCGCGAAGTCCGCAGCCGCGCCGGCCGCGGCAAATGCGCCGCGGAAGAAGCAGCTCGACATCCGAGTGCGCGTGAAGCCCCTCGCCGAGGCGAAGAAAAAGGAGTTTTCCTGCAATCCCTTCGCGGGGCTGTAGGGTGATGCCAGACTGGACTGTACCCCGCCGATGATTGACAGAAGGTGAATATTGTGAGATAATTTGAGCAGATATGTAACCTTGTGCTGTCTTTGTGTGTATACTGTATGCAAGCGAAAGGAAAAACAGGGTAAACCACAAGAAAGTCGGGAAATCGAAATGAACATCAATTTCAGCAACATCGGAATCGGCGCGGGTGCGTTTGGCATAGGCGGGCAGTCGAAGGTCGAAGGCCAGAAGGCCGAAGCGCAGCGTTCCTCGGCCGCCGGACAGGACATTAGCCTTTCCGAGGTGAAGTCTTTTGACGTTCTGCAGGGCAGCGAGCCACTGGCGGACGTGCCTGCTGACGCACTTCTTCGAGACGACAAACTTGGACGTGTTGTCTCGTCCGCCTTCAACCTCCCTCCGCCGCCGATGCCGGAGTTCGAGAGTTAATGGCGGATGCGGTCCATGGAGATGTGAATGCAGATTACAAAGACAATAGACGACGGAAAACTGACGTTTGCAGTGTCGGGGCGTCTCGACACCAACACGGCGCCGCAGCTCGAGGCGGAGCTTTCGCTCGACGGCGTCCGCGAGGTGGCGTTTGACTTCGCCGGGCTGGAATACATATCGTCGGCGGGGCTCCGCGTGCTCCTGACGGCAAAGAAGGCGACGCTGGCGGCTGGGCAGGACATGTCGGTCGTCAACGCGAATGAGACTGTGCGCGGCGTATTTGAGATCACGGGATGCGGAGAGATGTTCGGACTTGTCTGACGGCAGCGCTTGCGCTCGCCGCTTTTCTCATCGCCGGCTGCGACAGGCGCGGCGAGGACGCCCCGCAGCCTGTGCCGGAGCGCGACAAGGACGTCCTTGTGCTGGTCACCACAACCGACACCCCGCCCTACTCCTACCGCGACGAGGTGACCGGCGAGATCGTTGGGCTGGAGATAGACATCGCCCGCGCCGCCGCGACGGGTCTCGGGTGCGGCCTCGAGATACGCAAGGCGAAGTTCCCCGAGCTGCTGCCGATGGTGAGCTCTGGGGAGGCGGACCTTGCCGCGTCGGGAATCACGATTACGGACGGACGCAGGCAGGCGGTGGACTTCTCGGTCCCGTACGCGACAGAGGGCGGGATGTTCCTCTACCGCGCGGCGGACCCTATGCCGACGATGATCAAGGCGGAGATGCTGCGCGTAGGCACGATGGACGCGTCGACATACGACTACTACCTCACCTCGCACGGCATAGACCCCATTCGATACGACTCTTATGTGAACGCGCTTGGGGACCTCCGGGAGAAGAGGCTCGACGCCCTGTTCTTCGACAGCTGCGCCGTCCGTCTTGAGGCCGAGAAGTCGCGCGGCGAACTTGCCGCGTCCCGACTTGAGACGCGCGAGAACTTCGGCATAGCGGTCCGAAAGGGAAACGACCGCCTCAGGAAGGCGCTTGACGCGGCGATAACGTCGAGGGCAAGGAGGAGGCGGAAGAAATGATGAGGCAGTCTCAGCGCAGGCTCGTGATCCGTCTCGTCGGTGCCGTCGCCATCGCGTTCGCGGCGTCCATGGCGCTCACCTGGATGCTGCACGAGAGGCTTACGAGGCGGGATATCTTCCGCCTGATCGACAACGTGTTCAGCGACGTTGCTGTCGATATACGCGAGCGGGTCGACGCGCGCATGTTCCGCCAGGCGATGGTGGTGCGCGACAAGGTCTACGAGATGCAGCCGCAGCCGTGGTGGAGCGATCCGGACGAGTCGAGCCGGAGGCTGCGCGCGCTTGCGGACGAGCTCGGCGTGGACGAGATATGCATCGCCGACGCGGAAGGGATGCTGTCGCACAGCGCGCGTCGCGACGAAGTCGGCGCGCTCAACTTCGCCACGGCGGAGGGACAGGCGCACGAGTTCGCGTCGCTTTTGACCGAAGGCTTCGAGATTTCGCAGCCGCTTCTTCCGAACTCGCTTCGCGGCGAGATGATCAAGTACGTCGCAGTGTGGATGCCCGAGGGCGGCTTCGTCCAGGTCGGCGGCGGGGAGAAGTCGGTCCGCAACCTAGCGCGATCCGCCCTCACTGGCCTGACGCACGGCTGGCACGTGAGCGGAGACGAGGGTGGTATCTTCATAACGACGGACAACGGCACGATCATATCCCATCCCATGGCGGGGCAGGAGGGGGGACAGTGGCGCGACCCCGGCAAGGACTGCTACTGGGAGAAGCGCGTTCTCGAGGGCTTCCCCGTCTATGTGGTCATCCCGAAGAACACGGCCGTCGTCGAGCGGCGCGTCCTCGTCGCGACTTCGGCGTTCCTGAACGGCATGGCGCTCGTGCTTGCGTCCATCCTTGTCGGACTCGTCATCGCGCGCTATGTGCGCGACCAGCTCGCCGCGCAGCGGAGGAACGAGATGGAGATGGCCAAGAACATCCAGGAAAGCGCCATCCCCCGCGTGTTCCCTCCGTTCCCGGACGAATCGCGAATGGACGTGTTT
>JAEEOY010000049.1 GCA_016284515.1 Kiritimatiellia bacterium | reverse complement strand
CCCGACCGTGTCACGGTAAGGTTATTCGCAGAGGATTCAATGTCCATGTATCCGCTCGCGTCGGAGAAGTGGTGGACGTTCTGGTAGCCGGCGAGGCTCCAGACGCCGGTCGAATCGACGGGCGGGAGCTTTCCGGTGATCGCGCCGTAGTACATCGTGATCGTCGTGGCCTGCCCGGAGAGCGACGGAACACTCACCCAGACGTGCGACTCGCCCGAGGGGTCCCACTTCTCGATCTCGAAAGGAAGGGAGTTGCCGTTCGCGTCGGCGAAGCGGATGTCGCCGTTCGTCACGTCCGCGTAGGCGAACCCGCTCGGGCTGCCGGCTGAGAGCCGCACGAGCACGGGGAAATTCGCGAGGGTCGTCGAGCCGGCATAGCCCGAAATCGTCATGACGCTCTTCTTTGCGAAGAGTGTCGTGTCCAATGCGTCGGCCATTGCGGCCGCTGCGGCGAGGACTGCGAAAAACATGGCTGAGATCAGCTTTTTCATAGTCAGGTTCCTTGTGTTTTCTGGTATGCCCGAACTTCTGATTGACATTTTACCAGATTTTCCGACATAGGGCATACATTTTCATACACAATTTTTTATTGTTTCATAAACTATGCTTTGGCGCGGCAAGATGCCGCACCTCCGGAGGTGGAGCTTCCAGCTCCGCCACACCCACTCGTGGCGCACCGGGACGGTGCACCTCCTTGTGCTTTGCGACCTACCCAAGGAGGTGGAGCTTCCAGCTCCGCCGCCCACTCGTGGCGCGGCGAGACGCACCCCTGCTAGGGCATCCGCTTCGCGGACAGCCTTCGGCTGGGGGATACGCACCTCCTTGTTTGGCGCGGCGAGACGCCGCACCTCCAGAGGCGAAGCATCCCGCTCCGCCGCCAACACTCGTTACCGGATGAAGATAACTATGCCGCCAGAAGCGAGTTCTACGGATAGGTACTGCGGCCCAACCGAAGTCGCGTCCGCCCCGCTCATCCACGCAAAGGCGAGCGATTCAGCGGACTTGAGCTTGCCGCCCGACGATGTCGTGGTCACGAAGGCATTGGTGTTCATGCCGTAGGAGGCGGATAGAGACCAGTCAACAAGGTTAAACGGCCCCTTGGCTCTTGCCGTTCGCGCAGCGCAGTCGCGGGGAATGTACACCTCAAGTTTCCCGTCTCCAGGATTGAGATTGCCCTTGGCCGACGGAACCATCGCGGACTGGCGAAGCGGAGCTTCGGCATAGGGCGTCGCAGGCAGTTCGTAGATGAGCCGAGTCGGATCGGCGGCGCCGGAGAGTCCGTAGACCTTCATGGTCGGAGTCGTACCGCGAAAGGTAATCGAGGAGAACTTGAACTCCCTGTCGGGGATCTCGAGCGTTGAATTGTCCACGATGACGGCGGAGGGATTCGAGTTGTTGCTTTCGCGGAGCAGAACGGAACTGCCGCCGGCGATGTCGAGCGTGAAGTTCGCGGACGGATTGTAGCCCTTTATCTTGAACGCGGCCCCGTTGCGAAGACGAAGCACGGAGTTCGTGCCCGGCGAGAAGCTCTTCGCGGAACTCCAGAAGTTGGCGTTGTCGGCGAGCGTGACGCCATCGAGCGTCAGCGTAGCACTCGCGCCGGTCGCCGAGAAGTTTGGCGCGATGAGCGAAACATTGTCGCCAACGAGCGTAATCGATGCGCCCGCGGGCAGGACGGAAAGCGAGGCGACAGTCGTGTCCGCAGAAAGCATGACCGAGTTCGTGCCGTCAACAGGGAAATTCGCCGTAGAGGCAGTAGTCGGATAGCCGATTCCCGTACCGGAGCAAGTCCAGTTGGCGGCGTTCGTCCAGAACCCCTGTTCGACTTCTGCCTTCCATGTGTAGGTGAGAGAATCGCTCACAGATACATCTGTAACGGCCGTTTCGTCGGACCATTCTTGTTGGCTGTAGGCGTTGGAACTTGTGACCTTTCCGTACCAGACACCCTCGCCAGGGAACAGCCCCGAAACCGTCCACGCGCCGCCCGCAGGATTGGCCGTGTAGTTTGTCGTGCCAACGACAGTCCAGTCGGACCGGTCCCGCGAAATCCAGAGCGTGAGAGTCGTAATGCCGGAGCCGAACACGTCGAACGTGCCCGACGCCGTTCCGGCACCGTTCACCGAAACGAGCGAGAGCGTGTCGTTGAGTTCCGTGCCGCAAACGAGCGCACAGGTGCCGATGTCCGTCGTTACCGTCCCGTTGTTGTTGTTCGCGACGACGAGGCGGTAGTAGTAGGTGCCGTCACCGAAGCCGCTGAACGGCAGCGCGAAGGCGCCCGTCGCTGTGACGGTGCCGAGCACGGCGGACGAGCCGAGCGCGGAGGTCGTGCCGTACTCGAGCGTGACGGTCGCCTGCGTCGCGCCTGAGCCGAAGTTGGCGACGTTGCCGGGGAAGACCATTGCACCGTTGTCGGGATAAGGGGCGCCGAAGGTCACGTCGAGCGGCGCAGAATTGGGATCGTAAGTGCCGTCGATGAGAACATCGACATATTGCGGATAGGCGGCCGTGCTGCCGCTCATGTGCGAGGCGGTGAAGCCCTCCTCCGACGTGCGCAGCGCCGGATAGGTGACGTTGGCCTGGTTGAAGCCTTTCGCGGCGTTGTTGTCCCACTTGACAAGACGGTAGGTCTGCTTCGCGCCGCTCGTGAAGGCGGGCGAGTTCGCGTCGATTTCAAAAACCACCGACCCGGACGGCGAGAAGTCGATGGCGGCATTGTTCACGATGGGGCCGTTCGCATACGGGGTGGCGGGCAGGACAAAGTGGAAGGTAATCGTGCCGGAGATGGAGGGATCGGACTGGACGAACCACATTTCCGGCGCGCTTCCCTTGAACGTGACGACTGCGTTGCTGGCGGACTTGAAAGGATTCAGAGCGCCGTCGAGCTTGCCGTCGTCAAGCGTCAGATTCAACCCGTTGATCGTGTTGTTCCACTTGCGCACCCACACCTTGCCGCCGCTCTCGGCGACAAGATGGACGCCGTTCTGGACCGTAAGGCCACCGAAATTGACGCTGCCGCCGTTTTTCGCGACAACCGTGCAGTCCGCTGAAAAGGTGACCGTGTTTTCGTTGAGGTCCCAGCCATTCCATTGGTCTGTGGAGTTGTAGTTGGGAAGCAAATTGATACCATCAAATGTAAATGTGCCAGTGGCATCGACCGTACCAGGGAAGTCTCGCTTGACCGCGAGTCCGTACTTGGTTCCCGATGTGGCGGTCTGGAACGTGACGTTCGCGCCGTTGGAGATGCCGGTGAGCTTGTTGACCGCCGTGTTCGCCGAGAGCGTGACCGTGGCGGTAACGCCGCTGAAGTCCACGTTATCGGATGTGCCGGGCGCGGCCTCCGGCGTGGCTCCGCCCACTAGCCAGTTGGCGGGGTCGGACCATGCGCCGGTCGAGACGTCGGATTTCCAGGTGTAGTCTGCCGACATCGCCGCTGCGGCGAGGACTGCGAAAAACATGGCTGAGATCAGCTTTTTCATAGTCAGGTTCCTTGTGTTTTCTGGTATGCCCGAACTTCTGATTAACATTTTACCAGATTTTCCGACGCGAGGAATACATTTTCATACACAATTTTTTATTGTTTTATGAACTATGCTTTGGCGCGGCGCGATGCCGCACCTCCGGAGGTGGAGCTTCCAGCTCCGCCACACCCACTCGTGGCGCACCGGGACGGTGCACCTCCTTGTGCTTTGCGACC
>JAEEOY010000048.1 GCA_016284515.1 Kiritimatiellia bacterium | reverse complement strand
TCAACTTTTTCTGGCCAGTCTGCACAGCCGTTCCATACAACACGACCGCCGGACTCACCCTTATCGCGCTCGGTGTCGCAGGAGCAATCGGCGGAATCCTCTTCGCCCTCCCGCAGGTCAACCTGAAGAAGCTCCTCGCCTTTTCGTCCGTCGAGAACATGGGCGTCATAGCCATGGGTCTCGGGCTCGCCCTCGTCGCGAACTCGCGCGACGGCGGCTCGCTTTTCTCCGAGATCTATGTCCTCTCCTTCACCGGCGCGCTTGTGCACGTCCTGAACCACGCGCTCCTCAAGGGCGCGCTCTTCCTCGGCGCAGGCTCCATCCTGCGCCAGACGGGAACGCTCGACCAGGACAGGCTCGGCGGACTCATGAAGCGCATGCCCTTCACAGGCACGCTCTTCACCCTCAACGCGCTCGGCCTCGCGGGGCTTCCCCCGCTCAATGGCTTCCTCGGCGAGCTCCTCATCTACACTGCCGGCTTCCTCGCCGTCAGGTCCAGCAGCCCCCTGCTCGTCGCCGCCGGATTCACCGTGCTCGCGGCGCTCGCCTTCACCGGCGGACTCGCCGCGGCGGCCTACTGCAAGGCGATCGGCGCGACCTTCCTCGGCGAACCGCGCAGCAAGGCCGCCGCAGACGCCGTCGAGACGCCGAAGCGCATGTGGATAGCCCAGCTCGCGCTGTTCCTCGGTTCCGTCGCGATGATCCCGGGAACGATCTTCATCGTCCATACATTCGCCAACGGCATAGGCGAGGCCACGCTCCTCACCGCCGCGACGATCGGTGGCGCGCTTGTCCTGCTGACCGCCGCGCTCGTCGGACTGCGCCGATTCCTGTGTCCGCGCGGAGCGGACAAGCCGCAGTGTCCGACCTGGGACTGCGGCTACCACGAGCCGACCGCGCGCATGGCCTACACGGCGACCGCGTTCACGCAGCCGCTAGCGGACCTCTTCGCGTTCGCGCTCAGACCCCGGAAGCACCTCATCCCGTTCAGGGGACATCCCGCCGCGCCGACTGACGCAGCGCTCGTCACGGAGACGGACGACCGCGCGCTGGCGGGCTTCTGGCGTCCGCTCTTCACCTTCTTCGCCCGCGTCTTCCAGCGTGCGCATCTCCTGCAGAGCGGATCGCTCCATCTCTACATCCTTCTCATCCTCATCACGGTTGTCGTTCTTCTCGTCGCCGCCTTCGCATCATGAACATACTCACCTTCCTCCTTGCGGCGCTGCTCGCGCCGCTCCTCCCCGGCATCGTCAACCAGACGAAGGCGTTCTTCGCGGGACGCCGCGGCCCAGGGCTGTTCCGCCTCTACTTCGACCTCGCGAAGCTCGTTCGCAAGTCCTGCCCGCGTTCCGCGACCTCAACGTGGCTCTTCGACCTCGCGCCGTCCGTATCGCTTGCGGCGACGATTCTGGCGGCGATGCTCTTCCCGTGGGGGCCCGGACACGGCGCGTTCGCAAGCGCAAGCGCAGCGCTGTTCTTCTATCTTCTCGGCACCGGACGCTTCTTCACGGTTCTCGGAGCGCTGGATACCGGAAGCGCGTTCGAGGGAATGGGCGCGAGCCGCGAGGTCCAGTTCTCGGCCCTCGTCGAACCGATCGTGTTCGTCATCCTCGGCTTCCTCGTCTGCCTCTCGGGAGACGTCAATCTCCCTGGGATGCTCGGCGACTACGACGGCGGGGCGTGGACGCACCACGCGTTCTCGCTCATCCTGATCGCCGTCGCCTTCTTCACGATTCTCCTCTGCGAAAACTGCCGCGTGCCGTTCGACGACCCCGAGACGCACCTCGAGCTCACGATGATACACGAGGCGATGATACTCGACAACGCCGGACCCGACCTCGCCTTCATCCTCTACGGCGCCGCGCTCAAGTTCGAACTCCTCGCCGCGTTCCTCGTTGCGATGCTCGTTCCGAAGCTCTCCATCGGGCCGGAGGCGAAGACCGTCGTCCTCTTCTTCGGAATCCTAGCGACGGCCGTGCTCGTCGGCATCGTAGAGTCCGTGATCGCGCGCATGCGCTTCCTAAAGACGCCGCAGGTCCTTCTCGGCACTCTGATGGTCGCGACGCTCGGGGCAGTACTTTACATACTTTTCTAAGGAAACACAAATGACTTCCACAGCAGAAATTCTTCTCGCGCTTTTCCTCCTGACGAACATAGTGCTCGCCGGCACGGGACGCCTGCGCCAGGCGATCCGCCTCGTCGCCGTCCAGGGATGGATGGTGGGGCTCCTCCCGATACTCCTCTGGAACTGGACGGACGCCGGAGCGCCGGGCTTCAGGGTCTGGGCCGTGGCCTTCGTCAACGGCGCGGTAAAGGGCGTGGCGCTTCCGCTTCTCCTGCGCTACGCAGCGGACAGGGCAAAGGCCAACTTCGAGCTCGAGCCGCTCGTCGGATTCCGCCTCTCGCAGGTCATCGCGTTCGCGATCGCCTCCGCGAGCTTCGCGATCGGAAAGGCCCTCCACATCCACGAGACCGTCGCCTCCGAGCTCGCGATCCCCGTCGCGTTCACGACGATGGGCACGGGGCTCTTCCTCATCTGCGCGCGGCGCAAGGCGATAACGCAGGTCCTCGGATTCCTCGCCTTCGAAAACGGCATCGCCGTCTTCGGATCGGGCATACTGCTCGAATACGGACTCGTCGTCGAACTTGGCATCCTGCTGGACGTCTTCGTCCTCGTCTTCGTCCTCGGCATCGCAATCTACCAGATCAACCGCACGTTCTCGTCCATCGACACGGACAAGCTGAACGCGCTTGGAGACGTGCACCTCATGCATCGGCGTGGGTGAAGGGGTTAGGTGGTTAGGTGGTTAGGTAGTTAGGTAGTTAGGTAGTTAAGCAAGGAGTTGTGATGATTGAAAATTTGAAATGGCTGCTGGTTTGGCTGACGAGCGCGCTGTTCGTCGCCGATCTCGTGCAAAGCGTGTTCTACATCCGCGAGGCCGACCGCCGCGAAGGCGGCGACCACATGTCGCACCGGACGTACTACATATGCCTCTCGGCGTTCTTCGGAGCGATGGTGTTTGCGCTCCTTTCCCCGAGCCTGCCGCTCATGTGGGTCGCGGTGGAGCTGACGACTCTCGTCTCCGCGCCGCTCATCGCCTACCACCGAAGCCGCGGCGCCCTTGAGGCGATGTGGAAGTACCTTCTCATCTGCTCTATCGGAATCGGCCTCGCCCTATTCGGCACCATGCTCGTGATGCACGCCTTGGAACTCCAGGAGAAAGGCGTTGCCGAAGGCTGCCGCATGTGGTTTAAGGTCGGCTTCGTCTTCATTCTCGCAGGCTACGGAACGAAGACCGGCCTCGCGCCCTTCCACACCTGGCTGCCCGACGCCCACTCCGAAGCCCCCGCTCCCGTATCGGCGCTTCTCTCGGGCGCGCTCCTCAACTGCTCGTTCTTCGCAATCGCGCGCTTCCGCGAGATAATGCCAGCGGAAATCGCGGGCTTCTGCGACGCGGCGATGATCTTCTTCGGCATCCTCTCCGTCGCGGTCGCGGCAGTCTTCATGGTGCGGCAGACCGACTTCAAGCGCCTACTCGCCTACTCGTCCGTCGAGCACATGGGACTCATCGTCATACTGTTCGCGCTCTTCATGCGCACTCCCGCCGACTACGGCAGAGGCGTCCTGATATCCGGCGGGAAAATCGTAGGCGACGGCATCCTCGGCCTAGCGCTCCTCGCGCACATCGTCTTCCACTCGCTGACGAAGACGATGCTCTTCCAGACCGCGGGCAACCTTCTCCTTGCCTTCGGAACGCGCGCGATCGCGTCCGTGCAGGGACTCGGGGTCTCCATGAAGGGACACTCCGCGCTGTGGATCGTCGGCGTCCTCTTCATCTGCGGAATGCCGCCGTCGGTCCTGTTCGCGTCCGAACTCGGACTCGTCGTCTCCGCGCCCCTCTGGATGTCCGCGCTCGTTCTCGCGCTCCTCTTCATCGTCTTCGCGGCGATGATGAAAGTCGCGCTCGCGATGACGATGGGCAGACCTGTCGCGAAGCCCGAGCCTGTTCCGGGGAAGATGATGATCGTCCCATTCACCCTGCTCGCCATCCTCGTGGCGTCCGGCGTCCTGGCCTGCATATGCATTTCGATTCCCGGGGCCTGGCACAACTGACAGAAAGGCACCTTCAATGACCGAGACAAAAATATTTGAAACTGCCGCTGAAGCGAACGCCTTTCTCGATTCGCTCGGCGGATATGTCGAACCGAAAGCCGTGACGCCGCTCAAGGGAGAGTCCGCGCACGAAGTCGCCGTCGGACCCGTTCACGCCGGCGTCATCGAGCCGGGGCACTTCAGGTTCCAGTGCATGGGCGAGGATGTATACAACCTCCAGATATTCCTCGGCTACCAGCACCGCGGCGTTGAGGATGCAATTGCCGCGGCGGACGGAAACCGCTCCCGCCAGATTGCCCTCGCCGAGACGTGCGCGGGCGACACCTCGATTGCGGCGGCGACATGCTTCGCCGAGATCTGCGAAGCGCGCGACGGGAAGCGTCCGACGGACGAAGACCTTCGCCTGCGCGAACTCCTGCTCGAGCTCGAGCGAATCGCCAACCACGTCGGCGACCTCGGCGCACTCGCAGGCGACGTCGCGTTCCTTCCGACGGCGTCGTTCTGCGGACGCATCCGCGGCGAATACCTCAACATGACGGCGCTTCTCTGCGGGAACAGGTTCGGACGCAATGCCGTCGTTCCGGGCGGAATGCGCGTGGCTCTGACGGACGAAAAGAAGGCGAAGCTCACGGAGTGGATCTCGCGCGTCAGGAAAGATCTCGACGGCGCGCTGAGGCTCATGTTCGAGGAGCCGACAGTGCTTGAGCGGCTCGAATGCACTGGCGTCGTTCCAAAGGAGACCGCAGAGGAAATCGGGCTCGTCGGTGTCGCGCGACGCGCAAGCGTGGAGCTTCATGGCGATGTTCTTTCGCGCGCACAGATCCGCCGCATCGAGATCGACGAAGCGCACGCGCGCATCGCCTCCCTCCTTGGAGACGCGGCATCTTGCCGCGTCACAACAATCACCGCCACCCGTCCTGGAGACGCGGCATCTTGCCGCGTCGCTCCCCAAGGAGATGCGGCATCTTGCCGCGTCACTCCCCAAGGAGATGCGGCGTCCCGCCGCGTCACTCCCCAAGGAGATGCGGCGTCCCGCCGCGTCATAGCAATAGTCGCAACCGTCAACGCCTGGCGCGGTCCGCTCGTCCACGCGGCGCTCTTCGGCGAAGACGGGGCGATGCTCCGCTACAAGATCGTTGATCCGTCCGCCCACAACTGGCAGGGACTTGCCTACGCTCTTCGCGGCGAACAAATATCGAACTTCCCGATCTGCAACAAATCATTCAACCTCTCCTACTGCGGAACTGACAGGTGACACCATGCTGAAGGCTTTATTCGAACGACTTAGACAGGGATTCAAAACGGGCGCCTTTCCTCCCGCCGCGCCGAACCTTCCGCCGGACTTCCGCGGACGGCCCGAGATCGACTCCGACATCACGGCCGAGGATGTCGAGCGCGCGCAGTCCCTCTGCCCGGTGAGCGGCGCGCTTTCCAGCGACACCGAGGGCGCGAAGCTCGACATGGGGCGCTGCATCTTCTGCGGACGCTGCGCCGAAGTCTGCGGCAAGATCCGCTTCACGAAGGAATACCGTCTCGGGGTGTTCAAAAGAGAGGACCTCGTCGTGAAGTCCGGAGAGCATGGCTACGAGCCGCCGAAGCAGACCGACCCCGCCGCGCTTTCGCTGAAGCGCTCGCTGCAGCTCCGCGAGGTTTCCGCCGGCGGATGCGCCGCGTGCGAACTCGACGCGAACGTGCTTGGGACCCTCGCGTGGGACATGGGGCGCTTCGGAATCCGCTTCGTCGCATCACCCCGCCATGCGGACGCGATCTACCTGACCGGCCCGGTATCGAAGAACATGCAGCTCGCGCTCGACAAGACCTTCGCCGCTGCGCCGGACCCGAAGTTCCTTATTGCCGCCGGCGCGTGCGCCATATCGGGCGGACTCTACGAGCGCGGCAACCTGCCGGCGACGCCGGCGCTGTACATCCCGGGATGCCCGCCGCATCCCGCTACAACGCTCGAGGCGCTCCTGCGCTTCACCGGCACGGCAATCAGTCGTGCTCAAGCAAAAGAGCGCGAAGACGCGCGATGTCCGCGTCGGTGAAGCCGGTCGACTTTACATACGACTCGATGCGGTCGTTGAGCGTCTCACCCGGATAGCGGTCCATCACGGCGAGCAGCGCCGCGTATGTGTTGTTGCGGTTGAACCAGTCGTGCTCGTCCTTCCAGAGAGCGGACGCCTCCCAGTCGCGCACAAGGTCCTCGGAAGAGACGCCTAGCAGTCCGTTTATCAGGAACGCAAGCGTGCCCGTGCGGTCCTGTCCGCTCGAGCAGTGGAAGAGCAGCGGCAGATTCCGCTCGTCGCTCACAAGCTCAAGCGCCTTTCGGCACGCCTCCTTCGCCCATGGCTCGTCCATCTGGGAATAGCATCCGGACGAAATCTCGATGCGTACGACGGACGCCCCGAGCGGAGAGCCGTCAAGCCCTGCGCACTCCTTCGGCGAACGCAGGTCGAGTTCAGTGCGGATGGCGAGTGCGTTCGTCATGAAGTGGACTCCTGCGTCGTCGAGGCGTCTGCGCGGCGGTCCGTCCGGACACTCCGACGCGTTTTCGCAAAGATTCGCCGACCGGTAGAGAAGCCCCTGCCGAACCCTCCGTCCGCCGGCCGCATGCCATCCGCCGAGGTCGCGCACGTTCGGCACGCCCGGCACTCGGATGAGGCGCGGCGCGCGGTCCTCCGTCCGGAAAGTCCCGACAGCCGTCCCCTTCCCGGCGACATCAACCTCCCATCGGTAGCGGCATCCCACGCGGAAATTGTCCCGCTCAAATCGCCCCGTCGTGAGGTAGACGAAGTTCGTGTCGCACACGCACGCGTCGTCCTCCTCGCGCCAGATGCGGAAGCGAAGACGCTCCTTGCGGGAATTGATGCCGGACCAGACGAACACGACGGGCTGAGGATACCACCCAAGCGCCAGAAGCTCCGCCCTGTACGCGGCATCGCCCGCCTTCGCAAGACGCTCCTCGTCGGACGAGTCGAAGTACGCCTTCTGTCCGGCGCTCAGGAGCGGAACAGTTGCGCCCTCGCCGGGGAGCATCAGCTCCACGGCTAAGGCCGCACCGCCGACCGCGGCCAGGCATATGGCAAGAATTGTCTTCACGTTTCGCTCGCTCAGTTGTTATCCGCGGCTCCGATGCCGACGACAAAGATCTGCGCCTTGTCCGTCGCGGCCTCGAGCACGCCAAGAGGGCTCGCAACTTCCGTCAGCGTCGCGTCGATTGTGAATGTCGCCGTATCGGCAAGATTGTCCTTGCAGATGAGCGCGAAGGACGCGCCGACGCTCGCGCCGATTTCCGCAGCACGGAATCCGACAGCGACCGTCTCTCCCTCGCGCGCAATCGCCGTGAACGCGATGAACTTTCCGCCCTGTCCGTCGTCAATCCCCCTGATGCCGCCGTTCGTGCCCGGAATGTCCCATTCGTCCGCAGGCGGCGGATCGTAGTCGCCGTATTCATAGCAGCCAATAGCCGGCTTCGTATACGAGAAGTACTTGTCGGCAAGATCCTTTCCGATTCCTTCGTATGCAGTGCCGGCTTCAATCGCCGGCGAATTCTCGGCGAGACGGTAATCGCCGCTCGCGGCATCGACAAAGAGCGGCGTTCCGCCGAAGAGGCAGGTCGTCGTCTTGGCCACGACTGCGGAGGCGATTGTTGCGTCCTTGTACGCCACATCCGCATCGCCCGTAGTCGCGGTAGCTTCCGACGTGTTGCCGGAGACGATGCAGTTGATCAGCGTCGTATCTGCCTGAGCGACGTAGATTCCACCGCCAAGCGATGTCGTTCCGACAACGCTGTTGTTCGCGATTGTGGTATTGCGAATGATCGTCGACACCGTATCAGTGTTGTAATTCCTGACGATAATGCCAATGCCGCCGCCATTTGAGTTTCCGTTGTTCCAGCCCGGCCCAACATTATTCCCATAAACGAGGCACGTGTCAATCTCCACGGAAAGAGAGCCGACTCCGCGGATGCCAATGCCGCCGCCAACGCCGTCAAAACCAGTTCCCGCCGAGTTGTTCGCAACAATCGTGTGGTCAATCTTAACCGTTCCCGCGCCGGATACGCCAATACCGCCACCAGTGTTGTTTTGCGCATAGTTGTTCGTGATGCAACACCAGGAAATTACGCCGTTGTCAACAACACTCACGCCTCCTGCCCCGCTATTGTTGTTCTTTACCTTGCCGCCAGTTATGGTCATGGAGAACATGGATCCGTCGCTAATCGTTGCCACGCGGCTTGCTGCAGTGTTCGCCGTCCCAACATACTTGAGCGTCGTGTTCGTCCAGCCCTGGCCGACGAGCGTGACGCCGCCAGTAACCATCAACTGCGCGTCGATTTCGAAGAGTCCATTGCCGAGCGTGACGGTTCCCTGCGTCGGAACTGCGGCGTCGATTGCGTCCTGTATCGTCTGGCGCGTCTCGGCAGCCGTCTCGCCCGGCTGAATCCCCTCGCCCGGCTGCGGCGGAGGAATTACCTTGGGAA
>JAEEOY010000047.1 GCA_016284515.1 Kiritimatiellia bacterium | reverse complement strand
CCCGGCATGGCGATTTTCGTGCGGTGAGTATACCTTCGTATACGCGGGGGTATACCTCTGAATAATTGTTCGCCATCTGCAAATCTGCTATACTTTAGGCGTCATCACGAGAAAAGGAGATGCAAATGAAAAAACTCGTTTCTGCCGTACTGCTGACTTCGGGGCTTCTGGCCTTCGGCGACGATGTCGCGACGCTCGAGGCAGGGCTCAAATCGGACATCATGGACAAGGTCAATCAGGTGAACCCGATTGACTCCGCGACGGGCAAGCGCAAGTACATCTCGTTCGCCATGATCTCCGACATCCACAAGTGCAAGCGCGTTCCCGGCGACGACGCGGCGACGGATCCGGTCAAGACCTACTGGTACGCAACCGGCGGCTGCCTGACGGAGGCCGAGCAGTCGATCCGACTCCTTGGCTCCCTGGCTCTTGACGCGGGGCTCGACGCCGTCATCAACGGCGGCGACCTCTCGACGGCGCCGATCATGGGCAACTCCGGACGTCTCACGGTAGAAGAGTACACTAATGAAATCTGGAACGTCAAGGCGATGTTCAACCAGCATCTTCCAGCGAGCGTTCCGCTCTTCACCGTAGACGGCAACCACGACCGCCACTACGAGACCACAAGTGCCAACTACGAGATGGTCAAGTCTGATTCGGACTGGGCGTACGTGCAGACGAACTTCAACACGTCGGCTTCGGTTGCCCACGAGCATGGCGTCGACGTCACCTATCACCGCGACCTCGCGAAGGCGAAGCTCGGCGACAACCAGACCGGACGCTTCACCGGCAACTCCTACCACCTCGACTTCCGCCGCCTCTATGCGACGAAAGGATACAACGTGCGAATTGCCTGCGTCAGCTTCTACGACACCTCCACTGGCTCAGACACCGTGTATCGCGCCCACGATGCGGCGCAGTTCTACGATCCGGACACCGGCTTGCCGTTTGACGCGACCAAGACGCCGGAGAACACGATCATGGGCATGGTCTCGCACGACGGGCAGAACCTTGGCTCGCGCAAGCCCAAGACTACCGTGGGCACGCTCCAGTGGGGCTTTATGAACGGTCCTTGGAACCTCAACACTCACAAAGGCAGGGGGTTCTTTGGACTTGTCGCAGCACATCAGCACTTTGCTCACGTGGCGACAATCACGGATGCATTCGACACGCAGGCGAATCCCGGCAACGATGTCTATGCGTCGGTCGTGCAGGTTTCGAGCGCCTACGCGGTAAACTATCCGAGCAAACCCAGCCAGCATCAGCTCGGGACGGACCAGGCCTACCACTTCAGCATCTTTGTTGTCGATACGGACAACAACAAGCTCCACGAGGTGCGCGTCGGTGGCGTGAACAATGCCAACGTTCACGAGGTGCCCGTTGTGCAGCTTTACAATACGAACATCCGCACACACCTTGACCAATCTGCCCAGACCGCGCCGACGCTCGGCACGGTGACGGTGACGCCTGCTGTCACGAACGCGACGATTTCCGGTGCGATCTCTTCGCTTGGCTCCGGCGCGACCGCGTGCGACGTCTATCTCGCCTACGGCACGAGCGCGAACAGCCTCGGCGCGGCGACGAAGATCGCCGAGGGCGCGACGGCGTCGTTCAGCTATGTTGTCTCCAATTTGACCGCAGCGACGACATACTACTACTCGCTTTCGATCTCCAACAACGCCGAGACCGTGATGGGGGCGGTCAAAAGCGGAAATTTTACCACAGGGGCCGAGCCTGTTGAGCCCGGTCCCGAAACGCACGTCCATAGTTGGGGCGATGCGACGTACGTCTGGTCCGCCGACAACGCGACATGCACCGGAAGCGCCACGTGCACCGTCGATTCCGCGCATGTTACGAACGAAACAGTCACGGCGACCTACGCTGTCGTCCAGGCGGCGACAACCGAAGCGACCGGCACGGGGCGCTACACGGCGGTATTCCCTGGCGCGCCGTTCGCAACCCAGACGAAAGACATTACGATTCCCAAGGTAATTCCTCCGCCGCAGCCGGGCGAGGGGATTCAGCCGGGCGAGACGGCTGCCGAGACGCGCCAGACGATACAGGACGCAATCGACGCCGCAGTTCCGACGCAGGGAACCGTCACGCT
>JAEEOY010000046.1 GCA_016284515.1 Kiritimatiellia bacterium | reverse complement strand
CGGGATCGGTCGCCTTGTTGAGGATTCGCCACCAGGACGGGAAAAGCGTCGCGCCGACATCGGCCTCCATCGCAGGCCCCTTGTCCAAGTCCTCGATCTGACGTCCGAAACTTGCGGCCTTGAGAGTGAGTCCCAAACTGTAGATGTCGCTCGCGGCGTCGGTGAACTTCTCGGGCGGAACATATCCGGGCGTTCCAACGAGCGAAACCGCGTCGGACTCCTCGACGAGAAGCCCAGGGTCGGAAAGCACGGGACGGCCACATACATACAGCACGTTCGCGGGCTTGATGTCGCGATGGAGGAGATGGTGCCGCTGAAGCGCCTCGAGCCCCTTCGCGAGAGAGATGGCAAGATTGACGCAATCCTTCAGAGGAAGCGCCTTCTCGCCTTTGATGACGCTGGCGAGAGTCTTTGGACAATAGGATTCAAGCGAGCCTTCCGTGCGTTCGAACTCGTCGTCCGCGAGATCCATCACAGCATAGAATCCCCAATCCGTCTCGACGAGCGTCCGCATCCGAGCAAGGCCTTCCTGCGGCGGGATTGCGCGATAGAGCTTCGCGCCGCGCAGTTCGCGCGAATAGCGTTCGGGATCGACAGCATCGCGTCGGCAGACCTTCACTGCGGCGCATTCGCCGTCCGGAGCGACGGCGAGATAGACCACGCCGTACGCGCCGTAGCCAATCTCCCGCTTGAGCCGCCAGCTCCCGCAGGATGGCAGTTGCGGATTCACCTTCAACGTCTCGCCTTGCATACGGAGAAAATTATACCATATTACCCCGTTGAAAGGATGCATGGTTGAAAACATGACGCTACATACGACTATGAAAAATACATGAATGCCAACTGAAATCCAACTATATCCGTTCCGTCGCGGAGCGACGGAACCCCCTGAAAGCGATCTGTTCACTGCAGGGCCATCCTACAGGGGGTCCGTCGCTCCGCGACGGACATTCGCAATGCTCGCATGGAATCAAATAATCGGGAGCATGCGAGGGAGGCGAATGGAAAGTGGCTATCTAATGAAATGCACCACGCCCTTCATTGTTCCGTCGCGGAGCGACGGAACCCCCTATAGAGCACGGCGCGACGGAAGCCCCTGCGGGCGACACTGAAGTCTGACCTCCCAGAGATGTGGCACCGCCGGAATGATTTCTTGATCGTCACGGCGCGCTCGGTGATCGCACCCTACCTGTCTGAGCGGCTTTGGTATAATATCCTCGTCAAAGGAAGCAGATACCATGAGAAATTTTTCGTAACGAAGAATTTCGTATTACAAGGCTCTATTAAAACGAGTAATGGACAGAATGTTGAACGAGACTCGAAGTTGGCGGACTGGTGCGGACTACTCGTACCTGAGGGCGATGATGGGGTCGAGCTTGGAGGCGCGCATCGCGGGGTAGATTCCGAAACCGATCCCGACGCCGACGGAAATGCCGAACGACAGGACGAGCGACCAAGGCGTGACGACCGTGGGCATGCCGGCGAAGGCTGTGACGAGAAGCGGGATGGCGAGACCGAGCGCCATGCCTATCAAGCCGCCGAAGACGGAGAGCACGAGCGCCTCGATGAGGAACTGCATTACGATCTGCGAGCGGCGCGCGCCGATTGCGCGGCGGATCCCGATCTCGCGAGTGCGCTCCGTGACGGACGCGAGCATGATGTTCATGATGCCGATTCCGCCGACGAGGAGCGAGATGCCCGCTATCGCACCGAGCACTATCGAGAAGGTGCGCTTCGTCGCCTCCGCCTGCTTGAGGAGCTGGAGCGGGACGTTTATCGCGTAGTCCTTCGACTTGTGCGAGGTCTCGAGGATTCGCTCCACCGCCTTCGCCGTCGGCTCGACGTCGCGCTCGTCGCGGACGCGCGCGATGATTCCGTGCAGCTCCACCTTCTCGCGTATCGACGCGCCGTTGGTGCGGCGGAAGAAGACGTCCCCGTAGCGCTGGCGCGCGGCGGCTATCGGGATGTACACGTCCGAGCGGCTGTCGGGCGTGTCGCCCGACTCGGAGTCTCCGCCCTCGCTCTTGACGATTCCGATAACGCGGTAGGTGTTTCCTTCGATGGTGAGCGTCTCGCCGAGCGCGTGCTCGTTCGCGAGCATCTTGCGCGCGCCCCACTCCGTGAGGACCGCGACGGACGCGAACTCGCGGATGTCGTCGGACGTCATGACGCGTCCCGCGACGACGTCGCGCTTCACAAGCTCGAACCACTCGTCCGTCGTACAGATGACACGCAGGTCCTCAGCGCGCCCGCGGTAGCGCGCGGGCTTTACGAGCGACTTGAATGGAACGACCTTGTCGACGGACGGGACAGTCGCCGCGATGCGCTCCGCGTCGGCGTAGAGAAGCCCGTAGATCGAGAACCACGCGCGCTTCTGCTGCGAGTTGCGGTCCTCGGGCGGCTTCTTGGAGAGAAGCATGATGTTGTGGCTGCCGAGCTTGCGGATTCGCTCCAGCGCGTCGCGCGACGCGCCCTCGCCGATCGCGAGCATCGCAATGACGCTGCCCACGCCGAAGACGAGTCCGAGCATCGTGAGGAAGCTCCTGAGCTTGTGCAGCAGCAGGTTCTTCACGCCGAGCGCGAAGTCGCGCCTGAGTCTCGCGAACGGAAGCGTCACCGCACCTCCTTGACGAGTCCGTCGCGCATCACGAGCCTGTGCTCCGCGTACGCCGCGATGTCGTCCTCGTGCGTGACCATCACTATCGTCTTGCCGCGCTTGTGGAGGTCGGTGAAGAGGTTCATGATCTCGATGCTCATCGCGGTGTCGAGGTTTCCGGTCGGTTCGTCGGCGAGAATCACGACCGGATCGGTCGCGAGTGCGCGCGCGATTGCGACGCGCTGCTGCTGTCCGCCGGAGAGCTGGTTCGGACGGTGCCGAAGGCGCTCCGAGAGCCCCACGTACGCAGCGTACTCCGCCGCGCGCCGGCGGCTCGTCGCGTCGTCCACGCCCTGGTAGTAGAGCGGAAGCGCTATGTTCTCCTCGACGGTTAGCTGCGGGATCAGGTTGAAGCTCTGGAACACGAAGCCGAGGTACTTGAGGCGCACGTCGCTCAGCTCGTCGTCGCCGAGGTTGGACACCTCGCGTCCGTTGAGGATGTAGCGTCCCGAGGTCGGGCGGTCGAGGCAGCCGAGTATCTGGAGCATCGTCGACTTTCCGGACCCGGAATGGCCCATGATCGCCCAGAACGAGCCCTTCTCGAAGCGCGCCGTAACGCCCCTGAGCGCGTGGACCTTCTCCTCGCCCATGTCGTAGACCTTGGCGAGGTTCTCGATCTCGATTGCGTACTCGGCGGACATCGGCGCGTCACTCCTCCGCGACTGTCTTGAGGTCGTCTCCCGAAACGGACTCCCCGAGCGGCGGCGATAGCGACACCTCCTCGCCAGGGACGACGCCGGAGAGGATGCGAACGAATCGGCTGTTGTCGAGCCCCGTCTCCACTTTGCGCCTTTCGTCGCCTCCCGCGCGGCGCACGTAGACGTACGACTGACCGGCGATGCGAACGACGCACTGAACCGGAACGTACACCGCCTTCTCATACTGCTCGATTATGATCTCCGCCTTGCAGCCCATGCCATTCCTGAGCTCGCCCTGTCCGTCGGGAATAAGCACCCGCGTCGGATACTCCTTGAGGTCCGGGTTCATCCACTTGCGCTCGTTGTCGGGCATCGGCGCGATCTTAGAGATCGTCCCGTTGAACACGCGGTCGGGAAGCGCATCGCATCTGACGCGCACCGGCATTCCCGTCGAGATCGACTTGAGGTTAGCCTCGTGGATGTTGATCTTGGCCGAGAACGCGTCCGCCGTCGGTAGGATTATGAGCTCCTGCCTCTCCCAGACCTCCTGGCCTTCCTGCAGCGGCTCGCGGCCCATGCGGGAGGACGCATACACGACCTGTCCGCCGCGCGGCGCGCGGATCGTCGCCATGTCGATCTGGTTCGTGATCTTGTCGTAGCGCTGCTGCTGCTTCTTGAACTCGCTCTCCCTGGCGCGCAGGTTGCTCTCCGCCTGCGCGACGGCGGAGGCCGCGCGCTTGCGCGTGCGCTCGAGGGCCATGCCCTTCTGCTTCACGTCGCTCTTGAACTTCGCGAGCTCGCGCTTGTGCGTGAACGTCTCGAGGAGGTCGAGCTCGCGCTTGGCAGACTCGAACGACAGCTGGCTCGAGCGCCAGCTGAGCTCGTCGCCCTCGAGCTCCGTCTCGGATATGAAGTCCTCCGCGAAGAGCTTCTTCGACCACTCGTACTTGTCCTTCGCCTGCTTCACCTGCTGCTCGCTGATGGCGAGGTGCCCCTTCTGGGCGATGAGCTTCGTCGGATAGTCGCCGTTCTCGTACTTGTCGAGATCCTCCTTCGCGAACTCGTAGTCCTGCTCGGCGAGCTCGACGTCGCTCTCGGACTGGTTCTTCTGGATGTCGAGCGCCTCGCGGGCGACCTCAAGCGCGCTCTCGGCGTTGCGCAGGGTGATCTCCTGGCTGTCCTTCTCGTCGATCTTGGACGAGACGTCGAGCTGCACGAGCACCTCCCCCTCCTGCACGATCTTCCCCTCAGGGACGAGCGTGATGATCGACGTGCGGCCCTGCACCTCGTTCTTGAGCGTTATCTGCTCGCTCGGCGCGATTTCGCCGTACTCCTCGACGTTGATGACGAGCGGCCCCTCCTGCACGGTCGCGTAGAGCGACTGCGACTCCCCTTCGTTGCCGTCACGCCGTGAAAGCAGTACCAGCGCCCCCAAAACCGCCGTCCCCGCAACACACACCAGTGCGATTGTCTTTTTCTTCATTGGCGGATATTATATCAAAATATCCGACCCCATATCAAAGTCCGATCAGGAAATGCGCGCGCAGACGCCATTGACATGGACAACGTGTTTGATGTATCATTTGCGACATGAAGGCACTGGTGCAGCGAGTAGCAGAGGCGAGCGTCGACATCGGCGGCGAAAGGGTCGCGGAGATCGGCGCCGGGTATCTCGTCCTCTTCGGAGTGACCCACGGCGACACAGAGGCGGACGCGGCGCGTCTCGCCGAGCGGCTTTTCAAGCTGCGCATCTTCGAGGACGACGCAGGCAAGACGAACCGCTCCATAGTCGACATCGGCGGATCGGTGATAGTCGTCTCGCAGTTCACGCTGTACGCCGACACGGCGCACGGGAACCGCCCCGGATTCTCCGCCGCCGCCAGGCCCGAGCTCGCCGTCCCGCTCTACGAAAGCTTCGTCGCGCACCTCAGGGAGCTTCTCGGCGCGGAGAGAGTGCAGACCGGACGCTTCGGAGCGGACATGAAGGTGAGGCTTCTCAACGACGGACCCTTCACCGTCGAGCTCGCGAGCTGACCCCCGCTCAGAGCCCGAGCTCGCCCTGCCTCGCGGCGGGCTTCAGCCCGAGCGTATCCCACGCAAGCTTCGTCGCGACGCGCCCCTTCGGCGTGCGCTCCAGATAGCCCTCCATGATGAGGAACGGCTCGTAGGCCTCTTCGATCGTGTCCGGCTCCTCGCCGACGGAAACGGCGATTGTCGAGAGCCCCACCGGTCCGCCACCGAACTTCAGGCAGATCGTCTCAAGGACGCGTCGGTCCATCTCGTCGAGTCCGTGCGGATCGATCTCCAGGAGCGACAGAGACTCCCTCGCGACGTCGAGAGTTATGAAGTTGCCGGCCTTAACCTGGGCGTAGTCCCTGACGCGCCTCAGGAGGTTGTTCGCAATTCGCGGCGTGCCGCGCGCGCGGCGGGCGATTTCGAGCGCGCCTTCGGAGTCGATGTCGACGCCGAGCTTCGCGGCGCTGCGCGTCACGATCTCGGCAAGCTCCGGGGGTTCGTAGTAGTCGAGCCTGTTGACGAAGCCGAAGCGCGCGCGGAGCGGCGCCGCTATGAGCCCGATGCGCGTCGTCGCGCCGACGAGGGTGAAGCGCGGAAGCTCCAGCCGAACCGAGCGCGCGTTCGGACCCTGGTCGAGCATGATGTCGATCGCGTAGTCCTCCATCGCGCTGTAGAGATACTCCTCGACCGTCTTCGCCATGCGGTGTATCTCGTCGATGAAGACAATGTCGCCCGGCTCGAGGGAGGTGAGAAGCCCGGCAAGATCGCCAGGCTTCGTGATAACGGGGCCGGACGTCGTCTTGACGTTCACTCCCATCGCCTGGCCGAGGATGTACGAAAGCGTTGTCTTGCCGAGGCCGGGCGGACCCGAAAAAAGCACGTGGTCCAGCGACTCGCCGCGCTCCTTCGCGGCGCGCACGGCGAGAAGCATCCTGTCGCGGACCTTCGCCTGGCCCACGAATCCGTCGAAGTCCGTCGGACGCAGCCTGTTGTCAAACGCCGTGGACCTGTTCAGCTCTTCGCTCTTGCGCTCTGCCTGCATATGCCGTATATTTTACCAAATTCCGACGGCGCGCGCGGACGCATCCGTCACTCGAGCCCCCACTTCCGCTCCAGCCGGCGCCTTGCCGCGCTCCGCGCCGCACGCGTGAGGTGCGGCCACGTTAGGCAGCGGATGAGCAGCCTCAGCCGCGCCGTGCGCCGGCGCATGGCGGCCGCGAGGGGGCTTTTTATCTTCGAGAAGTCGTCGTCGGAGCGGACGGCGAGCAGCCGCACGTCGCGTCCGGGGAACGCCGCGCGAAGTCGCCCCTCGGCGGCCGCGCGTGCCTCCTCGGAGAGCGGACGCGCGTAGTCGCACCAGACGAAGAGCGTGCGCTTCGCCTTGCCGACGTTGTCGTACAGCCGCGCGATGCGGCGCGCGTACTTGGCGGAGACCTGCGCGTAGGACTCGTCGAAGGGAAGCGTCTCGCGGAAGTCGTGGAAGAACCTAAGCCCCGTCGCGGAGTCCTCGTAGTGGTCGTTGCCCTTTCCGGGCGCGTCCGGCTCCTTCTCCAGCCTGCGCATGTTCGCCTTCTCGAGGAATCCGGCGAAGCGAGTCTCCACGAGCCTGAGCCTCGTCTCCAGGGGAGCCGCCGTGAGCCAGTCGAGGGGGGAGGAGCAGGACCTGAGGCCAAGCTTCCTGAGCATGGTGGCGCAGTGGCAGTCGTAGCCGATGCTCGCTACGAAGTCGTATTCCTCCGCGAGCGGGTCTGTCGGGCGGCTCGTCATGTCATCTGCTGCATCTCGCACAGGCGGCGGTAGACGCCGTTCTTCGCGATGAGCTCGTCGTGCGTGCCGCGCTCCACGATGCGGCCGTGGTCCATGACGAGGATCATGTCCGCGTCGCGAATCGTCGACAGGCGGTGCGCGATGGCGAACGTCGTGCGGTTGGCCATAAGGTTGTTGAGCGCGTCCTGCACGAGGCGCTCCGTCACAGTGTCGAGCGCGCTCGTCGCCTCGTCGAGGATGAGGATCGGCGGATTCTTCAGGATCGCGCGCGCGATCGCGATGCGCTGGCGCTCGCCGCCGGAAAGCGAAAAGCCCTTCTCGCCGACGATGCGCGAATAGCCTTCGGGCTGCGCCATTATGAACTCGTGCGCGTTGGCGAGCTTCGCCGCGGCGACGACCTGTTCGTGCGTCGCGCCAGGAGTGCCGTAGCGGATGTTGTTCTCGATCGTGTCGTTGAAGAGTATCGTCTCCTGCATGACCGCGCCGAGGAGCCGCCTGAGGTCGCCTACGTCGACGTCCTTTAGGTCGACTCCGTCGATGGTGATGCGTCCGGACTGCGGATCGTAGAAGCGCGCGAGGAGCCCCGAGGTGGTCGACTTGCCGGACCCCGTCCCGCCCACGACCGCGATGACTTTCCCGCGCGGAATCTCGAACGTCGCGTGCGACACCGCGTCGATCTCCGCGGACTCGTAGCGGAACGTCACGTCCTCGAACGAGATGCGGTCGTCGAAGGTGGCCTTGCGCACGGGGTTCGGGTTCACGGGAAGCTCCATGTGGCAGTCGAGCAGCGAGTAGATTCGGTTCAGCGAAGCCATCGACACCTCGACCTGAACCTGCAGCTTCGAGAGCTGCTTGATCGGCTTGTAGATGATGAGAAGCGGCGCGAGCATCGGCGCGACGTCCGACACTTTCACGTTCATCACGTAGCACCAGACGAGGAATCCGCACAGAAGCAGCACGCCGACGGTCTCGACGGTCGGCGGCACGAGAAGCCCGAAGCGGAGTCCGCGCATCGTGGACTTGAGGAGGTACTTGTTCGTCGCCTCGTACTGCTGCTTCTCGTACTCCTCGGTGTTGTAGCTCTTCACGACGCGGATGCACGTGAGGATCTCGTGTATCTTCGCGCCGATCATCGAGCCGCGCTCCATCGAGCGGCGCGACCACTTCTTGATCACGCTGCCGAGCATCTGTATGGGAAGGACGAAGAGCGGGAAGCCGATGAATATGAGGAACAGCGTCGGAAGCATGTGGTTCGTCACCGCGAACCAGATGATGAATCCGAACGAGACGAGTATCTCGAACGGCGCGAGCGCGACCTCGGAGAGTATCGTCGCGAGAATCGTCTGTATCTGCGTCGGGTCCGCGCATACGCGCATCATTATCTGCCCGACGTCCACCCTGCCGAAGAACTCAAGAGACTGCTTCGTCACGTGCTCGAGCATCTCCTGGCGGAGATCCGCGACCGCATGCGCCCCGGACCAGCTGAGGCAGTAGTGGTTGAGATACATGAGCAAAAGCCGCACGAACGCAAGCGCGGGCACTATGACGCATGCTATGAGGAGCAGCGCGCCGCCCATTCCTCCCTGGTCGTTCTGAAGCTTTATGCCGCACTTCGCGGCAAGCTTCTCGACCTGGGGATACCAGCTCGGAAGCTTCGAGTTGCGCGCGATCTCGCGCTCGAACCCGCTCTTGTGGTGCTTATGCGCCGCAGGTGCGCCATCCGTCGGCGCGACCGCGGAATCCGACGCAGTGACAGCGGCAGATGCAGGCGCGGAAGACTCGGCCTTGGCGGACTGCGCAGCCGCGACCGCCCTGTCGTCCATCGTCTCTGCCTGGCGCAGCGCGGGCTGCACGAGCTGGAACAGCGGCACGAGGGTGCCCGCCGTGATCATTCCGCACAAAACGCCGATCGCAAGCCTAAGCTTGTACTTGCGCGCGTACTTCCACACCCTGCGGTATGCCTCCCACAGGGTGTAGTCGCGGTCGAAGAACTCCTTGCGGTACTGTATCTTCTGCGCCATCTCGGTGCGGTGCGGCCGGTCAGGCCAGCGCTGCGGCGCGCCCGAGGGCGAACGCCTTCTTGTTTACCTCGAGGAGCTTGGCCTTCGGGCCCGAGAGCATCTCGGCCATCGCCTGGAGCCAGAGTTCCTCCTTGAACGGACACAGCGCCGAAAGCGCGCCTGCGAGCACCATGTTCATCGTGCGCGCGTTGCCGACCTCCTCGGTCGCGACCTTCATCGCGTCGACGAGGATGAGGCTCTTTCCGAAAGCCTTCTTGACCTTTCCGTCGAGGTCCTCGGGCGTCTTCTGCTGCCCGGACGAGACGGTGACGGGAACGAGATACAGGTCGTTGACGAGCGCCGTGCCGCCCTTCGCGAGGATGCCCGAGTTCCTGAGCGCCTCGACCTTGTCGAAGGAGACGAGAATGTCGGCCGTGCCCTCCTGGATGATCGGCGAGGCGACGGACGTGCCGAAGCGCACCTGGCTCGTCACCGAACCGCCGCGCTGGGCCATGCCGTGGATTTCGGACTTCTTGACGTCCATTCCCGCGATCGCCGCGGTCTTTGCAAGGATGTCCGCCGTGAGGATGATGCCCTGCCCGCCGACGCCGACGAGCGAAACGTTGACAGTCTTCATGCTTATGCCACCCGCTCCACGGTTATCTCGGGATCGATCTCCTGAAGCCCGGCCTCGATGCCCTGCTTGAGGGTCATCATCGCGAACGGACAGCTCCCGCAGTGCCCGACGAGCTTGAGATACACGACCTTGCCCTCGATCTTGACGAGCTCGAGGTCGCCGCCGTCCGCCTGAAGCCCGACGCGGAGCTCGTCCAGCTTAGCCTTGATTTTCTCTTCCATAGTTCACTAACCTTGTCGCTTTCTTGTTGAAATTCGCCTTCTACGGCCAACGCCGATTATTATACCACATTTTTCAGTCCAAAAGTTCGGGAGATTTACACCCAGAGCGCGCATGGACGCCTTACGCCCCTGTGGAACGAGCGCCTGGTCAGAATCCGCCGCCGAGGGACTTGAACAGCGCGATGAGGTCGACGGTGATCTGTCCGCGGGAGACGACGAGCGCCTCCTCGAGCGAGAGCAGCGAGCGCTGCGCATCGATGACGGCGGTGAAGTCCCTGAGTCCGTTCTTGTACAGGTCGTTCGAAATCGCGACGGCGTCCTGCGCCGCCTTCACGGCGCCCTGCAGCGCCTGGTAGCGGTGGTACTCCTGAGTGTACGCGGCGTATGCGTCGCGGACCTCGCGGTAGGCGTTCTGTACCGCGCTCTCGTACGAGAGGAACGCCTCGTCCATCCTGGACTCCTCGGCCTTCACGTTCGCGTAGATGCTGCCGCCCTGGAAGATCGGCCAGCTTATCGACGGACCAATCGCGCCGTAGAAGTCGCCCTTCCCGAGGAACTTGTGCACTTTGACCGACTCGAGCCCGAGCGTTCCGTTTATGTACAGCTTCGGGAACCAGAGCGACTTCGCGACGCCGACCTTCGCCGTCTGCGCGGCGAGACGGCGCTCCGCCGCGCGGACGTCCGGCCTGGCGCGGAGCATGTCCAGCGAAACCTCCGCCACCCTGGCGGGGTCGAGCAGCCAGTTGCGGTTGGGGCATTCCCTGAGCTCGTCGTGGCGCGTTCCAGGCATGCCGCCGGTGAGAACCGCGATCGCGTTCATGAGCTTCTCCTCCTGCGCGAGCAGCGGCGGAATCGTCGCGAGCGTCTGGTCGACGATGTACTTCGACTGGTTTACGGCCAGCTCGTCTCCGATTCCGGAATCGAAGCGCGACTTCAGGATGTCGTACGTCTCGGTCTGCAGCACGAGGTTCGTGCGCGCGACGGCGATGCGCTGCTGCGTCGTCCTCAGCTCGATGTATTCGCGTCCGACCTCGGATGTGAGCGTCACCCATGCGTCCGCGAGATTCCACTCCGCGGCCTCCATCTCCGCCTCGGCGGCCTCGGTCGCCCTCCTGTTGCCGCCGAAGAGGTCGATCTCCCACGACGCGTCGAATCCGCCGCGGAATATGTCCCCGTAGTTGCGCTTGGAGCCGGTCGAGCGCCAGGCCGCGTACTGAGAGGACGTGTAGCGCTCCGCATGCGTCATCGTGCCGCTGCCGTACATTGCGACAGTCGGTCTGAACGCGGCGTACGAGCCGAACAGCGCCCAGCGCGACTGCTCAAGTCTGCGAAACGCGATCTGATAGGAGAGATTCCCCTCGACAGCGTCCGCTACGAGGTTCGTAAGCACTCCGTCGTCGAAGCGGCTCCACCACGCGGCGATGTCGTCCGTCGTGACGAGCTTGCGCACGTCATCCCCGCCTTCCGCCGGCTTCCACTCGCCGATGTCGGTGCGGTTCGTCGTCGGATACCCCGCGTCCGGCAGCGAGCGCAGCCCTTCCCCGCCTACGTCGATTGCAGGCTCGGAGTAGTCCGGCCCTACGGACGGAAGATACGCACAGCCAGCGGCCGCCAGCGCAAACACAGATGTCGTCAGAATGCCACTTCTCATAGTCTTTCCCTTTTCCACCTCATAAAAACTTGAATATTATACATACCTTCGGGTATGTATGTCAAGTGGGGACGGGAGGAAAAAGGCGGCCGCCCTGAGACGGCCGCGTTCCTGTCAGCCAAGAGCCGCGACCGTAGCGTCGAGCGACGCAATGTCGGCGACGTTCGCCGTCGCGAGCGCGGGATCGATCTTCTTTACGAGGCCGGAAAGCACCTTGCCGGGGCCGAACTCGACGAACATGCCGCATCCGAGCGCCTTCGCCGCCTCGACGTCAGCAGCCCAGTTGGTCGTGCCGGTCACCTGCTCGAGCATCATCGCCTTGATCGCCGCGCCGTCGGAGGCGTGGGGCTTCCCCGTCACGTTGGAAAGGACCGGGAACTTCGGAGCGGAGAACGAAATGGAGTCCAGCACCGGAGCGAGCTTCTCGCGCGCGGGGCGCATGAACTCGGAATGGAACCCGCCGGCCGTGGCGAGCGGAATCGCGCGCTTGACGCCAAGCTCCTTCGCCTTCGCCGCGCACGCCGCAATCGCGTCCTTCGAGCCGGAGAGCACCTGCTGCGCCGCCGAATTGACGTTCGCGACCGTGCAGCCCGTCGCGTCGCAGAGCGCCTTGAGCTGGTCCGGGGACGCACCGACAATCGCGATCATCCCGGAAGGAGTCGCCTCGCACGCCTCCTGCATGAACCTGCCGCGCGCCTCGAGCACCTTGAGCGTCGACTCGAAGTCCAAGACACCGGCCGCGCACAGCGCGCCCCACTCGCCGAGCGAAAGGCCCGCCGCGCAGTCAAAGGCGACAGGACGGCGCTTCTGCAGCGTGAGATACGCCGCATAGCTCGTCACGAAAATGGCGGGCTGGCAGATGTTGGACTTCGTCAGCTCCTCGGCCGGACCTTCAAAGCACGTCTTCTTGAGGTCGAAGCCAAGAACGGCGTTCGCCCTGTCGAAGAGGGACATCACCTCGGGATCGGCCTCGGCAAAGTCCTTGCCCATTCCCGGAACCTGGGCACCTTGGCCCGCAAACATGCAACAATTCTTCATGGCCGTATATTATAGCAAATTTACGAGCGGCGGCGGCGGACGATCGCAAGCGAAGCCGGGATCGCGACGAGAAGCGCAAACACGACCGCGCCGAGAGCGCCTTCGGCTATTACGGCGAACGGAACGGAGAACGTCGCGGGGAGACCCCAGTTCGCCATCGCCGCGCGCGTTCCGGCCGTGCAGAGCCATCCGACGAGCGCGCCTCCGAAAAGACCGAGCACGACCGCGGCGGATGCGACGCGGAGCGCCTCCCCAACTAGGACCCCCGCAAGCTGGAGGCGCGTCGCGCCGACGGCGCGCATGACGGCGAACTCGCGGCGGCGAGACTCGAACGACGCGACGAGCATGGCGATGAAGCCGAGCGATATGACGGCGAGGAAGATGAACGGGACGCGAGCCATCGCGCCGACGAGGTCCGTGCCGTGCGCAAGCGTTCCGTCCGCCACCTCGTCGCGCGAATGAAGCCGCACGGTATTGCCGCGCACCTCGCCGTCCTTATCCTCGCTCCACGCTCCGTCCAGCGCCTCGACGATCTCGCGCTCAACCTCGCGCCCCGCGGCAAATACGCCGCGCCCGGCAAGGAATTCCGGATCGTAGTCGAGCCACACGTGCGTCATCTTGACGAACTCCTGCGGACGCATGTCGCACGCCGCGAGGGTGTCAAACGAGACGAAGACGGGACCGTCGGTGTTCACGGGCATGCGGTTCATCCCGCGGAGGAGTCCGCGGCTCGTCACCATGTGCCAGTTGAGGTCCACGATCCCGACGATCTTGAGCGCGATCTCGAGTCCGCGCCCCGCATCGACCTTGAGCTCTCCTCCGAGGGAGAGTCCGTGCGCGCGGGCCATCATCTCGGTGACGACGCAGTTGTCGCCTTCGGCGAGCGCCTTCTCGGCCGAGGCCCTGTCGCCGGCGGAGAATTTGAAGTCCGGCAGCCACGCGCTCGCGAGCAGAAGCGCGTTGCGGTATGCCTTGCGGGGCGGGCCGCCCCTTCCGCCGCGCCCTCCTCCGCCGCCAGCGCCGAATCCGGAAAGCTCCTCCAGCGGGAGGATGTTCACCTGGAGAGGCTGCAGCTCGCCGATGCGCCTCACGCCCTTAAGGTCGCGGAGCTTTTCGATGTCGAAGCTGGAGACGCCCCCGGGAAGGATCGAAACTATCGCGTCCGGCCACTCCGGCGACGGCACGAACGGCTTCGTCAGCGACGAGCCCCACACCTCGACCGCGACGAACGCGCCGAATCCGCACGCGAAGGCGACGAGCATGCCGAGATGCCGCTTGCGCGGGGCGCGTCCGGACGCCGCCTCTAGCGGACGCACGGAGAGCGCGGGCTTGAGCGCGAGCAGGACTCCGAACAGAGCGACGAAGGGCGCGGTCAGCGAGGAGAGGACGATGCCCTTCGCGCCGACTGCCGCGCCGGACGGGAACGTCGCCGGATCGCACGCGACGTAGATGTGGAGCGCCGCGAGCGCTGCCGCCACGCCGAGAACAAGTCCAGCGAAGGTGAGCGCCAGCGCCTCGCGCACGACAAGCGCGGCGACTCCGCCGCGCGTCATGCCGACCATGCGCAGTATCGCCGTCTCGCGTCTGCGGGCCTCGACGGACAGGTACAGCGAGTTCAGCAGAAGGCAAAGCGCCGTAAGCGCCGCGGCCCAGAGTAGCAGCCCCTTCGCCCGGTCCATGTTGCGTCCGGCGTCGGACATAAACATCGGCGCCGCTTCTTCTGCCGTGACGGGGGCGAAGTCCTGCCACTCCTCGTCGATCTCAAGAACGGCGTCCGGCGGGAGGAACATGTTGGGATAGCCGCGCACCGGACGCTCCCAGTCGAGGAAGCCAGCTATCTTCACGCGGTACGCGCCCTTCCTGCCGACGAGAGTCAGCTCGTCGCCGACAGCGGGAAGGTTCTTAACGCGGCGCTGCGCGAATAGCGCCTTGGTGACGAGCGCGCCGGAGATCCCCTTGCGCGTGGCGGCGAACGCCATCATCGGCGGACCCTGCAGGACGTGTCCGTCGGGACGGAAGTCGAGCTGCAGCTGCACGCTCTTCGCGCCCTCCTCCACGGGAACGGCGGAGAGCATGCGCTCCGCCATCGCGACCGCCTGATGGTCGTTCGTCGCAACGAGCGACTGCATGAACACCACGGCCCCAACTGCCGCCGCGATCCCGAGCGCCGCACAGATATGTCTAGCTTTCATATTCCACTATCCGCGGTAGGTCTCGAGGTACAGCTTCGAGACGAGTTCGGGATCGCCCTTCGTGTCGTGCGAGGCGGCGATCTTGCCGTCCTTCAGGAAATGGACCTTCTGCGCGGCGGCGGCGACCTGCGGATCGTGCGTGACGACCAGAATGGCGCTTTTCTCCGACTTGTGCAGGTCGCCAAGAAGCGCGCATATCGCCCTAGACGCCTTCGCGTCGAGATTTCCCGTCGGCTCGTCCGCAAGAACGACGTCAGGCTCGGCGAGGAGAGCGCGCGCAATGGCGACGCGTTGCTGCTCGCCTCCCGAGAGCTCCTCGGGCTTTTTGTGGAGAATGCCATCTATGCCGAGGGCCGAGACGAGGGAGGCAAGCCGCGATTCGTCAACCTTCGCACCGTCGAGGCGCAGCGGAAGGACAATGTTGTCGCGGACCGTCTTCTCGTTGAGGAGGTTGAACGACTGGAACACCACGCCGACGTGGCGGCGGCGGAACTTCGTCGCCTCCGTGTCGCCCATCTTCACGACGTCCCTGCCTCCGACCAGTATCTCGCCCGCGTCGGCGGAGAGAAGTCCGGCCGCCAGATGCAGGAACGTCGACTTGCCGCTGCCGCTCGGACCCATCAGCGCCTCGAAACCTCCCTCCTGCACAGTGAGGGAGAAATCCTTAAGGACCTCCTGGTTCCCGTATCTGCGGCATACGCCGCTCGCCTTCAAAGCCTCCATGTCTTCTCCTGTTAGTTCCGTTTACCTGGTTAAACGCCGCAGAGGGGGCTAATGGTTCAGCGGCGCGAAAATTCGCATCCGCAGTAGGACTGCCGGTAGAGTCCCAGCTCCTTCGCCCTTGCGACGGAGAGCTTGAACCCCTCTCGCTTCTTGAAGTCGCACTCAAGAAAAGACGGACCGCCGGCGGACGCCTCGCGCCCAGCCGCAAAGACCATTGCGCTCGGCTTGTGCGGCGAGACGGTGAGCGAAGTGGTGAACGAATCGAACCCATGCGCGGCCGCCCATTCCGCAGCCTTGCCGAGATTGTAGCGGAAGCACCTTTCGCATCTCGCCCCCTTCTCCGGCGCGTCCTCGTATCCGCGCGCGACCTTCTCCAGCCAGTCGGCGTGGTCGTAGGGAAGCGAGGCGAACGCGACTCCATCGTGGACTGCGAGCCGCTCGGCCTCCGCGCGGCGGTGCTCGAACTCATCGGCGGTGTCGATGTTGGAGTTGGCGAAAAGCATAGTCACCCGCCGCCCCTCGTCCTTCAGCCGCGGAACGCACGCGCTCGCGCACGGTCCGCAGCAGACGTGGAGCAGCGTCGCCTTCTCCTGCTTCCTGTTCTCCTCTCGCAACATTTCCATGCTGATACCTGATTCCTTGACCATTGTTGGAATATTGTACCATATTCCTTCTCGCACGTTCGCGGGCAATCAGACCGTGCACATGGGCAGAACGAATGGTGCAATCACCTCACAGGTGCCGGGAGCAGTAGCGCTTGCCCTCGGCCGGCTTGTTCTCGCACTGCTTCCCCTTCTCCGTCATCGACATGCACTGGGCCGGGGGCTTCTTCGGGGCGACGGACGACGAATGCTGCTTGCAGTAGCGCTCGCCCGGACGCGCCCGCCGCGTGCAGCGGTTCCCCGACTTCGTCACCGCCCAGCACTGGACCTGCTCCTTCTTCTCCGGCTTCGGCGCGGAGCCTCCCTTCGCCGGCGCCTCTGCGGCAGCAAGCGAAAGCGCGAGAAATGCAGCGACTGCGAGAATCGTCCTTTTCATTTTCCTTCCCTCCAGAATCCATAGTTTGCGACTACAACACCGGCGACGATGACGACGCCGCCAGCGGCGCTCATCGCCGTGAGCCTCTCGCCGAGGAACAGCGACGCGAAGACCACGCCGACTATCGGCGTGAGATAGAGTCCGACCGTGGTGCGAACAACGCCGAGCGCCTTGCACGCGCCGTTCCAGAGTACGAAGCACGCTGCGGATGCGAAGGGAGCGCAGCGAGCGGAGTGTCCGCACCCAAATCACATCGTTCTCTCAACTATTGCCAAATCCAACAATCAGGCAGCCACCTACTGCATCCCTACCCAAGGAGACGCAGCGTCCCCGCTGCGTCAAGCACGACGCGGCGAGACGCCGCAACTCCTTGGATCGTCACTTATTGCAATATGTGACCGGGCGAGCAAAGGCAAGTATCATAATGAAACTCCGACGGTTCACAAAACGCCTTCGCTACCGCTGCGGCCGATGCTTCGCGAACTTCAACCGTTCGCATCCGACGCGGCGAGACAGGACGTCTCTTCGCCCCAGGGCAAAACCGGCCCCTTCCATGGAGACGCGGCTTCCAGCCGCGTCACTCCCAAACTGCGACGCACATCTGCCGCGTTGCCAGGGGGTCCGTCGCTCCGCGACGGACAAGCAATCCTTGCTTTGGCCGCGACTCAGCCGCCGTGCAAATTATTGACGCGCCGCCGAAACCGCAACAAATTCTGTCCACACCCAAATCACGTTTTTCTCGCGCCCATTGCCAAATTCCCCCGCACTCCTGCCTCTAGCCCGACGGCCGCCTTCGCCCGACTCTAAGCGACTCAGCATGCAGCATTCGCTCCAAGGCGATGGCAGTCCCGTCCGCACTATCACCGAAGATCCGCCCGTATTATCACCAGAACACCGCACCGTTCAACACACGGTCGGCAGCACAAAGACGCACCATTCGGAATCGTCAACCTTGCATCGCATTCGCATGACACACGATTGACGACAACTCATCGCGAACTTGCTGGCTGGAGATCACCACGACCTTTGATGTCGCACGAGAAAACATCACATTCAGTCTGTTACGATTCATCAGAAACGACCTCTGCCCAGCAAAGAACATTTCATCATCAACAGCAAACGAAAGAATTATGACATCAACATCCTGCCCTTGGAGCCGCTCTACCGTGTCCACAAGCGGGCAGTTCTGACTACCCAACCTGGACTCGGCGAAAAGCTTGTGGATCATCCGCACCTGCCTCCGATAAGGTGTAATAATTGCTATGCGATCAATCGGAAGACCCGCATCAAGGTATCTATTCGCAACATCAACAGCCTTCCTGGCTTCAACCAGATTCTCGTCGGTTGCACCAACAGATGAACATGTTACGAACTCTATCACAGGCTCGTCAATCCTCCGATTAGACGAATACTCGGAGCATACAAGCTCTATGCCCTTAGGCCGATAGAAGCAATCGCCTACAAATCGCGTGATCTCGCGGTTCATTCGGTATGTGACATTCAGCACTCTGCCATTTTGGGGGAACAACTGTTTTATCCGCTCAAAGACAGACACAGAAAGCGGATCCTTCTCTAGCTTCGCATGATAGATCGGCGGCATCTGTGCATCATCTCCGATGAAGATGACAGATCCGCAACCGAACTCCCCGACAGCTACGGCATGCGCGAGGGGAACTTGTCCGGCTTCGTCAATCAAAACAATCTGTGGCGTAAACGCACTTCTTCTCATCCCGAGATTTACAAGTGCCGATTGAAATGTCATGCCTACGACATGACCCTCGTTGCCAAAGAAACCCTCCTTCTTTCTCCTTTCGATGTAACCAGAGAACGTCTCATCCTGCGCCACAGACTCATTCAGGCCTATGTTCTTGAACTGCTTGCCTATTTTGACAACAGGGATTCCGCCGTCGATTTCACTAACTTTGTTCAATGCATTGTTGACTGCCTGGTGCGTAAGTGCAACAACAAGAACGTCTTTCGATCTCCTGGCATATGCCCTTGCAACGACTGCCAGCAGGTGGGTTTTCCCCGATCCCGGTGTTCCCTGCACAAACGAGAGACTCGGGCGAAGCATTGCCATGCGCACCGCACGGCGCTGCTCCTCATTGAAAGATAACGGTATTTCAGAGTCGCAAAAATCCTTTATGCTCCCAAACCGACCTTCCTCCCTCGGCGAGGAAAGGCCTCCGAGCATTTTCATGAAATTGACACCCCGACTCCCGGCTACAATGTTGCGGACAACCGAAAGCAGCGTGTCGAGATTGTTCTGCTCGTCGATTCTTATCTCGGCGCGCGTAGGCATGTCAACCAAGGGCAAGGTCGACGACTTCAGGGTAAGTGCTATCCGTTCAATTGCATTTTCGTCGACAATGGCCTCGAACGACCTGTCAGATGAGCCGACATCGCGAATCAGAACCTCGTCGCCAGGTCGTAGTTTTGTGTAATTGACGGGCGTTTCATAGATTATCGAGGTTTGGTCCTCGTAGTTCAACAATAGCGCATTGCGGATCAGCAGCCCGAGCCGCTCCTTCTCTTCAGACGACATAGCCTCGTGCTCGGAAATGTCCTGCTCAACATATCTGCGTTCATCCTCGAGATACTTCGTGACCGCGCGTCGGAAGGACTCCACATCAGCGTATGCAGTATCACTGTTGTAGCAATTCTCTGACATGCGCCCTCGTTTCTGGATCGTGGATATAGATATAGACTCCGCGTACAGCTCGCGTCAAAAGAATTCGATATGCCTGTATCACGCGGCGGAAAAACTTCTTTGTCATCGGCATTTCTGACTCGTCAACATCTAGCGGAACAAGCGGGATGTTCTTGGCGTCGTCACCTCGGTAGCCTCTCTGCCTGCGAATGGCTATCTGCTCTTTCCGCGCCTGCGACACCGAACAGGAATTTGCCCTGTCGACAGTCTTGCTGATGTCAACCATCCACCTGTCCTTCCGCCAGACGATATCATCAAGCCACAGCAGACCGACATAGTCAAAGTCAAACCCGCGGATCTCATACGGGCATCCGACTTCGCAAAGAGGATCCTCGTGCATCATCGTATGCGGGGGCGCCTGAACAAAAATGTCCATTCGCCGGGGATTGTTCCAATGCCGTCGGAATAGCGTGCCGTCCTCGTTCCTAAAATCAAAGTCGCAATCCGCATCTCCCTTTGTGTGCATTTCATCAAGCGATCTGCACGATTTCCATTCAACTGTATATGAAGAAAGAAGGCGGACTGTCTGACCTTTCTTCTGCTCAACCCGAAGCGCCGACTCCATTTCATGCGTAGTGTCGAAAACCCTGACGGAAAACAGGTCTTTCCACAAATGGACATTCACCGCCGGATGCTGGGTGAACAGACCCTCAACCCAATCCACGTACTCGACACTGCCGGCACACCGGAACTGCAGGTTGCTTAGGTCGATTACCTCACACGCCGCGCCAAGGCCCCACGCCAACTGCATTATGTCGGGTAGTGTCGTAGTCTCGTTGTCCCGAAACGACTGCTCCCCGTCCATGAAAAAGACAGAAACTCGACTTTCTCGAATTATATGGTACGCCTGTGGTCCCATCTGAAGGCACCAGCCGCTCATCTTGTTAGAGTTAAAACCATCCGCCAATGGATTGATGAGTGCATGCGCCTCGTCGACAATCGACAGAAAATGCAGATTGTCCTTGTATCCATCGGTTAGGCCGTTCTCCAGCATGTAGTTCGTGTATTCCTCATAGTAACGGGAATCCAACGAATTTTCGTCCCGCAGATATCGAGCGTCTTTGGCCTTGAAAATGGGCAGGTACTTCTTCTTCATTGTCGCGCCCGTCATGCCGGGATTGAATCGATTGGAACGCAAGACAAGTCCGCCAGACGAATCTATGTCGGAATACTTCTTGAAGATGCTTTTCCAGTTTTCATCCTGGGAGGACGAAGTCGAAACAAACACCACGTTGCCGGGGTGGTCGCCGGTCGCATTTACCACATAGCGGCGAACCGCTTCGGCCCACAGGTTGAGGGCGATGGCGCTCTTTCCAGAGCCAGGCGGCCCCGAAACAACAATTACCCGCTTCTGGGACATGTCTTTCACCGCCTCGGAAAGCCTGTGGAGTACTTGGTGATATCCTTTGCGCTGCTCTCCAAGCAAGACAAACGGGCGCGCGTCGCCATTCGTCCTGAACGCCTCGGCAACCTGCTTGAGGATGTTTCTGTTCTGTCGGTAATAGCCGTTGATGAATTTCACTGCCCAGTCTGAATCACCCTCGTCTATGCGATCGACAACATAGCCGGCAAGCTTGGAACGGGTATCACGGCAGAAGACAGGATATTCCTGCGTCAGCCTGTCGTTTGGCGACTCGCAATACGGTGCGGTATCAAAGCTCCTTGTGAAATAGACGCAACCGCTGACTTCCGCATTGTTGTCGAGAACTGCGGAATGAAAATTGCTGCAATACTCCACATAGCCTTTTACCTGGTCGGAAGGATGCTCATGCGACACACCCTTGTGCTCGATGATTCCTTCGCACATTCCTGGGCGGTCAGAAGTATTCCTGAACCAATCCTTGAGCTCGACAATGACAGCTCGCCTGCGGTTCTCCGATACGCCGAGCATGACAAGGTCACACCACGCAGGCGCAGACGGAAGCTTGTACTCGAATTTGACCATCGGCACTCCAATGTGGGCAGAGGCGAGGGACGGCTTCTGCTTTATCGCCTCTGCAAGCGCCATGGAGACCTCTTCATAGCTGCATTTCATCGCCTCGACCTCTTTCGGCGTAGGTCTGCGCCCTGACACATGATTGCAGATTTCACCCACAAGCCCATCAAGGTCCTCTTGAACGAGCTCGTTGAAGTCGTTGATAGTATACAGAACACCCTGAAGAAATTCAGACTCCATCCTTTCTGCCCTCCTCCCTGAGTTTTGTGTATTTTTCCGCAATGCCGCGGCATTTTTCTACTGGATACTTGACCGCGTTGACCTTGAGTTTATCGCGCACGATTTCGCTTACATCCAGTCTATTTCTTTCAGCCATTCTAAATGCATATATGAAAATATCCGCCAGCTCTTCCCTTATCTCCGTCATTGTGGGCGACCTGTTCCACAGGAAGGCATCCTGCAGTTCGGCAGCTTCTATTGCTATCGCCGCGGCAAGATCTTTGTTGACGTGAAAAGAATCCCATTCCCGCTCCGCGCAAAAACGGGATATTTCATCTTCCAGCGTCTTTATCTCGCCAGCCATCACATCCCCCTGTTCACCATTGCCAGCGCCGTCTCGTATTCCTTTTCAAACGGAAGCCCCAGCACATCGACCTTCTCCGGAAATCCAATCTTCCAGGACACGTAGTAGTATGCCAACATTCTCGGTCCACTCATGTCTTCGCCGTCCAATGCAGGAACACTATATCCCGACTTCTTGTCCGGACTGATTCCTCTTGTCCCAAGCATGGCAATCTCCGCGGCGATTATCCTCACCTTGTTTGCATCCATTTCGCGCAATCTTCTTATTGCGTCCACCATGTGCATCGTAATCGCCATGTTGAGCGCAATATCAGCCCCCGATTTTATGCGATCCTGAAAGTTCTTGTTGCTTTCCTTCTGCCTCTTTTCTTTGGCTTGTCTGGACGCATCATCTTCAACATTGAAAAATTCGCCCAGCCTCAACTCTTCGATATACTCTCTCACGACATCCCATTCATCGCCGGGATTATGCGCCTTGGCGACGACCTCGCACATATTAAGCAGCTTGTCAGCAATTGCTTTCTCCTCTTTCGTGAGATTTAGACGGCCTACCATATCCAAACCCGTCAGCCTTCTGTGAAGCATAAACATCACGGCGTTCATCACTCTGTTTGCTTGAAGTATCCGCTTCGGAACGCCCGCAGCCTCTCCGACCCTTGCCGACTCAATTGCCTCGATGCAAAGCAGGTATGAAGCAACAACATGATCTGGAGAAAGTTCTGGATGTCTATCTGCGGTCCGTATTTCCGAAAGGTAGTCAAGCGGGGTGTTCATCACCTGCCCACCCAGTCCCACTCGCAGACTATCAATCGCCCTGTCCATCTCCGCCAGCGGCACGTGAGAGCGGAACTTGCCAGTTATGTATGGCATTATCCACTCCTTGAACTTCATCGCCCCAGTAGAATCACATACGAACGCACCATCTCGACCGTTCGCTCTGGCCTCTAGATGCATGTGGTGCTTTTCAAGCTCCTGCATCAACAGATAAGTCCCGCCCTTGTCTGAAATTCTCGGACTGTACACCAAGCGATGCCTATCTCTGCCATAGCGTTCCGCAAACTCCATTTTCGCCATTACAGGGAGCTTGCCGTCTTCCTGAAGTTCTATCTTAATTCCCTCTATCTTTGCCAGTTCTTCGCTTTTTGCCTTAATCAGATCAAACTTGATTTCCTTCGACAACTCTCTGGCCACCCTGACAAGAATCTCGGTCATTACCTCTCTTACTGGCAAAGGATTTTCAGGCTTTTCCGTGCCGTTGAGCAGTCCTTCTCGCGCAATCAGGAATGCCTCCTTGTAATCCTCCTTTTCTATGGCAATGCTTGCAAGCCCATAATACGACTGAAGGTTCGTTTTATCCAGCTTGATGGCCCGGTGAAACAACGCCTCAACTTCCGATCTATCGTACTTGCCGCTCTGAAGCAAACACCCAGCGTAATTGTTGACGGCAAGCGAAGAATCAGGATACAGCTCCGAAGCACGTTTGTACCATTTGACTGCATCCTCCGGCATTCCCTTGTCTCTGCCAATCAGGTTGCCCAGAAGGATCAATGCGTATAAGTTTCTGGGGTTCAGCTTCAATGAGACTCTCGCCTTTTCGATGGCATCGTCGATGTTTCCTTCCATCATTTCGACCTGCGCCGCCAATCGATAGGCTTCAGAGTTCCAGGGGATTTTCTCCGTCCATTCTCGAATGACCTTTCGGGCTTTTCCAAACCTACCGCTGTTGCAGAATCCTATGACAATCCGTTCATCTTCTTCTGCGTCAATGTCATGCACATCTGGAAATGATACAAGGACCTTGTCGCCGTCTATTGAGACGGACCAGTCCGACAAACGCATGCCTGTTAAGAAGGTTTTAATCGCTACCTCAAGCTGATCAACACTTGAGACACTAAATACATTGTCCGAAAGCTCATGTATCACCATCATATGCGGCTCAATTCTTATGCGCCTACAGATAAACGCACCTTGCGCCATTACCGCCGCAGAGACCGCCTCGCATGCATGAAAAAGAGCGCATAATCTCACCATGCACTCCTGCAAGGCATACTGGTATAGGCCTACTATGGATGCACAAAGAGACAATGCGCCCAGCTGGGCGCATCACCACTCACATGCCGTCCATAGAAATATTACCAGTATTTTTGCAGGAACGACGTGTAGCGTTGATGCTACATTGATTAAGCGCCCGGAGGGGTTGCCCCGTTTTCCGGACTATGACCACGCGCCGCGCAGTGCGCCTCGCGAGATGAGAATATTATACCAAAAAATCGCTTGTGCAAACGGAGCGGATTTCGGGGTTTGGTCCGTCGCGGAGCGACGGACCCCCTTCGAGACTGCGAAACTCCACGCAGCAGGGGCAAATGAGCTGTCGCCAAAGGTAGCGGGCACCTTGCGGGCAAATTTTCGGATTTCCCGCCCATTGCGGCGCATTCGGCGACCGCGCCCTACCGCGGCGGAGGCGCCGCGGAGGCGGCATGACAGCCCCATCGGACAGACCTATGGAGGATTGAGGTTTATTCCGATTGGCCTATGGAACGGGGATTTGCTAAACTATTCACCGTTGACAGCGAAGTGCCGATGTTCGGACGGGCCGACGGCGCTTCCGCGGATGAAGACCGAAGATTGACGCAACATCGCCGGCAGAGAACAACGCGTTCCGCCGGACAAAGCAAAACAAGCGTCGTCAGGCGGGTCGCATTCGGCGGGAAGCCGCGGAAACCGACGGGCAAAGGCGGTAAAAGGAAAGGAGAACGCAGATATGAGCGATGGTTGTAGACTGACATGAAATCAGCAAAGAACGACTGAACGCCGACAGGTCACCCCTGCCGGCGTTCTTTTTCGTTCACGCGGACCCATCCACCGCAAAATTCATGCGGGAATTGTAGGATTGACGGATTGGGAGATGGGTGCTTCAGGGGGCTCCGTCGCGGAGCGATGGACCCTCTTGCCGGCAGGAGCCCATCCCTTCACCGCCTTGCCACATTTCTTTTCGCGCCACTTTTCTTCCTTTCGGAGAGAGCTTTCCGCAACTGCGTCTGGAGTTGCTCCTGCGACGGCAGGCCGAGGCGGTATGTCGACACTCCTATCGGCTTGTTCATGTCGGAAAGGGAGTATTCAGCCACTATGTCGTTCCGTGACTTGCATAGTAATATGCCTATCGTTTTGCCGTCCATCTCCGACTTTACATGTCGATCAACAGCCGTCATGTAGAAGCCAAGCTGCCCTATGTCTTTCGGATGGAACTTCCCGGTTTTCAACTCTATTACAATGTAGCGATGGAGAAGTACATGATAGAAAAGAAGGTCGATTTCAAACTCATCCCCTCCTACGTCAATGGCCAAACCCTTGCCGACATAGGAAAACCCCGCGCCAAGCTCGACCATGAACTTTGCCACCTTGTCGACAAGCATCTGTCTGAGCCTGTTTTCTTTTGTCTTTGCTGTCGCCGGAAGGAAACCAAGATCATACTCGCCTTTCAGCGTCTGCACTGCCATGTCGGAATCCACAGGTGGCATCAGGCTCTTGAAATTTGTTATCGCAGATCCATGCTGATCGGCAACACCAAGTTCTATCTGATGAACCATCACATTACGAGACCATCCGTTGTCTATCGCGAGTGCTGCATATGCAATGCGGTCTCCACGGGACTTCAGGCACTCAAGCAAGGCCAAATGATGGTACCACGGCAATTGTGCAAGCGGCGCTTGCACAATTTCATTCCGCTTCCAGGCATCAGCAAAAGCACGCATATACTTCAAATTGCGTGGCGACCATCCTGTCATGTCAGGGAACGCCGCTTTCAAATCCGCCGACATCCGATCCACTACCCTGCTTCCCCATCCCTCCTTTTCCTGTTTCGCCAATATCTCATGTCCGACATCCCAATATAGCAAAGTCTGCTCGGAGTTGACGAGCATGGATGCCTTGATCCTCGCCCGTTGGATTCGCGCCTTGATTGATCGAATCCACGTTTCATAGCCTTCTGCAACTATAGTATGTTCCTGCTGATTATTCATGATGCCTCCGGGGTATAGTGGTACTGTGCTCAAGCAGTAACCCCTCGCGGTAACCCACCGCCGGTGATATGGACCCTGCCGCGTCCTGCCCGCTGGCCTCGCAGATTCGCCCCTTCGACGCCTTGGCTCCGGGGCTCTCCTCACCGCAAGTTAATAAGCATCATTTCCGATGGCCGCCCTACCGGGTTTGTTGGACCCCTATGCCTTCAGGCGAGCGGGAACATTATATCAAATTTCAATGCCAATTGACGGAGTGGCGAAGTGGGAATTGTTTGAGTGTTTGATTTTAACGCAGAGACGCGGGGCGCAGAGTGCGCAGAGGGGGTTTGCTTTCGCTGCTGGGAGTCTTGGAGTTTGGGAGATGGGTGCTTCAGGGGGCTCCGCCCGTCAGGGCTTCAGGTTCCTGTTGAACGACTCGTACTCTTGACGGCGGCGTTTTTCGGGACGTGGATAGAGCGGGTCCTCGCACAGGTTCTGCTTGTTCCACTCAAGATTGCGGTCGAGATTGCTGGGGTTGAGGTAGTAGGTAAACCGCACAGAGGCAACTGGCACCAAAGGGGAAATCTTAGCCAGCATCTCAATGTCGCCGTATATCTTGCCATAGTATGCCTCGACTACCTTACCTTTCTCGTCTCTACGAGTACGGATACGGAAGCAATAACAGCGTTTTTCATCATAACTTCTTTTCCATGCAAGGGTATTATCAATGTAATCCCAGCACAGCCGTGTACTGGTATAGCCTTCGTCGGGAGCCGTTCTTATCTTGAGCCTTGCCGACTCAGAATACGACATGTCTACTAGTCCGTTGTCTTCACCAAGAAACCTAATCTCCATTGAATCACGGCACGAAGTTCCCTTGACACCAGCCCCGCCTATGAACTCGCCGAAATCCTCGTGCGGCAGACGCTTGAACTCAACGTCCGCTATCTCCCCCTTCCCGATTGGCGGGAGCCAGTCGCCCTTCATAAGATCGAACCGGAGGACGCCGTCAGCCTGCGAAAACAGGTCTTCCTTGCTTTCCCGCGTCACATAATCTCCGACTTTCTTCACGAACAGAGGGATTGGATTCTCAATGCGCTGGACGCGGACCGTGACGACGAGGTTGTCAGGCTGCCACACGCCGAAAATGTCCTTGCGCTTGAAGTCGTAGCCTCCGCCGCCAGACATGTCATAGTATCCAAATGGCGCATGACGAACATAGCATCCAGCCGATCCAAGATTGGTCTCTCCTGACAATTTGCAACGACCGGATGAATCAGTCAGCACCTTGCATATATTAGGCCCCGGCGAACCCTTTACAGCCAGAAGACCATAATTCATGTCAAAACAGCCGGTCACTTCGACATCCGCCAGTGGCCGCCCTGTCGTTTCATCAACTACAAATGCCTCTAGCTTCGCCGTGTCGGCGAAAACGCATCCAGACGCCAGCATGGGCAAAATTACACTCGTGATTATTCGTTGCATCGTTGTATTTCCTTTTTATTTCCATTCGACAATTTGCCTGAACAGTTTATGGACAAAGCAATAGGCAAGCTGTTTCCAATCCGAATGATACCATTTTAATACATCTGGCTGACCATTCTTACCCTTGATCAATCTTTCTTCTGGCCATGCCTTTTCGTTGTCCATGCACTTTTCCATCATTGACAAATTGGCTATTCCACTTCTCCTATTAGCTTCATTCGCCCCCATTGCGAAGCTCTCGGCCGGAATCGCGTCTGCGAGGAACCGCGCGCGGAGCGCGTAGCGCTTGTTCTCGTCGTCAATCGTGAAAAGGTCCGTCGAGTGCATCGCGCCGGCATACTCCTTCTCCCTGAACGGCGTGAAGAGCGGATGGATTATCGCGTCCTCGCGGGAGAGCCTGCGCATGTCTGCCGTGAAACCGGTGCCGGAATTGTAATAGCGGATGTTCCCGTGCTCGTTATGGTCGTCATCGAACATGTAGTACGAGTTCACGCCCCAGCCGCCTTCGCACACAACGCCGCAGGGAAGGACGGTGTCGACGTGCCAGAGCGCAGAGCCCTTGAGCCTCTCCTGCTTCGCCCACACCGTCCAGCCCAGCAGAGACTTGTTCGTGTCGATGTTCCCGGTCACGTCCTCCGTCGTCGAATAGCAGTTCACGGCGTTCGCGATCCCCGCAAACCTGCCCTTCCACGAAAGCGACCTGCGGAAGTCCTGCCCTCCATGCGACTGCTCAAACAGCTTTGACCAGCGCGAAGCGTGATAGTTCTGGCAGTACTTCACCACGTTCGTCCACTCCGGGTCGATCATGGTCGGCTCGTAGGCCAGCGCGTCATACGCCTCCATCGCCACCGCCGCATTGAGCATGTAGTAGCGCGAATATTCCAGTTTCCAGTCCTTGATCGCCGCCGATGTGAGGATGTTCCCTAGCGAGTGCGCGATGAACGTCTTCCTGGTGCCAGGAAGTTTCTTCGTCTCGTTCGCCAGCGCCTCCGCCGTCTTGAAGGCGTGCAGTACGTTGCCGTAGTAATCGGGAGATGCAGTGCCGCCGAAAAGCCAGTTCGACACTAGGCAGTTCCACTGGTCATCGTCGCCGTACCAGTCCACGACCGTGAACATCGAATTGCAGCCTGACTGCCACAGCCGCTTGAACATCTCTACGCCTGTCGATACAGCCTCGTCGGGGTTCACGTTGAACCCATGCACAAAGACTATCTGCGTATCGTCGCATTCCGCGTCCGGACGGTTCTGCGGCTCTCCTAGATGGTTTCCCTTCGAGCGCTTGGGATCGTCCCCCTCTACGCTGCGGAGGCAGAGCCATCGCATCATGTCCATCACCGTGGACACCTTAAGGTTGGCCTCGGAGCGTAGGATTTCCGAGCCGGTCTGATTGTCCTTGGCAATGAGCGTCAGGCTCGGTCCTTCCGAGGTGAGGTTACTGGCCCTGCCCTCTATGAGGATGACGCGGCATTCGTCAGAGAGAAAAGGCTTGTTGAACTCGTCCGGAAGCTCGACGCCCTTTCTGAGGTCGCTCACGCTGGCCTCGTATGCATACTGCCTGGGATCCACGTCCGGCTTGTGGTCCGCCTTGAAGCACTGTCTGTCGTCCACCACGAGGTACGATCCGGCTTCTTTGCGCATGTACGCCGTCCAGACGGCGTTCACATAGTCCGACTTGAGCTCCCACTTTACCATATCGCGCAGATGTGTCGGCATGTTTGGCGGGAACACGCGGCGCATGTCGATCCACACCGGCGTGAAGTCCTCCAGGTCACGACGCCCGTTCACCTCTTTGTTGTCGTAGTTCTTACTGTGAAGCAGGTTGAACGCCGTGTCGTTCAACGCGGGATCGGCCAGCCATGGAACGTCAAAAGGGAAGTCGCTGTTGTAGTTCTCGCAGACGTCCCCCGAGTCCCTGTCGTCGTTGATCCAGAAACGGAAGGTCCTCTTTCCTTCGCGCGCAATCTCGGCCTCTTCGTCGGTGATTTCGCCGTTGCGGTCGTAGTCGAACACAAGAACGGGATCGCCAAGAACGTATATCTGGGCGACTTTGCCCGAGGCCGTGAACTCCTCACCGTCGTAGCTGCCGTCGAAGAGCCCGCTGTCGTCCACTACTATCACGCGCCCGGAATTCGCGCCGCGATCGCAGACCAGCTGGTAGTCGTAGTCAGGGCATGGAGTCCCGTCGTATTCCGGATCGGTCCCTGCGTGATAAAGCCGCACTTCGTACTTCCATCCCGGTTTCAGCATCGCCTTCTTCGTCTCGCATTCCCCATAGTCTTCATTGAGCCACACGAAAGAAGTGGGTCTATCCCCAAAACCAGGCACGGGGGTTACCTCGAGACGATACTTCTCCGAATGGCTTCCGCTCGGGTCGCCGAAGCAAAACGACACAGGGATCCTGCTGTTTGGCTTCCCTCCGTCGCTGGGATCGGTCGGATCGCTGTTCTGCGAGGTCTCAGCACCGTCGCTCACGCCGTCGCCGTCCGAATCCCAGCCGTCCGGCCTGCCGTCTCCATCACTGTCGCGCCCATCGGGATTCGTGTCCCAGTCGCACTCATCCCGATTTGTCAGCCCGTCTCCGTCGCTGTCTGCGCCAGCATCATTGTTGGGATTGCCATCGCGCGCATTGTTCACGGCCGGATTGAATCCGGCATCGCTATGCCGATACTCCCATCCGTCGTTCATTCCGTCCCCGTCGCTGTCCGGCTGCAAGGGGTCTAGTCCGTAGATCCGGCACTCCTCCCCGTCGGGCACTCCGTCCCCGTCGCTGTCGGGATTGTACGGATTGGTTCCCTTCGCAAGCTCTTCCGAGTCCTTCAGCCCATCCCCGTCCCAGTCGCCGTTGTTTCGGGGCTGGAACGCGTTGCTCGCCACCTGGCAACTGCCTGGCACATTGACGCTGGTCAGCGCAGGGCAGTTGTAGAATGCGTATTGGCCGATGCTCTCGATGCTTCCCGGAAGATCCACCTCCTGAAGCTTAGAGCAACCATAGAATGCATTATTACCAATCGTCTTCACCACGGCAAGCATCTTTACACACTTCAGATTCGAAAATCCGCTGAACGACTTATAGCCCGAGCGGTCTGGGATATTAGTCGTACCCTGACTATTTTGAAACTCCCCTCATGATTTTCCTGATCAAGTAAAACGGCGCATATTATACGCTTCATCTGTTCGCTCCGTCAATGGGGTAAATTGCGATTTTTCAGGTTGGCACCACGATGACAAGCCCCTGCGGTTCGGGAGACCTTCGCGAAACACCCCGTAGCGCCAGAAGCGGCGAGACGCACCCCGCATTGAGCTCGCCTGCGGCGACTTCGGCCTTCGGCCTCGGGGGATATGCTTCCCCCAGTCATTGCCCGTCGCTACTTGGGTCACATAGGTTTCATTTCAGGCGCAAAGCGGCGAGGCGTGCGTTCGCGGCGGAGGCGAGGAACTGGCGTCTCGAGGTTTTCATGCCTCGATGATACCAATTATGGTCAGGCTTTGCAACAACGAAGCTTCGCGCGAAGGTCTGCGACCGCGGCGCGCATGTCGGACTGCCCGAAGAGGTACGAGCCGGCGACGAACTGGTTGGCGCCGGCCTTGGCGCAGAGCGGAATCGTCTCGGCGTTTCCGCCCCCGTCGATCATGATGTCGAGACCTGGGCAGCGCTCCCTGAGCCACGTTATCTTCGGGAGGCACTCGGCGATGAACTTCTGCCCGCCGTAGCCTGGATGCACCGTCATCACCAGCACCTCCTCGGCCTCGCCGAGATACGGCGCGAGAATCTCTACCGGCGTCTCGGGATTGATCACGAGCGCCGGCTTCGCGCCAAGCGCGCGGATGCGCCGGAGCTCGACGTGAAGATCGCAGTCCGACTCGATGTGCACCTGTATCGTCTGCGCGCCAGCCGCCGCGAACTTCTCGAGATAGAGGTCGGGACGCGACAACATGAGATGCACGTGGCGGTAGAAGCCGGGGCATGTCCTGCGGCAGAAGTCGACGATGGACGGACCGAAGCTCATGTTCGGCACGAAGTGCGGATCCATTATGTCGATGTGTATCGCGTCCGCGCCGGACGCCTCGGCGCGCTTCAGCTCGTCGGCAAGGCGGCCAAGGTCGGCCGCGAGAAGAGATGGTAGGATCTGGAAGTTCAAAGCAGCAAGTTCAAAGTTGAAAGTTGAGAGTTTAAGGGTTCACGAGAAGGACTTCACGATCGCCTCGTATTCGGATTTCTGCGACTCGAGCGACTTCACCATCTGGAACTGGTTGCGAGCGCGGACGAGGTTGTGGTCCGCGTATGCAGTGTGGAAGTACGTGTCGCCAGCGAGGTAGTCGGTGAGGAAGCGCACCCCAACCTCGAACGTCGCGAGCATTCCGGAGAACACGAGGTTCGCGCGCTCGGCCGCGTTCAGGAACTTCGCGCCCTCGAGGTATCCGCGCGCCAGCGCCTCGAAGTACTCGCGCTTCGAGAAGACCTTCGAGAGGTCCGGCTCGTCCTCCGCCGCGGCCGCGGTCGCGGTGCGCACCATGTCGCCGAAGTCGAAGAGAGCGGAGCCGGGCATCGTCGTGTCGAGGTCTATCACCACCGCCTCTCCGCGCGCGTCGATCATCACGTTGTTGATCTTCGTGTCGTTGTGCGTGACGCGCTCGGGGATGTCGCCGCTCGCCATGAGCCCGACGATCCTCCCCGCGCGCTCGCGCCACGTGTCGACGAACGCAAGCTCCGGACCCACCCCGGCGAGCCTGCCCTTCACGTCTCGCGCAATCGCCTCGTCGAGCTGCCTGATGCGGTCGGGCGTGTCGTGGAACTTCGGGATGATGTCGTCGAGGCGCGGAGGCGGAATGTCCGCGAGGTCGTTCTGGAACTTCGCGAAGGCGCGACCGACGTCGTACGCCTGGTGCGGCTCCTCCACGACGTCATGAGACTCGTAGCCCTCGAGAAACTTGTAAACGCGCCACGGACTCTCGTATGCGACGACCTCCAGCGACTTCACGCCCTTCGCCTTCA
>JAEEOY010000045.1 GCA_016284515.1 Kiritimatiellia bacterium | reverse complement strand
CGAAGGGCCTGATGCGCTTCCGCGGCGACGTCCTCGCGGAGCTCGTGAACTCAGCCGCCGATTCGATCGCCGTCTGCGGCAGCCACGGCAAGACCACCACCTCGACATTCATCGCGAAGCTCCTCCTGGCGCTCGGCGAGAACGTCGAGTGGGCGATAGGAGGCGAGACGGGCGGATTTCCCGTCGCCGGAGGAAGCGGAGTTCTTGTCGTAGAGGCGGACGAAAGCGACGGAACTCTCGCAAGGTACAGCGCGAAGACTCTCGTCGTAACGAACTGCGAGTACGACCATCCGGACCATTTCAAGACGCCGGCGGACTACTTCGCCTGCTTCGATGAGGCGCGCGGAAGGGCGAAGTCCGTCGTGGAGTCCTCCTCGCTCGCGCCGCTCGGTTTCCTCTCGTCCGTCGGCGCATTTGCCGCGCTCGCGGACCACAACAAGGCGAACGCGCGCGCCGCAGTCGAAGTCGCGCTAAGGCGCGGACACTCGCCCGAGGCTATCGCGGCGGCTTTGCCGCGTGCAGTTGCCGATCTTCCGGACCGCCGCTTCGAGAAGGTCGCGGAAGGGGTCTACACGGACTACGCACACCACCCGACGGAGATAAGGTGCGCAGTCTCCATGGCGCGGCACATCTGCCGCGGAAAGCTGAGGGTGCTTTTCCAGCCGCACCGCTATTCGCGCACGAAGGCGCTGCTGCACGATTTCCCTGCGGCGTTCGCCGAAGCGGACGAGGTGGTGCTGTGTCCGGTATACGCCGCCTTTGAGCCTCCGGTCGAGGGAGGAGACATAGCGGACCTCTACAAGGAGATGCGCGAGTCGGGAAAGTACGCCGCGCGTGTGCTGCTCGCGCGCAGCTGCGACGAGGCGTGGGAACACGCGCGCAACTCGATGGCGGAAGGGGACGTAACGCTTCTGCTCGGGGCGGGAGACATCATCGCGCTGGTGCCGCGGGTGAAGTCCGACATGTCCGGCGCGGCGCATCCGCCGCGGAAGATTCTCATCGGGCAGGGAAGCAACACGTGGAAAAGCGACCTCAACCTTTCCGTCGAGTACGTAAAGACGGAAGGCCCAGCGGGAGAGAGCGGCGCGAAGGTCCTTGCCGAAAGGCCGCGGCTGTGTCCGTGGATGGCGGGAATCCCCGGCACAATCGGCGGCTGGGTGAAGATGAACGCGGGGGCGTTCGGACATTCCATCTCCGAGGTGATCGAGTCCGTCAAGGTCGACGGGAAATGGATCCCGAAAGACGCCTGCGGATTCGGCTACAGGACGAGCGCGATCGACGGCGAGATACAGGACGTCAGGTGGCTTGATTGCAGATGCAACGAAGGCGACGCGGCGTCGTTTCTCGCGCGGCGGAAGAAGTTTCCCGCCGGAACGAAGGGGAGCGTGTTCAAGAATCCGGAAGGCGACTTCGCGGGGCGGCTTCTCGAGGAGGCGGGCGCGAAGGGGATGCGCGTCGGCGGCGCGCGCGTCTGGGAGGAGCACGCTAACGTCATTGTGTCCGAGCCATGCGCGCAGGCGGGTGATTTCCTTGCACTCGCGCGTCTCATGCGCAACCGTGTCTTGTTCCGCTTCGGCGTTGCGCTAGAGCCCGAGGTGCGAGGGCTTGGACTCTGCCAAGCTAGGGGAACACTATGAAGAACATGATTCTGCTTTCGGCCACACTTGCAGCCGCAGTGCTGGGGAATGGTCCGCCGGAAGGGCTTTTTACAAGGTCGTCCACAACTGACGGCAAAAATATGGTATAATATACGCGTATTTGCGCCGGGTGTAGCGTCTGTGGTGCCTGGCGAGAAGACAATCTCCCCTGCCGGCTGGCGACTCCGCATAGCGGTTTCCGCTGGCCGGCTTTCTTTTTTTTTCGCGGTCAGTCGCCGCTACTTCGCCGTTTTTGCTATAATGAGCGCATATGAAAACGACTGCGCTTGTATTTACGCTCCTTGCGGGAGCGACATGTCTTTCCGTCATGGGGAAGGGCCATGACAAGTCCGCCAGCTGGCCCCTTGACGGCAATGTGCTTTCGAACGTCCTCGAATCGCAGCTCGACTGCGGTGCCTGGGCGAAGAACATCGACAAGCGAAAGCCCTTCGACGAGAATCGCCGCGCGAAGATCGCCGCGGCGAGGGGCGACGCGGAGTCGGCGACGATCGACAACAACGCCACTACGACGGAGATACGCTATCTTCTGCGCTACCATAGGGAGAAGGGGGACGACGCGTCCCTGAAGGCCGCGATCAGGGGAATAGACTGGCTCCTCTCCACCCAGCTCGCGAACGGAGGCTGGGCGCAGTTCCCCCACCGCACCAAGGGATACTGGACCCAGATCACGTTCAACGACAACGCTATGCGCAACGTTCTGGAGCTCATGCGCGACGTTGCCGAGGGTGCGGACGGGATGGATGCCGTCGGCGCGGAGCGGCGCGCGAAGTGCCGCGCGGCGCTTGACAGGGGGATCGACTGTGTGCTCAAGTGCCAGATACGCGTCGACGGGAAGCCCACGGTGTGGTGTCAGCAGCACGACCGCGAGACGCTTAAGCCGGTCGGCGGGCGCGCATACGAGCTCGCGTCGTTCTGCTCGCAGGAGTCGGCGGACATGGTGCAGTTCCTGATGACGCTCGATAATCCGTCTCCAGAGGTTGTCGCATCCGTCGAGGGCGCGGTCGGATGGTTCGAGAAGACGAGGCTCCCGGACGGGAAGTGGGCGCGTTTCTACGACCTGGAGGAGTGCAAGCCGTTTTTCTGCGACAGGGACGGAATCCCCAAGCGCGACATTTCGGAGATCGACAAGGAGCGCAGCAAGGGCTATGCGTGGTTCGGAACAAAGGGCGCGGACGTCATCAAGAAGTACGCCAAGTGGCGCAAGCCCCGCAAGTGACGGCGCGCGCCAAGCATGCCCGGCGCATTTTTGCTATAATATACCCTATGAAATACGACAAGAACCATGCGCTCCTCGAGTGCGCAATTCCGGGTCTTCCGCAGAAGAGCGGCAAGGTCCGCGATGTCTTCGACCTCGGCGACAAGCTGCTGATGGTGGTGACCGACCGCATCAGCGCGTTCGACGTGATACTTCCCTGCGGCGTGCCGGACAAGGGCAAGGTCCTCAACCAGCTTTCCCTCTTCTGGATGGAGTTCTTCGGCATGAAGAACCACCTCGTGACGGCCAACGTCGACGAGTACCCGGCCGAGCTCCAGCCCTACAAGGAGGACCTGCGCGGCAGGTCGATGCTGGTGAAGAAGGTCAAGATGGTCGAGGTCGAGTGCATCGCGCGCGGCTATCTCACGGGTTCGGGATGGAAGGAGTACCAGAAGTCCGGAACCGTCAACGGCGAGAAGCTCCGCGAAGGCTACCAGAACGCGTCCAAGCTCGACGAGGTGCTCTTCACCCCGACGACGAAGGCCGCGATAGGCGACCACGACGAGGCGATCAACTACGCGCAGACCGTCGAGCTCGTCGGCGAGAAGACGGCGAAGCTCCTCAAGGACACGACGATCGGGCTCTACTCGAAGGCGGCGGACTACGCGCGTCCGCGCGGAATCATCATCGCCGACACGAAGTTCGAGTTCGGCCTCGACGCGGACGGCTCGCTCATCCTCGCGGACGAGGTGCTGACGCCCGACTCCTCGCGCTTCTGGCCGGAGTCCAGCTACGCTGTCGGGAAGAACCCTCCCAGCCTCGACAAGCAGTACGTCCGCGACTGGCTCGATTCGATAAACTTCAACCACCAGCCGCCGGGTCCGGTGCTGCCGGACGACGTGATCGCCCGCACACGCGAGATATACCTCAAGGCCTACAAGGACCTGACGGGCAAGGAACTGGCATAACCTTTAGCCTTCAATCTTTAACGAGGAACCACGACAATGGGAATGTTCGACCAGATAAAAGAGGCGATGCAGATGCGCAGCGAAGCGAAGCGCATCCAGAACGAGATACAGAAGATCAAGGCGGAGTACTCCAACGGAGGCATCACCGTCGTCGCGAAGGGCGACATGACGATCGACAGGGTCGCCATCTCGCCCGAGGCGTACGAAGAGGTGAAGGCCGGCCACCCGCAGCGCTTCGAGACCATGCTCTTCAACGTCATCAACGGCGCGCTCAAGAAGGCGAAGGACGCCACCCAGGCCGAGATGATGAACATGATGAAGGCCGGCGGCGGCGCAGGCGGCCTCTTCGGAAAGTGATTAGATGGTCGCGCCTGTAGCCGAGCTCGAGCGGTGCCTCGCAAAGCTGCCGGGCTTCGGGCGCCGCTCGGCCTCCCGGGCGGCGCTCGCGCTCGTAAGGGAGCCGGGGCGTCTCGCCGAGCCCCTTATGGCGGCTCTCAGGGCGGCGCACGACGGCGTCAGGTGCTGCTCCAGGTGCGGGGCGTTCACGACGTCCGACAGGGATCCATGCGACACGTGCACTGACGAGACGCGCGACGGCGCGACGCTGTGCGTGGTGGAGGATCCGGCGGACATCGTTTCCATCGAGGCGTCCGGCGCTTTCCGCGGCAGGTATCACACTCTCGGCGGAAAGCTCTCCCCGGCGCGGCACATGGGCCCCGAGAAGCTGCGCATCTCCCAGCTCGTCTCGCGGGTGAAGGGCGAGGGGGTCGGCGAAGTCCTGCTCGCGCTGTCTACTGACATGGACGGAGACGCGACGGCCGGATACATCGCCGAGCTGCTGAAGGACTCCGGCGTGCGCGTCACGCGACTCGCGTTCGGGCTCCCGGCCGACTCCGGCATCGCGTATTCCGACCCGCTCACTCTCAGGCGCGCAATCGCCGGACGGCGCGAAGCATAGCGGGGCCTCTTGATTTTGATATAATATCCGGAGAAGGAAGCAACTCACATGTTCGACAAGGTTGAAGACTGCATCGCGGCGCTTAGGCGCGGGGAGATCGTCCTCGTTACGGACGACGCAGACCGCGAGAACGAGGGCGACTGCATCTGCGCGGCGGAGTTCGCCACGCGCGAGAACGTGAATTTCATGGCGACGTACGCCCGCGGGCTCATCTGCATGCCGATGAGCCGCGAATGGTGCCGCAAACTCGACCTTCCCCAGATGGTCGCACGGAACACCGACAACCACCAGACGGCCTTCACCGTTTCGATTGACGCGGTCTCGACGACGACCGGCATCTCCGCCGCCGAGCGCTCGATGACCGCGCTTGCGTGCGTCCGCGAAGGCGCGAAGCCGTCCGACTTCCGCCGCCCGGGGCACATGTTCCCGCTCGAGGCGCGCGAGGGCGGTGTCCTCCGCCGCGCCGGACACACCGAGGCGACGGTAGACCTCTGCCGGCTCGCCGGACTCAAGGAAGTCGGCCTCTGCTGCGAGATTATGAAGGACGACGGCACGATGGCTCGCCTCGACGACGTCGCCGCGTTCGCGAAGCGGCACGGACTCAGGATGATGACGATCGCCGACCTCATAGCCTACCGCCGCAAGGTCGACCGCCTCGTCGAGAAGGTCGAGGAGGTGGACCTCCCGACGGACCATGGACACTTCCGCCTGAGCATGTACAAGAGCCGCGTGACGGGCCTTGAGCACCTCGCGCTCGTAAAGGGCGATGTCGGCGACGGCGCGCCCGTGCTCGTGCGCGTCCATTCCGAATGCTTCACCGGCGACGTGCTCGGCTCGGAGCGCTGCGACTGCGGTCCGCAGCTCCACGCCGCGATGGAGATGGTCGAGCGCGAGGGACGCGGCGCCGTCGTCTACATGCGCCAGGAGGGGCGCGGCATAGGGCTCGAGAACAAGCTCCACGCCTACCGCAAGCAGGAGGAGGGCCTAGACACCGTGGAGGCGAACGTCGCGCTCGGCTTTGCGCCGGACCTGCGCGACTACGGCGAAGGCGCGCAGATTCTCGAGGATCTCGGCATCCGCAAGCTGCGCCTAATGACGAACAACCCGTGCAAGATCGCGGGGCTGGAGGGGTACGGACTCGAAATCGTCGAGCGCGTGCCGATCGTGATTCCCGCAAACGCCCACGACAAGCGCTATCTCGACACGAAGCGCGAGAAGATGGGGCACATCATCTGACGCCCCGGAGGTGAAAGCGATGACCGGCCGTTCGAAATGCAGCGTCGTTTTCCGAATGGCCGTAGCGTATCTTGCGCTGCTTGCCTCCGTCCAATCTTCCGCCGTCCCCGCTCCGAACAACGCCGGTTTTATCGACCGTCAGAGACGCGTCGACGAATTGTCCGGAATCATCCCGGCGCCGATGTCGCTTCCGTCCCTCCGCGAGTCGTACAGGCTTCGCGCCGCGGCAGAAGCGGACCGCGCGCTGAAGAAGGGCGCCGCGCTGCGGCTTCTCGCTTCCGAGAGCATCCCCTCCAGGTGGGATTCGCGCGAACACGGATGGACAACGCCTGTCAGGAATCAGCGCAGCTACGGCACCTGCTGGGCCTTTGCGACGCTGGCCTGCCTCGAGGCCGCCTATCTCAAGGACTCGAACCTCGCCGTCACCAACATCCTATCCCCTAACCACATGGCGCGCCATGTCGGGGCGGACTTCGATTTTGGATTCGGCGACGGCGGCAACGATCAAATCGCGGCCGCGTTGCTGGCTTCGTGGACTGATCCGCTTCTTGAAGAGCAGGATC
>JAEEOY010000044.1 GCA_016284515.1 Kiritimatiellia bacterium | reverse complement strand
CCTTCCGCGACGACTCGCTTCTCCTCGATCTCCTTCTCGAGCGCCTCGCCGAGTATCTCCGTCGGAATGCCGGTGAGTTCGTTCGCGTGAAGGAGAAGGTCGTTCTCGAAAGTCCAGCAGTGTCCGCCCTCCTCCGCCTCCGTCTCGAGCGTGTAGGAGATCGAAGCGCGGGCGCGGAGCATCGAGTCCTTCGGAATTCCGACGGAGAGCGCGATGCGGTCCGCAGTCGCGAAGCCTATCCCCCAGATGTCGCGGCAGAGCTTGTAGGGATCGGCCTTCACTATCGCGATCGCGTCGGGCCCGTACTTCCTGACGATCTTCGTCATCTTCGCGATTGAGATCCCGTACGTCTGCCCGAAGATCATGTTCTCGCGCATCGTCTCGTTGGCGTGCCAGCTCGCGCGAATCTGCTCTATCTTCGCGCGGCCGAGCTTGGGGACCTCGGAGAGGCGCGCCGACTGGTGCGAGAGGACGTTGAGCGTCTCCTCGCCGAACGTGTCGACGATGCGCTTCGCGAGCACCTTGCCCACGCCCTTTATGAGCCCCGAGGCGAGGTAGCGCTCGATTCCGACGAGGGACTTCGGCGCGACGCAGACTATCGTGTCGGCCTTGAACTGTCGTCCGTGGGTCTTGTCCGTGACCCACTCTCCCGTCGCGCTTACCTCCTCTCCCTCCCAGACGGTCTGGGTCTTGCCGACGATCGTAATCTCGTTGAGCTGGCGGAGCGCGAAGCCGGAGGGAATCTCGACGTGGAGGACGGTGTATCCGTTCTCGTCGTTGTGGTAGACGACGGACTTAACCGTCCCCTCGACCGTCTCCTTCGCTTCCTCCGCCATCGCCGGAAATCACGTGGCGGGAGTTCCGCCTCCGGCGGGAGCCGTGGGAACGAGCACACCGCCGCAGCTGCCAGGCTCGCCAGCGAAGAGGATCATCCCCTCCGAGACGCCGACCGACATCTTGCGAGGAGCGAGGTTCGCGACAAAGACGACCTCCTTGCCGACGAGCGCCGCGGGGTCGGGATAGGCCTGGCGGATTCCCGAGAAAATCGTGCGCTTCCCGAGAGAGCCAGCGTCGAGCACGAACTTGAGGAGCTTCGAGCTCTTCGGCACGATCTCGCAGCTCTCGACTACGCCGACCCTCAGGTCGAGCTTCTCGAAGTCGGGAAACGCAATCTCGGGCTTGAGCGGAACGGACGGGGGCTCTGGCACCCCCGCACCCCCGCCTGCGGAACCTTCTTTTCCCTTGTTCTTGCTCGCCCTCGACTCATGCGCCACCTCGCCCGAGTCGGCGGGCTTCACAGTCGCGGCGGCGATCATGGCCTCGACCTGCTCGGCGTCGATGCGGCTCGCGAGGTACTCGTACTCGCCGAGCGAAATGCCCTCGACAGCCGTGTCGCGCGATGCCCACGACCACTCGCTCTCGCCGAAGAGCTTCATCGCCTTGTCGGCGTAGACGGGGAGGATGGGCTTCAAGTAGATGGCGAGGATGCGAAAGGCGTTGAGCGCCGCGGTGAGCACGACGCGCGTCGCCTCCTCGTCGGTCTTCACGGTCTTCCAGGGCTCCTTGCGGTCGAAATACTCGTTCGCCGCATCGGCGAGGCGGCATATTCCGACGACGACCTGGTTGAAGCGGCGGTTCTCGTAGTCCTGCGCGATCTGCTCTCCGCCGTCGCGCAGCTTCTGGAGGAGCGCGAGCTCCTCGTCGTGCCCCGCGAGCGAGGCGAGCTTCCCTCCGAGCTTCTTCTGCAGCATCTGCGCGGAGCGGGACGCGATGTTCGTAATCTTGCCGACGAGGTCGGAGTTGACGCGCGTAACGAAGTCAGTGAGGCTGAGGTCCATGTCGTCGGTCGTCCCGCCGAGCTTCGCAGCGTAGTAGTAGCGCAGCGCCTCCGGCGGAAGATTGTCGAGGTACGTGCGCGCGTTGACGAACGTTCCCTTCGACTTCGACATCTTCTCCCCGTTGACCGTGAGGAAGCCGTGCACGAAGATCTTGTCGGGCTGCTCGAACCCAGCGACGTGCAGCATGCCGGGCCAGAACAGGCAGTGGAAGCGGATGATGTCCTTGCCGATGAAGTGGTAATGCTCCACCTTGGTATTGGGTTCGGCGCCGCCAGAGGCCCCGTCCGCCGTGCCCCACCAGTCCTCGAACTTCTGCCCGTTCCTCTCGCACCAGTTGCGGAGCGAGGCGAGGTATCCGATCGGCGCGTCGACCCAGACGTAGAAGAACTTGCCGGGGTATCCCGGGATCTCGAAGCCGAAGTACGGCGCGTCGCGCGAGATGCACCATCCGCGCAGCGGCTCCTTGAACCACTCGAGGAGCTTGTTGGAGACGTCGCTCGTCGTGTGCTCGGGGATCCACTTCTCGAGGTAGGCGTGCTGCGGTTCGAGCTCGAAGTAGAGATGCTCCGAGTCCTTCACGACCGGCGTGGAGCCGCACGTCGTGCACTTGGGGTTGCCGAGCTCCTCGGCTCCGTACGTGGAGCCGCAATGGTCGCAGCTGTCGCCGTACTGGTTCTCCGCACCGCACTTCGGGCAGACGCCCTTCACGAAGCGGTCGGGGAGGAACATCTTGCAGTGCTCGCAGTAGAGCTGCGGGGAGGTTTTCTTCGTGATGCCGCCGGACTTCTCCATCGCGGCGAATATCCGCTCGGAGAACTCCTTGTTCTCGGGCGAGTTCGTCGTGTAGTAGTTGTCGAACGCTACCTGGAAGTCGGTGAAGTCCTTGAGGTGTATGGCGTGCGTGCGCGCGATGAGCTCCTCAGGGGAAATACCCTCCTTGCGCGCACGGATCATGACGGGCGTGCCGTGCGTGTCGTCCGCGCAGACGTAGACGCAGTCATTGCCGCGGAGCTTCTGGAAGCGGACCCAGAAGTCGGTCTGAAGGTACTCGACGAGATGGCCGATGTGGATGTCGCCGTTCGCGTACGGAAGCGCGCTGGTCACTACTATTCTTCTTTTTTCTGACATATCGCCGCCTATTATAGCATATTGGGGGGACAAATTGTTGCGCGATCACCGCGCTTTCGATCAGCCAATGGGCATCGCTGGGTTGCCAAGGACCGTTACACCGGGATCAACATCGACAAATACCGCAGAACCAGCACCGACGACAGCTGCGGCTCCTATCTTCCTGCGCGGGGCCACGACCGAGCCCGGATAGACGACCGCGCCCTCGCCGAGAATGACAGAACCGCCTATGGAGCACTGCGCGTAGACGTGCGAGAAGTCGCCTAGGCGCGAGTCGTGTCCGACGGAACTCGAGTGGAACACCGAGACATGGCGACCGACCGAGACGTCCGCCGTCAGCGAAACGTGCGGCGCGATGAACGAGCCTACTCCTATCGTCACGTTCGGACCAATCGTTGCAGTGCGGTGCACCACTGCAACGAACTTTGCGCCGCGCGACTCCAGCTTCTCCGCGCACCTGCGGCGCGACTCGATGCTGCCGAGCGCTGTGACGAACACGTCGTCCTCGGCGATTTCGTAGCTGTCTGGCGAACCGATCACCGGGGGATACCCGGCAAACCGCACAAGCGCATCAGGCCTCGCGTCGAGGAATCCCTTGACGTCGAATTCCTCGCCGTATCCGACCGACTCCAGAGCCGCGCCGTACATCTCGCGTCCGAATCCGCCCGCGCCGACTATTACGAGATGCTTCACTGCGCAACCCCCGCCGCCTTCATGAGGTCGGCGACTGTCCTGCACGATTCGATGTCCGCACCGGAAAGCCGCCTGCCGCAGCGCTGGTCTATCATTACGCGGAGCGCGAAGGCCGTGAGCGAATCCCACAGGGGGCCTGCGCGGAAGTCGGTCTCTGGCGTCACGGAGGGGACTTCGAGCAGCCCTGCCGTCCGGTCGAGGAATTCGTTCGCGTCCATGGCTAGAGCGCGGCTCCGGGGAAGAACGTGCCGACGGACTTTCCGTCGAGGAGCGACTCAAGCACGCGCTTCCTGCCGTTGGCGATGAAAGTGTCGATTCCTGCGCCGACGGATGCCTTGACGGCGCGCAGCTTGGAGTCCATTCCGCCTTTGGAGAGGCTGCCCTTCTCGCCGGCCCTCACGAGCTTCGCGATGTTGCGGAAGGAATCAACGCGCGGAATGCGGTGGCCCTTCGCGTCGAGAAGTCCGTCGACGGTCGTGAGCAGCACGAGCGTGTCGGCCTTTACGAGACGGGCGATGAGATACGACATCCAGTCGTTGTCGCCGAAAGTCTTTCCCTTGAGCTCCTCGTCTGCAACGACGTCGTTCTCGTTGATTACGGGGACGATTCCGCACCTGACGAGATGGTCGAGCGACTTCTTCACGTTCTGCGCGCGGTGGTGGTCCTCGAAATCGTAGTGCGTGAGAAGAATCTGCCCGATCTTCACGCCGTGCTCCGCGAAGAGGCGCTCGTACTCGTATATGAAGCGGGCCTGACCGACGGCGGCGCACATCTGCACGTCGTTGACGTCCGCTGGGCGCGCCTTAAGCCCAAGGGCCTCGATTCCGGCGGCTACCGCGCCGGAGGAAACGAAGAACACCTCGTGCCCCGCCTTGCGCAGAGTGCTGAGCTGTGCGACGAGCCGCTTGAGCGCCGCATGGTCGGGTTTTCCGGCCTTGTTCGCGATCGCGTGGGTTCCGACTTTGACTACGATTCTCATAAGTGGTGAATATTATACCATATCGCGGACTCAATCGGCGTCGCGGACGGCGTCGAGAAGATCCTCGACCATCACGAAGCGCCCCTTGACCCGACAGGTCACGATGCGACCGATGAGCGCGCTTTCAATGTCAGAAATGCACACTCCGTCCTTGCGGTCACGGAGGATGCGCATGAGGTCGCGTCCGGTTACGCGGTACTTCTGCTCCTTGCGCGGAACGAAGAGATCCGTGATGCGGACAAGCACCGTCACAAGCGGGCGCAGCGCAAGCGACAGAACGCGGTACGTCCGCGCCATCTGCAGCGTCCGGTGAAGCGGCCTTGCCGCGCACAGCATCTTCGGCATGAACTCGGAGACATACAGGACGACGAACGCAGAGGCGACGCTCCACACCGCGTTTCCTACGCGCGTCGGCCCCAGCACCTCGAGCGCCAGCGCGGCTGATGCCGAGGAGTAGGCGACGGCCGCGAGGTTGTTTCCGATAAGAAGCGTCGTAAGCGTGCGCGACATCTCCGAGAGCGCCGCCTGCACTATCTTCGCCTTCTTCCCTCCAGCGCGGGAAAGGTGCAGCACGCGCTCGCGGCTCACGGAGAGGAAGCCCGTCTCCGCGCCCGCGCAGAACGCCGCAGTCGCCAGGGCCGCAAGCGCGGCAAGCAGCAGGAAGAACGCCGTCATGCGTCGTCCTCCTCCGTCCGCTCCACTGCCGCGTCCGTTTCCTCCATAAGCTCCTCGTCGGACGCCGCCGGCGTCCGCGAAAGGACCTCGAACCTTACGAGCGTGACGCGACGACCGCGGCGCTTGAGCACCGTCGCGCGGCATCCGTCCGCCTCGATCTCCTGTCCGACGTGCGGAATGCGCTCCGCGTGGTACGTGACCCATCCGGAAAGCCTGTCGGCATCCTCGGCCTCAAGTTCCACGTCCAGCTCGCGGTTGACCTCGTCGAGGCTGGCGCGCGCGTCGATCTCCCAGACGTTCTCGCCCTTCTTCACGATCGCGGGCTCCGCGCCCTGCGCGTCGCCGAACACCTTCGGACCCATTATGAGCTCAAGGACGTCGTTGAGCGCGATTATGCCGGCCGTCCCGCCGTATTCGTCGAGGACTACGGCGAGGCGCTTTCCGCTCTTCGCGAAGACGACGAGGAGATCGTCCAGCGTGATGTTCTCCGGAACGAACAGCGCGTCCTCTCGCTCGCGCGTCTTCGAATTGACGACGCCCTCTATCGCGTCCGGCGTGCGGCGGAAGACGGGGAGGATCGTATGCGTCGCCTTCGAAAGCGCTGCCTCGCGAACTTCCGCGGGAAGGTCGAGGTCAAGTCCCTCGATGTCCACGCGCGGCGTCATCTCGTCGTTCGCGTGGAGCTCCGAGAGCCTTAGGACGCCCTCGATCATCTCCACGTCGTCGGAGAGGGAGTCGTCGCTTTCCGCGGCGGACTCCAGCACGGACATGAGCTCCTCGTCGGAGAGTGCGCGCCTTTCGCGCTCGAGCGCCGGCGCGAAGGTCTGCGAAGTGAAGCTAA
>JAEEOY010000005.1 GCA_016284515.1 Kiritimatiellia bacterium | reverse complement strand
CGGCACGGAGGTCTCCGTCGTCGTCATCCGCACAAGCGGCAGCGCGACCTACGTCTCCACCCCCCCGCTCGGCAATCGTCGTCGGCTGACGTCCGCCGACTTCACCCCACCCGCGGCGCACGCCCCTACGTGCGCCGCGGCTAATTTGAACTCCTCGACATGCCGGTTTCCCTTTTAATGAACTTTTGACACCTGCGAAAGGTCGATCTTTACACCACGGACGTCACCCCATCCGCAGGGGAGAGCGAACACCACGGAACCGCCCTCGCGCTTCTTGTCGCCGCGCATGAGCGGAACGAGCGAGTCGAAGTCAAGGCCGTCCGGAAGCTCAACCGGCAGCCCGGCGGCGGCGAAACGCGCGGCAAACTCGTCCGGCCATTGCGCCGGGGCTAGTCCAAGCCGGACGGCAAGCCGCGCCTCCTCCACGCATCCGATCGCCACGGCCTCGCCGTGCGAAACGCGGTATTTCGTCGCCTTCTCCACCGCATGCGCGACGGTGTGCCCGCAGTTGAGGAGGATTCTGCGCCCCTTCGTCTCGAAAGGATCTTCCCTCACAATGCCGACCTTGACCATGAGGTTCTGGGCGATCTCCTGTGGCGTCGGCAGGTTTTCAACTTTCAACTTTGAACTTCCTACTCCGCCGATCGCCTCGTGCTTGATCATCTCGGCGCGGCCGGCCGCAATAAGCTCCGGCGGAAGCGTCGAAAGGAAGTCCGCGTCGATCACTACGAGCCTCGGAAAATGAAACGCGCCCGCAAGGTTCTTCCCCTCGGGAAGATCGCAGCCGGTCTTGCCACCAGTGGAGGCGTCGACCATCGAAAGCAGCGTCGTCGGAACGTTTATCCACGATATGCCGCGCATCCACGTCGCGGCGGCGAAACCCGTCATGTCGCCTGTGACGCCTCCGCCGAGCGCAACGACGCAGTCCTTGCGTCCAAGCCCCTTCTCCGCGAACGCGTGCCAGAGCCCGGAAATCGTCGAAGGCGTCTTGTGCTCCTCTCCTGACGGAATCGTCGCGAACGGAGCGACGCCGAGGCGTTCCGCCCAGATTCCGGCCACAGTCTCGTCTGCGACGACATTGCGCCCGGCAAGCACCGCGGCGGATATGCCGCGCCCGACGACGACGAGAGACTCCTGCGCGTCGAAGAACGAGGCGACGCGATTTGGAAACGACGCGTAGTGCGCGGCGCGTTCCTTCGCCTTGTTCCCCAGCGGACGCGATCCGGCGGCCGCTCCGATGCGGCGCACGAGTTCGTCTTCAGACGGCGTGTCGATGCAGAAGACCGTTCCGTTCGACTCGCAGAAAGCGCGGTTATCGTCGCGAAGGAGAGTGCCGCCGCCAAGCGAGACGACGCGAGCGCGTGGCTCGCGTGAGGCCACGGACCTAAGGACCTCGCTCTCCAGATCGCGGAAGGCGCCTTCCCCTTTCGTCGTGAAGATTTCGGGTATGGACATTCCGGCCTTCTCGACGATTGCCGCGTCGAGATCGACAAAATCCGCACCAAGCCTCTCTGCAAGCGCCTTCCCGAGCGTGGATTTTCCGCTCGCCGGCGCACCATAGATGTATATGTTTCCGTTGCTCATGCCATTGCAGCTCCGATGCGGATATTATACCAAAAGTAGAACGCGCGAACCGCGCGTTCTACTTTTGTGGTACGCATCCCTGACGATAGCGTCAGAACCTTCCGTTCACGATCGGAAGGACCGGAGCCCATCCGCCGCGGGAGATGATGTTGATGATTCCGATCTGGATGCCCTTCTCCATCTCCTCGGCGTAGTTCACGAGACCGAGCTGGCAGCCGCGCACAGAACCGTTGGCGATGTTCGCGCCGAGAAACACGTAAAAGCCGCACTGGCAGCCATAGAGATCCTCGGTCACGTTGAGAAGAGCGCTCTGAAGGCCGGTGAAAAGTCCATCCGTGACATTGATGACACCGTCCTGGAGTCCGCAGAACGAATCGGCGTAGTTGACGAGGCCGATCTGTCCGCCCTTCGAGACCGTAGCCCATTCGCGGCTCTTGTTTCCGTTCCAGTTCACGAGGCCGAGGTGTCCGCCGTAGAGAATCCCGTCGGCGATGTTCGCGCCGCCGATTCCGACGCCCGTGAAGTCTCCCGTGGAGCGGTTTGCGATGCCGAGGTCGAGTCCCTTGAAGTCACGACTCTGTCCATAGACAAGTGACAGCCTTATGCCCGCCACGTTGTAGTCGCTGGATGGCGCCTGTACGGGCGTGACGAGCGAGACCATCACAGGGGTTGTATCCGCGAAGACGGCTCCTGCCGCCGCGAGAACGAATGCCGCTACGAGTTTCTTCATGGTTTTGTTCCTTTCTTATGCCGACATTATACCAAATTACGCGCGTCAGCGATAGGGCAATCATTTGTGCTCGCAGGATTTATAGACCGGAATGCGGTTGATCGGCGTCGCGACGCGAATGACGCAACGCCTACCCCCCTGAGCGTGGGGGGAGTAGGAAGCGAGTGCAAACGGGCAATCAGCGGATTGCTAATTCGAAGATGGAGATGCCGTATGGAGTGTTGCGTTTGAGGCCGACAATTCGCAGGCGCCGCGCCTTTACCGCCGGCCAGGACAGCGTCTCGTGCTTGCCCTCGGACTTTGCCTTCTCCGCCACGCGGCGCCATGTCGCGCCGTCATCCGAAACCTCTACGACATAATGCTCGGCACGCGCGTTCTCCCAGTCGATCTCAACTGTCGAAACGGTGCGTTCCTTCCCGAAGTCAAAGCATATCCACTCTCCGTCGCGGTGCCTGCTCGACCAGCGCGTCTTCATGTCTCCGTCAGCGGCAAACGCGGCGAGGAGTCCGCCGTTCTCCTCTCCGGACGCCGTTATCGCCGCGAGCCGGGCGAGATTGACCTCCCCGATCGCGCACGCCTCGATGCGCGCCTCCGCGGACATCCCGCCAAGCTCCGTGCGGAGCACATACGTGCCATTCGCCAGCGGAATGAAGATTCCGCCCTTCGCCGTCTTGTAGTCCTTGCCTGCCACGGCGGGCTTGCCCGAGGGCGCGGTAACTGACGTCTTGCTGCCCTTGAGGGACATTTTCCCTCCAAACTGATCTTCGCAGGCGACGGACATCTTGACGCCTTCGCCCACGATCGCCGAAATGTTCGCCGGCGAGTACGCAAGCTTCCTCGCAACAAGCGCCTCCTCGACGGGAAGACGGCGGGAAACGGAAAGTCCATTTGCCTTCGCCTCCACTGTGGCAAACCCGTTCCTGCGCGGCGTGAACACATCGCCATCGAACTCGCCGTCCGAGCTGGACCATTCCGCCTTGCAAGGCGTGAACTTGTCGCCGCGCCTGACCCTCGCGGACAGTCTGCACGGCTCACCCTCCTTCAGGACGGCCTTCTCGGACTCAATCACAATGTCTTGAGAAACCTTGTCCGCGAGATTGGGAAAATCGAACTTCGGCACTCCGGCGCTCTTCAGTCCCTGGACGGTAAGGCAGCGCGGAGCGGCGTCGATCTCGCCGACGCTCTTTCCGTCCGCAGCGAAGAACCTGACTTTGCGCGGCCTGTCGCCGCAGTTGTAGGCCTTGAGGGTGCGCTTTCCG
>JAEEOY010000043.1 GCA_016284515.1 Kiritimatiellia bacterium | reverse complement strand
CTGGCACCCTCAAGGCCAAGATGATTGAAACCGACAACAATGCTGTTGGCGAATATGCCGGACGCGTGCTCAAGAGCACGCACACCTATACGCGCATCGACCAGGGAACCCTGCAGCTGACTGAGGCTGCGGACGCTGCCTTCGGAAAGAACATTGCCGTGATGGGCGGGGCGACGCTCTCGCTCGCGGGCACTGCCCAGACGCTCACGGTCGACACGCTCACACTCGGCGACGGGAACGGTGTGGCGGCCCTGGCTCTTGATGCCGGCGACAAGATAGTCGTCAATGCCGAAAACGGACTTTCGGTGAACGCTGCGATGGTTGATTTCTCGTCTGTCACGGTTAACGACTTCTATCCCGTCTTCGTCTGCGCCGGTGCCGTCGATATTGCGGCGGTGAGCGACATCAACATCATTCCGAACGCGGACCATGACTGCGAGTGGACCAGCTCCTATGACGATGGAACCGACCTCACGACGTTTTCGATCCACGTTGCCGCCGCCGGGACGATCGGCAAGACCATCACATACGGCAATGGATCCGTCACCACGAACGGAGAAGGTCGCGTCGCCAGGCTCATCGCGAACGAGACAGGCGCGCAGTACGGCCAGCTCGACCTGACGAGCGCCGCTGCCGCGACAGTCGATGCAGGCGCCACGCTGACGCTCGGTGGCGATCTTCACATCCCCGCAGGCGGAACTCTTTCGAAGCGCGGCTCCGGCAAGCTTGTCGTCGACGGAGACAATTCCGGTTTCGCAGGGTCCTTTGCTTCCCATGGCGGAACACTTGAGGTCGACGGCGTTGAGGCGCTCGGGAAAGATCCGCTGGCCTTCCCGCTCGTGCTCGGCAATGGCACGTTCAAGTACACGGGCGATGCCGTCACTTTCAACGCGGCGCTCAAGTTCCAGGGCGAGACGGCCGGAAAGTCCGTGATTCTCGAGAATGACGGCGATATGACGTTCCCCGACGTCCAGCACGTGAGCGGAACCTTCGTCAAGAAGGGCGTCGGCGCGCTTACGCTCGATCTCCCCGCGGGTTCGTTCAAGCTCGGCAACGATGCAGTTGACGGGGATTATGGAATACAGGACGGGACCGTTGAATTCCCGGCGAGCGGCGATGCACCGGAGTCCAAGACCGGGCTCTGCGGCGTGACAATTGCCGAAGGCACGCTTAAGATCAAGGGCGAGGGCGCCGACAAGACGACTGTGTCCACCGAGAACACGTCTCTCCTCGGCACAGGCTATGCAGCCAAGGCCGCCCCCGTCATCGATGTCGAGGATGCGCGCGTCAACTTCGGAAAGGGCTCCCGCCACAGCCGCATCATGGCGCGGTATCCTGCCGGTGCACCCGTTCCGGAGATACGCCTCAAGAACGCCATCTTCAACACGAACAGCGGTTATGTAGGGGCCAGCTCCGACGCGTCCGACCGCCGTGGTCCGATCATCACGATGAAGGACTCCGTATTCTTGGGCGACTACAACACCTATCTCGGCGTCGCCGGCTTCGCCAGTCCGGAGGTCGATGCGGACAACTCGAGCTTCATCACCGAAGGGGCGCTCGGAATCACCATCTCGGCCGCAAAGCTGACTGCTGACTTCTACGGAACGAACGCGGTGTTCGGATCGTATTCGAAGATCGAGACTGGGGCGAACTACGGCGGACGCATCGCCTCCCAGAACCACGTTACAGGCGAGGTGAAGATCCGCGACGGCGCGCGGATGAAGACGACCCGCGGAATCGACTTCGCATTCGGTTCCCTGTCCGTGGTGTTCGACGGCGGCATCTTCGAGATCGTCTCTCACAATGTCGAATCGCAGCGCGCCTGCACGTCGCTCTGGCAAAAGGCGGAAACGGCGTTCGTGACGCAGGGCAAGGGCCTTGAGGTGCTCATCGCCGAAGGCTCCACGCACGGCTTCAACTTCCCCGTCGCAGGCGATGGCAAGGTCGTGAAGACGGGCGAGGGCACGTTCAAGCTCGTCGAGGCGCGCGCCGAGGGCGAGAAGCTCCTCCAGTACACCGGCGGAACGGTCGTCTCGAACGGCACGTTCGTCGTCGATGGATCGCTTGTCGCGGACGGTGCGAAGTCGTTCGAGGTCTGCTCTGGCGCTGTCCTCGATCTGAACGGCTCCGTGCTCACGAACGCAACGATCGCCGGCGCGGGCCGGGTCGTGAACGGGAAGCTCGTGAACCCGACGCTAGCCTACGACGCAGATGCGCTTACGACATTCGAAGGCGTGGAGTTCGACGGTGTGCTCTTCGTCGACTTCGGACGCACGGCGGAGGATCCGCTCGACAGAACCGAGGCAAGGGCAGGAATCCTCGTCGCGCACTATGCCGAAGGCACTGTCCCCGAGTTCACGAAGGTCAAGGCGCTCAACACGGGCATTCCACGCGCGAAGGCAGGCGTGAGCTGCGTTGACGGCGACATTATCATCACAACGGTTCAGACCGGATTCGAAGTGCGCCTTCGCTGACGGGCATAAAGGGTAACGGAAACATGAATAGGACCTTAGCGATATTGGGTATCCTGTCCATCACCGGTGCGGCCTTGGCCGCACCGTTCTCCGAACGCGACTCGGTGCTGGTCGGCGGAGAGTGGACAATGGGAAGGGAGTCGGCGCTCTCCGTCTCCGGACGCTCCGTCTCGTCGGCGGAGTTCGACGACTCCAAGTGGCTTCCGGCCAAGGTGCCGGGAACCGTCTTGGACAACATGGTCAGCAACGGACTCCTCCCAGACCCGTACTATGGTCTCAACAACCGCCGCACGCTAAAGACGATCCCCGACCTCAACGACGTCGACCCCGAATACTACACCGCGTGGTTCCGCACGACGTTCGACGTTCCGGCGGACTACAAGGGCAAGAACGTGTGGCTCGCTCCCGAGGGCATAAACTACCGCGGAGAGATATGGATCAATGGTCAGGCTGTCGGCAAGACGGCGGGCATGTTCAGGCGGCAGGTATTCGACGTGACGGACTTCGTCAAGCCGGGCGAGAAGAACGTCCTCGCCGTGAAGGTTTCGCCGGTCGACATTCCGGGCGATCCGCATCCACAGGCGAACGGCAAGAAGTGGGGCGCGACTGGCGAGTGGCGCAACGGCGGCGACGGGCAGATCGGCAAGAACGTGACGATGCTCATGTCCATCGGCTGGGACTTCACGTTCTCGGACGGAATCCGCGACCGCAACACCGGCATCTGGCGTCCGATCAAACTTTTCGCGACCGGCCCCACGCGCCTCGCCAATCCGTTCGTCCGCACTAAGTTCCTCGACCCCGCCCACAAGCAGGTTGAGATAGTCGCCGACATCGAGGTCGACAACTATGCGGGCCGAGGGGGAATGGGCCAGTTCATCGAGTTCGCGGTCGAGGGCACCGGCATAAAGCAGCGCAACCACATAGGCGTGACCCGCGGCGAATACGGCACGCGCACGTTCAAGGTCAAACTCGACAATCCTAAGCTCTGGTGGCCGCGCAACAAGGGCGAGCAGAACCTGTACACCGCGGTGTTCACGTCCTACAGCGACCGCAAGGGCGAGGAGTCGGTCGTCTACGACCAGGTGAAGGTTCGTTTCGGCGTGCGCGAGATCACGAGCGACGGAGGGAAGGGTCCAGACGGCAAGGAGCGCGACCGCCAGTTCTACGTGAACGGACGCAAGATGTTCGTGCGCGGCACGAACTGGATCCCCGAGGCGATGCTTAAGTCGGACGACGCTCGCATGGAGGCGGAGATACGCCTCCTCGCCGAGTCGGGCGTCAACTTCGTCCGCCTCTGGGGCGGCGGCATAATCGAGAGCGACTACTTCTACGACCTCTGCGACAAGTACGGGCTCGTCGTGTGGCAGGAGTTCTTCATGACGGGCGACACGGCGCATCCGCAGGACCGCGAGCTCTACCTCGCGAACGTCGCGGACTCCGTGAAGCACATCCGCAACCACGCGTCGCTCGGGCACTACGTCTGCTCCAACGAGTCCTCCGAGACGCCCGGCATCCGCGAGCTCATCGCGAAGCTCGACCCGACGCACGCCTACATGCCTTCCTCGGAGACGTTCGGCGTCCACGACGGCAGCCCCTACAAGATCGTGAACCCCATGCGCTACTACGAGGACACGGCGTCCGACCGCGGCAGCCGCGCGTACGGATTCAACCCCGAGTACGGCACGTGCGCGCTTCCGGACGCGGAGTACCTCCGCACGTTCATGCCCGAGAAGATGCTCTGGCCGATGGACCGCGAGGCGTGGCGCTACCGCGAGGGCGGCGGTTTCGACGACATGACGACGGTGCACGACGTAATGGTGAACGCCTACGGGCGCTCCCAGTCGATCGACGAATACTGCCGCAAATCGGAGGCGGTCGACGCGATGAACCACCGCGCGCTCTGGGAGGTGTGGAACCGTGCCTCCGCCACGCGCAAGGCGACGGGCGTCCTCTTCTGGTACGCGAACACGCCGGTTCCGAAGATCGGCTCGCACGCGTGGGACCACTCGCTCGGGCTCACCTCGGCCTTCTTCGCGCAGAAGAGCGCGCTCGCTCCGCTCCATGCGCAGTTCGACTACCTCGACAACATGGTGTCCGTCATGAACGACACTGTCGCCGACAGGTCGGTCGACGTCGTGGCGGAAGTATATGACTTCTCCTCGCGCAAGATCGCCGAGAAGAAGGTGTCCGCCAAGGCCCCCGCCGAGACGTGCACCGACCTCTTCGCGCTCGAGCTTCCTGCGGAGCTCACGCCGATTTACTTCATCAGGCTCTCGCTTCTCGAGAACGGCAAGGAGATCGACTCGACCGTGTACTGGCGCTCGACGAGCAAGTACACGGGACCGAAGAAGATGGACGGTCCGACGACGGCTGGATTCGAGACGATGGACTCGCTTGCCAAGACGACTCTGGAAGCCCGCGCCGCGAAGGGCGCGAAGGGCACGGTTGTTACGGTCAGGAACACGGGCAAGTCAATTGCCTTCATGGTAAAACTCCTCGCCCGCGACGCAAAGGGACGCAACCTGAAGCCGACGTTCTACTCGGACAACTGGTTCTCGCTGATGCCCGGCGAGGCGAAGCAGGTCCTCGTCGAGCCGCCTGTCGGCGCCGCTTCCTGGACTGTGGAGGCGTGGAACGCGCCCCGCGTCACGGGCAGTCTGCGGAATTGACATGATTTAGTACAAGGAGGTAAAGCTGAACATGAAAACGACTGGAATTAGGCTCTCTGCATCTTTTTTGTTTTCCGCGGCGGTTTTATCCGCCTCCGCGGATGTCAGGCCCGCTGCCGTCTTCACAGACGGCGCCGTGCTGCAGGCAAAGAGGCCCGTGCCCGTCTGGGGCATGGCCGATCCTGGCGAAAAGGTAGTCGTCAAGTTCGCCGGGCAGACGAAGACGGCAAAGGCGGGCGCGGACGGCAAGTGGCGCGTCGCGCTCGATCCGATGGAGTATTCTTCTGTCGGCCGCGAGCTCGTCGTCGGTTCGACGAAGTTCTCCGATGTCCTTGTCGGCGAGGTGTGGCTCGGCATCGGACAGTCCAACATGGAGTTCCCGCTGGAGCACTGCGATGAAGGAAAGCGCATGGCCAAGGGCGGCGTGCTGCCGGAGACTGTAAGATTCTTCCACATGCCCAAGGACGGAGATGAAAAGCCGCGCGACATGTTTGCAGTTCCCGAGGGGACGAAGTGGCTTTCCTATACCAAGGAGAACGAGCAGAAGGGCAAGCGCTCGTCGATGCTCCTCGCGTTCTTCGCGCAGAACCTTGCGGGCGAGCTAAAGGTTCCCGTCGGCGTCATAGGCGCGGCGGTTGGCGGGGCCAACCTTGAGACGTGGATGAGCGAGGCTGCGATTGCCGAGGCGGGGACGCAGGAGGAGGCCGCGAAGCTCCTCAAGATGTGCGAAGGCTGGCACCAGAACGACATCAAGAAGTGGGAGGCGCGTCCGGAGAGCGAGAAGAACAAGCCGTTCCCGAAAGTCAACTACGAGAGCCGTCCGACGCAGGTCTGGAACGCAATGGTCCCTCCGCTCGCGCCGTACGCCGTGCGCGGCATGATCTGGTACCAGGGCGAGATGAATTCCGGATGGCAGAAGTACGAGAAGCAGTTCCCGTTCTTCGTGAAGCACCTCCGCGCGGCCTTCGGCGTCACTGACCAGCCGCTCTACATCGTGCAGCTGCCCGATTTCAAGCAGGATCACTGGGTGCGTATCCGCGACGTGCAGCGCAAGATGAGCGAGAGTGTGCCGAACTGCGAGCTCGCCGTGCAGATCGACGGAAACGAGATTGACCTTCATCCGAAGAATAAGATGATGCTCTGCTCGCGCCTTGCGAACCTCGCGCTCGCTGGATGCTACGGACGCAAGATCGTCGCGCGCTCCCCGGCGCCAGAGAAGGCCGCCGCGAAGGGCGGAAAGGTGCGTGTCGCGTTCAAGAACTGCGGTGCCGGGCTCAAGCTGAGGGACGGCGACGCTCCGCGCACATTCGAGCTTGTCGAGAAGGGCGACAAGGGTGTCCCTGTCGAGGCGAAGCTCGTCGGGAAGAACACGGTCGAGCTGACCGTTCCCGAGGGGATGGGCGCTCCGACGCGCGTCAGGTACGCCTGGTCTCCGGATCCGGACGTAAACCTCGTCAACTCCGCCGACCTCCCCGCCACCCCGTTCGAGATCGAGCTATAGGCGCTGACAGTTGCGGAATGACATTTCTGCCACGCTGAATTTTCAACGACATACAGGAACACCCCATGAAGACAAAACTCCTTGCAATTGCGGCCGCCGCCGCGTCGGTTGGTTTCGGAGCCGCGCAGCCGGCCTACCTCGACACGTCCCGCTCTTTCGAGGAGCGCTCCGCCGATCTCGTTTCGCGCATGACGCTCGACGAGAAGTGCGACCAGCTGGGCCGCACAACAAAGGCGGTGCCGCGTCTCGGCGTCGCGCGCTACGACTTCTGGAACGAGGCGCTGCACGGAATCCAGAACGGAACAGGCGAGGGCACGAGCTTCCCGATGCCGCTTTCGCTTGCATGCACGTGGGACGAGGATTTCATCCGCCGCGTCGCGGATGCGATCGCGGACGAGTGCCGCGGACATTCGCAGCCGGTTGAAGAGGGCGGTCGCGGACGCGGACTCTCCTACTGGTGCCCGACGATCAACCTCGCGCGCCATCCTCTCTGGGGGCGCACCAACGAGGCTTGGGGCGAGGATCCGTATGTCGCGGGCATGCTCTCCAGCGCTTTCGTCGAAGGCATGAAGGGCGACGACGCGAAGTACCTCAAGACGGTCCCGACGATCAAGCACTATGCGCTGAATGACCACGAGAACCAGCGCGGCTCGACGTCGTCCGACGCAAGCGAGGCCGACATCCGCGACTACTACGCGCGCGTCTACCGCTATGTCGTGGAGCGCACGGACGTTCCGTCGCTCATGAGCGCGTACAACGCCGTCAACTACACGCCGTCGTCCGGAAACCCGTTTCTCCTTACGACGCTTCTCAGGGACACCTTCGGCTTCACCGGCTTCGTGGTCTCCGACTGCGGCGCGATCGACAACCTCGAGCGCCAGCAGAAATGGCAGCCCGACAGGAACACGGTGCAGCCGAAGAACTACCGCATGGCGGACGGCAAGGCGCTCTCCGACTACGTCGATCCCAACGGCGTCGTGACGAAGCCGGGCTCGGTTGCGCTCGCGCTCATGGCCGGATGCGACATGGACTGCAACGGCGATGTATATCCTGCCAACGCGCGTCGCGCCGTCGCTGCTGGACTTATCACCGAAAGCCAGATCGACCTCAACGTCTACCGCAGCGTCCTCGCGCGCTTCAGGCTAGGCGAGTTCGATCCCGTCGAGAAGGTTTCGTGGCGCGGCGAGAAGTACTCGTTCGCAAATACAGTCGAGACCAAGGAACACCGCGCGCTCGCCGACGAGGCTGCCGCCCGCGGCGTGGTTCTCCTCAAGAACGTGGGCTCGTTCCTTCCGCTCGACGTCCGCAAGCTGCGCAAGGTCGTCGTTGTGGGCGACAGGGCGGACACGTGCTTCCTCGGCAACTACCATGGAAAGCCCAAGGAGAAGAACCGCATCTCCTGCTATGCCGGAATCGACGACTACCTCTTCGTCCACAATCGCGCGACCGAACTCAAGCTCGTCGACACGTTCGGCGATAATGGCGAGATCAGGGAAGAGGACAAGGCTGTGATCTCGGCCGCTGACTGCGTCATTGTCGTGGCTGCCGACGAGCATGACGACTCGAGCGAGGGCAAGGACCGCGAGGTGCTTCGCCTCACGCGCAACCAGGACAAGATCGCCGCGAACGTCGCGAAGCTCAACAAAAACACAGTCGTGTTCCTTCAGACTTCCAATGTCGTCGAACTCGGACTCTTCAAGAACGCAGTCAAGACCATACTCTGGTCGTCGCAGAACGGACAGGGACAGGGCGTCGGACTTGCCCGCCAGCTCTTCGGCGACGCGAATCCCTGCGGAAAGCTCGTGTTCACGTGGTACGCGAAGGAAAGCGACCTTCCCGGCATCCGCCAGTACGGACTCAAGGAGAAGTTCCTTCCCGAGGAGAAGGACTATCCCGCTGGCGGATACACATACCAGTATTTCAAGGGTGCGGTCGACTATCCGTTCGGCTACGGACTCAGCTACACGACGTTCAAGTACGCGAACGCGAAGGCCAGCGCGAAGAAGGCCGACGCGAACGGCAAGGTCTCGCTTTCCGTCGATGTCACCAACACGGGGAAGCGCGAGGGCTCCGAAATCGTCCAGGCGTATGTCGTCTATCCGAAGGGCAGGGGGCTCCCCGCGAAGCAGATCATGGGCTTCGCGAAGGTCGACTTGAAGCCGGGCGAGACGAAGACGGCGAACATCGACATCGACGTATCCGACTGCGCGTTCTGGAACGGAACCAAGAAGGTCGTCCCCAACGGCGACTGGACGCTTGAGGTCGCGGCTTCCGCGACGGACGTCAAGGCCAGCTTCCCGCTCGCTGTTTCCGGCGCGCTTGCCGAGACGGTTTCCGTCGTTACGGCGAATCCGCGCGACGTCGTTGTTCATGTCGGCAAGACAGTCGCCTCGGATGTCCGATTCTCGCTCAAGGACGACCGCATCCTCCCGGCCTCCGCCGCGAAGGTTTCGTATTCGTCCTCCGATCCCTCAGTCGCCACCGTGTGCGAGAAGGGCGTTGTCTCCGGCGTGAAGCCGGGTGTCGCGACGATCACGGCGAAGGTTGACTACAAGGGGTCCGTGAAGTCCGCGTCGTTCCCGATCGCCGTCACGGACGGAACGCCCGACACGACGGACATCTCGAAGTCCGCTCCCGCGGCAAATGTGCCGCGCGCCGCCGAAAGGGCGAAGGCCGCGCTGTATGACCGCGACGCGCTCGAGGAGGCGATCAGGATCAAGGTTTCGGGAGACGACTATGATCCGGAGACGCTCGCCGCGTACCGCGCCGAAATCCAGAAGGCGCGCGAGGTGTTCTTCGACGAGGATGCGACGACGGCGCAGATCGACAAGGCGTGCCGCGAACTTCTCGCCGTCAAGGCCAACCTGCGCGACTACAGGTACCTTGTCGCTGATTTCCGTTCTGCCAACAAGCTCTGGCACTTCAACGCAGGCAAGAGCATCTGGGTCAACTGGTCGCGCATCCGCGACGCCGCCGGACGCGAGGTGGAGAGCGACTTCACGTCGCACGATCCGAAGAAGCTGGAGCTGCGCTTCACGATAACGCTCGAGCCTTCCGACTACCGCACTCCGTTTGCCAACGCCATAGCCGGCGGATCGTGGATCAAGCTGCGCTCGCGCGACGTCGCGCAGAAGGACAACGACCCCGATCTCCAGGTGTTTGGAGGGAGACTCACCGACAACAACGAGCACAACTATGGCTGGAACGTGTGCGACTACATCAAGGACTGGGGCCGCACCGAGGTCGTGATTCCGCTTGCGGTGGTGAATCCCGACGGCACGACGGGCCTGCCGTTCATCGACAAGGGCTTCCGCGCTCAGGAGCCCGCGCACATGTCCCGCGGCAAGATCGACTGGGCGACCATCGACCGCGTCTTCATGAACTTCAACTTCCAGGACAAGTTCAAGCGTTCCGCCTCGGTGACGGCGAAGATCGAGAACTGCCGCGTCGTCGACGTCACGCTCGAGGAGGAGCGCGAGAAGGTCGCGGCGATGCTTGACGAGAAGCTTTCGGGCTCGTGCGACTGCCCTGACAGGATTGCACTGCACGACCGCGCGGCGAAGACCGCCCGCGAGGCGATCGCCGGCGAGAACGTCGTTGCGCTCCGCCGCGCCGCCGCGGCGCTTCTCGAGGCGCGCGCGAACGCCGGATACCACGCGAGCGTCAACAAGGACGTGCTGCGCAAGGCGATCGAGGGGCGGGTCCGCGACTTCTCGCGCTACACCGCCGAGTCCGCGGACGAGTACAAGGGCCTCTTCCGCAAAGCGGCGGCCGTCAATGCCGACAAGGAGGCGACGCAGCTGGAGGTGAACCGCGCGGTCCGCTCGCTCGAAGGGTCCGCCGAGATCCTCAAGGTGCGCCGCGTCGAGCCGCATCCGATCTCCACGCTCCTCGAGGGCGAGAAGTCGGTCGAGTCGCACGAACTCATGTTCGGCGTGGACTGCGACGTCGATCTCTCCGGACAGGAGGACTATGACGTGACGGTGCGCTACGAGATCAAGGTCGAGGCGACACATCCGAATCCGCCCAAGGGCAACGCTTGGCTCAAGTACATCGTGAACGGCAACGCGCGCGTCTGGGGCGAGGGTTCGAAGAAGGGCGAGGACGCCGTCCGCATCGCCGCCATGAGCTGCCTCAGGGACAGCCCGATGGCCGCGTACGAGAGGCCGGGCGAGTGGATGACGATGACTCACAAGATTCCGTCCGCCAGGCTGAATGGCGCGAAGCTCACCCGATTCGAGACGTACATGTTCAACGACTCGAAGGGCTACGTGCCAGATCCGCCGGATGGAAACACCTGGAATAACGACACTGGCGTGAAGATGACCGTCCGCGACGTTCGGGTGTACACCGACAGGCCCGAGTGACCCCCTGATGGTGGGGGTTCCTCTTTCACGCCGCTATTGATAGAATTAGCGGCGAACTGGCCAAGCCAGTACATAACGAACGGCGACATAGACATCAGGCTTTTAGACAGCGCGGGGCTCGTCATCCAGTCTTGCCACATCGAGGACTCCTGGCTCGGCGCGGCGGCTGCGGACGGCGTGCTCACGCTCGACGTCGACCGCGCGACGTCGTCTGGCTTCTTCCGCCTGGTCGCCGAATAGCCCCACGATTCGCCCCACAGTGAGTACAGAATTTGATATAATTCCCACATTCCAAAAAACACAAAAAGGGGATACGATGAAAAAGACACTGTTCGCTGGAATTGCCATCGCGGCTGCTGCCGCTTCTGCTGATGTGACGCTCAGCGGCGTCTTCACGGACAACATGGTGCTGCAGCACGGCAGACCGCTGCCCGTCTGGGGCAAGGCGGATCCGGGCGAAAGTGTGACCGTTACCTTCCTTGGCAACGAGGCGAAGGCGCAGGCCGACACGTCGGGCGACTGGGAGGTCAGGCTTCCGGCGCTTCCCGTCGTGAAGGACGGCGCCGAGTTCAAGGTGGCCGGAAAGAACTCCATCGTGCTCACAAACGTTCTTGTAGGCGACGTCTGGCTCGTCTCGGGACAGTCCAACTCCGAGATGTCGTTCGGCTGGGGAATCATCAACGGCGACGCGGAGAAGGCGAAGTCCAAGGACTATCCGAACATCCGCTCCATAAAGTTCAACCACATGACGGCCCCGTGGCCGGTGAAGTTCCGCACCGCCGCGCAGGGTCCGTGGCACGTCGCAGTCGGCGACGTTCTCAACAACGTCACGGCGATGGGATACTTCTTCGCCCGCGAGATCAACTCGCGCACGGGGATTCCGATCGGCATTCTCGACGACAACTGGAGCGGGTGCTGCATCGAGCCGTTCATCTGCGCCGAGGGAATCGCGAAGGTTCCGTCGCTCGCCGGAATGGCGGACTCCGTGAAGAAGGGACGCGAAGACATCGTCAACTGGGCTGAGAAGGTGCGCGCCGCCGCCGCTTCCGGAAACTTCGACGACGTCGGACAGCCTCCGGAGGCGCCGTTCTGGACGCGCCAGCACAACGCGATGATCGAGCCGATCGTCCGCTTCCCGATCACCGGCGCGCTCTGGTACCAGGGCTGCTCGAACGGAGGCGAGGGCAAGAGCTACGCCGACAAGCTCGAGGCGCTTGCCGCCGGATGGCGCGCGAAGTGGGGCTACGACTTCCCGTTCTACATCGTGCAGCTCTCGAGCTTCACCGACAGGACGTCCGATCCCGCGGGCGGCAACGGCTACGCGCGCATCCGCAACGCGATGCGCGTCGCCGCTCAGACGATTCCGGGAACGGGCCTTGCCGTCACCATCGACATCGGCAACGACCGCGACATCCATCCGAAGAACAAGTACGACGTCGGCTACCGTCTGTCCCTCTGGGCGCGCCGCGACGTCTACGGAGAGAAGGATATCGTCGTGTCCGGTCCGCTCTACACCGGCATGAAGGTTGAGGGTTCGTCGATCCGTCTTTCCTTCGACCACGTCGGCGGCGGACTCATGGCCGGCGAGAAGGGCCCCGACACCCCCGGCGAGAAGCCTACGCCCACGCCCGACGGGAAGCTCCGCGGGTTCGCGATCCAGGGCGCGGACGGACAGTGGCACTGGGCGGACGCGGTGATCGACGGCAAGACGGTTGTGGTTTCGTGCGCCGACGTCGCCGAGCCGAAGAACGTCCGCTACGCACACCGCGCCAACCCGATGGGGAACTGCAACCTCTACAACGTCGAAGGACTTCCGGCCTCGCCGTTCACAACCGAGCCGCTTGACTGAAGCGGCCCGGGAAGGGAAGTCTGATTTTTCCCGCTTGCGCCGTTTGTTATGGTATAATAGCGGTACATATGGGAAATCAATCCGACAAATTCGAGGAGCTGGTGCGGAAGGACTACGAGCGGTTCAGTCCGCTCGCCTCGCGCTACTACTACCATTTCACGCGTCCGACCGTCACCGGGGGCGGAACGCCGTGCATGGTCTTCCTTGGCAACCACTCGTCCGGGAAGTCCTCGCTCATCAACTGGGTGATCGGCGGAGAGCCGGTTCAGGACGTCGGTCTTGCGCCGACGGACGACGGCTTTACAGTCATAATGTACGGCGAGGAGGAGCAGGACGTGTGGGGGCCTGCGGCTCTTGCGCGCCTTCCTTCCGAGTTTTCCGAGCTCAGGATGTTCGGCGGCAACTTTCTCCAGCGGCTGCGCATCAAGTACAGGAAGCGCGAGACTCTGCGCGGCGTCACGCTGATCGACAGTCCCGGCATGATAGACTCGGCCGAGCAGACCGTCGACCGCGCGTACAACTTCGAAGGCGTCGTGCGCACGCTCGCGGAGCTGTGCGACATGGTGTTCTTCCTCCTCGACCCCGACAAGCCCGGCACGACGGGCGAGACGGTCAACGTCTTCGCCAGCTGCCTGCGCGGCGTCGAGTTCAAGCTCCGCGTCCTCGTAAACAAGTGCGACGCGTTCTCGAGCATGTACGACTTCGCCCGCACCTACGGGACCGTGTGCTGGAACCTTGCGCGCGTCCTGCGGACGAAGGACCTTCCGAAGATATGGACCGTCTACTCGGGCGAGGCGCGCACGCCGATGCCGGGTGGACTGGACCTCGCAGACTTCGACAGACACCGCGACGAGTTCCTCGGCGTCTTCCGCGACGCCGCCGGACGCCGCCGCGACAACGTCTTCTCGCAGGCGAACGCCGACTTCTCGGGACTTTCCATACGCATGTGCATCGTGAACCACGTGGCTCGCCGCATCGCGTGGCGCCGATTCGTGCACGCGGCATTCGGCATCCTCCTGTCGGCCGCGGCTGCCATCGGCGTCTGGTATCTCTCCACGGCTAAGTTCGGCGACGGCAGCTTCCTCGCCAAGTCTGCGGGGGCGCTCGCTGGCGCGTTGGGGCTTTTCGCGACCTACGCGACGACAAGCCTCTCCACGCGCCTTGCGCGCGTGGGGCTCGCCGGGAAGGTGGACGAGATATTCGCGTCCGAGTACAGGCGCAGGATGGCCGTGGGCTCGGACGACGGGCTCAGGCTGGTCTGGGAGGGCGTCCGCGAGGAGACTGCGGAGGTCGTGCGCTCCGCGCCGCTCAAGCTGCCGCTCTTCGGCGAGTTCCGCCGCCGCCAGCTCGACCGCGCCGCCGCGAAGGTCTTCGCGGTCTTCAAGGCCGGGGCATAAGGCATCGTGTGGCTGCTTTCTTGGGTGCTGAAGTTGGCATCTTTGCCAAAAATACAAAAAAACGACGCCGTATTGCATTTTCGCAGTCATTTTTGATATAATATTCGCTCCACGCCCAAAAACGGGGTGGACGCGGCAGAAAACCGCGATCTAAACAAACAGAAAGAAAAAGTAAATGGCAATCAGGAAGCCGACTCCTCCGGGAGAGAAGTCCGCCGCGATGGCGGAGATGCTCGCAAGCGCCGGGCAGGAGTCAAAGTTCAAGAACGGCAGCCTCATTGAAGGCACCGTCAGCGGGATCAAGGGTGACGACGTGATGATCGACATCGGCTACAAGTCCGTTGGTTCGATCGACGTGTCCGAGTTCGGCGATGACGCCGAGCCCAAGGTCGGCGACAAGGTCACGGTCATGCTCCGCGAGCTCGAGAACGACAAGACCGGAATGGTCGTCCTCTCCAAGCGCGCCGCGGACGAGAAGATCCGCTGGGACAAGATACAGGAGCGCTACGTCGAGGGCAGCATCGTCACCGGCACGATCAAGAGTGCGGTCAGGGGCGGCCTTCTCGTCAAGATCGACGACGTCGAGGCGTTTCTCCCCGGCAGCCAGGTCGAGGTCACTCCCGTCAAGGAGCTCGAGCCTTATGTCGGGCAGACCTACGAGTTCAAGGTCATCAAGATTTCCAACGAGCGCCGCAACCTCATCGTCTCGCGCCGCGAGCTCATCGAGGGCGTGCAGGCCGAGAAGAAGGCGGAGCTCCTCGCGAGCCTCCAGAAGGGCGAGATCCGCAAGGGCCGCGTGAAGAACATCACCGACTTCGGCGCGTTCGTCTCCATCGAGGACGCGATCGACGGTCTCCTCCACATCACCGACATGAGCTGGGGCCGCATCAAGCATCCGAGCGAGCTCATCAAGGTCGGCCAGGAGCTCGACGTCATGGTGCTCGACGTGGACCGCGAGCGCGAGCGCGTGTCGCTCGGCCTCAAGCAGACCACGCCCAATCCGTGGGACGCGATCCAGGACCAGTTCCCGGTCGGCGCCCGCGTCATGGGCAAGGTCGTCAACCTCGCCGCCTACGGCGCGTTCGTCGAGATCGCCCCTGGCATCGAGGGTCTCGTCCACATCAGCGAGTTCAGCTGGACCAAGCGCGTTGCCCGCGCGAGCGACATGCTCTCCGTCGGCGACGAGGTTCAGGTTGTCGTCCTCTCGATCGACGTCGAGAACCAGAAGATCGCCCTCGGCATCCGCCAGACGCAGGCGAACCCCTGGGACACGGTGCAGGACCGCTTCCCCGTCGGCTCGAAGGTCACGGGCAAGGTCCGCAACTTCACGGCCTACGGCGCGTTCGTCGAGCTCGAGGAGGGCATCGACGGCATGATCCACGTCAGCGACATGAGCTGGACGCGCAAGATCAACCATCCGTCGGAGTGCCTCCAGAAGGGCCAGGTCGTCGACGCAGTCGTGCTCGACGTCAATCCGAAGGAGCAGCGCATCTCTCTCGGCCTCAAGCAGGCGCAGACCGATCCGTGGGACGCGATCGCCAGCAAGTATCCGGTCGGCATGGTCGTCAAGGGCAAGGTCTCCAAGATCGCCTCGTTCGGCGCGTTCATCGAGCTCGAGGACGGCGTGGACGGACTCGTCCACATCTCGCAGATCAGCGACCAGCGCATCGAGAAGGTCAAGGACGCTCTCGACGTCGGCCAGGAAGTCGAGGCCCGCGTGGTCAAGGTTGACCGCGGTGAGCGCCGCATCGGCCTGTCGATCCGCGCGATGACCATGACCGAGGACGAAGTCAAGGCTCTCGAGGCTGAGGCCGCGGGCGAGACGCCTGCCGCCATCACCGCCAAGACTGCGGGCAGCGAGAACCTGGGCGGACTCTCCGCCGCGTTCGACAACGCGTTCGCGAACGTCGAGTGGCAGCCCGGCGAGGCAAAGTAAACCAACTCGAACGAAAGGAACTGAAAAATGTCCAGAGTTTGCTCAATATGCGGCAAGGGTCCGTCGGTCGGCAACGTCGTCGTCCGCAAGGGCTCGCCGAAGTACAAGGGCGGCATCGGTCTCCACACGACCGGCATCACCAAGCGCCGCTTCCTTCCGAACCTCCAGACCGTCCGCGCCGCGGACGAGAAGGGCAACGTCAAGCGGATCACCGTCTGCGCGCGCTGCCTGAAGTCCGGCAAGGTCAAGAAGGCGTAATATGGATCGTCAGCCCGTCGTGTGCTTCGCCTTACGGCTCTGCGTGCTTCGGGCTGACGGCACCAACTTTCAACAGTAACAACTAACCAAACAAAGGAAAACAAAAAATGGCAATCAAGATTGGCATCAACGGCTTCGGCCGCATCGGCCGCATGGTCTTCCGCGCGGCAGTCGAGAACTTCAGCGACGTCGAGATCGTCGGCATCAACGACCTCCTCGATCCTGACTACCTCGCGTACATGCTCAAGTACGACTCGGTCCACGGCACGTTCAAGAAGGACATCAAGGTCGAGGGCAACACGATGATCGTCGACGGCAAGAAGATCCGCCTCACCGCGGAGAAGGACCCGACCCAGCTCAAGTGGGACGAGGTCGGCGCCGAGATCGTCGTCGAGTCCACGGGTCTCTTCCTCACGGACGAGAAGGCCCGCATGCACATCCAGGCCGGTGCCAAGAAGGTCATCATGTCCGCTCCTTCCAAGGACGCGACCCCGATGTTCGTCTACGGCGTCAACCACACGACGTACGCCGGACAGGACATCATCTCCAACGCCTCCTGCACGACGAACTGCCTCGCGCCGATCTCGAAGGTCCTCAACGACACCTTCGGCATCAAGCGCGGCCTCATGACGACGATCCACGCCGCCACGGCGACGCAGAAGACCGTCGACGGTCCGTCCAAGAAGGACTGGCGCGGCGGCCGCGGCATCCTCGAGAACATGATCCCGTCCTCGACGGGCGCGGCGAAGGCCGTCGGCAAGGTTCTCCCGGCGCTCAACGGCAAGCTCACGGGCATGTCCGTCCGCGTTCCCACGTCTGACGTCTCGTTCGTCGACCTCACGGCCGAGCTCGAGAAGCCCGCGACGTACGAGGAGATCTGCGCGGCGATGAAGAAGGCCAGCGAGACCGAGATCGCCAAGGGCGGTCTCAAGGGCGTCCTCGGCTATACCGACGAGGCCGTCGTCTCCACCGACTTCCGCAACGAGTCCAAGACCTCCGTCTTCGACGTCAAGGCCGGCATCCAGCTCGACCCGACGTTCGTCAAGGTCTGCGCTTGGTACGACAACGAGTGGGGCTACTCGAACAAGGTCGTCGAGATGGCCCGCGTGATCGCGAAGTAACATTCGCGCGCACAGCGCAATGAAAGAAGGCCGTCGGCGTCAAGCCGGCGGCCTTCTTCGTTTATGCTTCCCGACCTTGCGTTTCTTTCGCGTAGATCGCCATATGCGCGCCGCGATTTGGTATAATATGCGGAAATAGAAATTGTCTGTTACCCAAAAAGTCGAATAGAAAATGAAAATAGCGCTTCTCGCCGCGTACTTCGCGGTTCTTCTCTGGATAGGGTTCAAGTGCCGCCGCGGAGCGGGGTCAGTGGACGGGTTCGTGCTCGGCGGACGTTCCGTCGGCGCGTGGCTCACGGCGTTCGCCTACGGCACGAGCTACTTCTCCGCCGTCGTGTTCGTCGGCTACGCAGGGCAGTTCGGGTGGAAGTACGGCATCTCGGCGACATGGGTCGGCATAGGCAACGCGCTCATAGGCTCCCTCCTTGCTTGGATAATCCTCGGGCGGCGCACGAGGCTCCTGTCGCAGCACCTAGACTCGGCCACAATGCCCGACTTCTTCGCCAAGCGCTTCGACTCCCCGTCGCTCAAGCTTGCGGCGTCAGTGATCATCTTCGTGTTCCTCATCCCATACACGGCGTCGCTGTACAACGGCCTCTCGCGCCTCTTCTCGATGGCGTTCCCGGGCTTCTCTTATTCGGCGTGCATCGTGGTGATGGCCGTGCTCACGGCGATCTACGTCATTGCCGGCGGCTATCTCGCGACGGCGATCAACGACTTCATCCAGGGGATCATCATGCTTGGCGGGCTCGTCGCCCTGATCAGCGCCGTGCTTTCCCAGAAGGGCGGCTTCGCCGCTTCGCTCGACGGCCTCGCGCGCGTCACGGATCCATCGGTGACGACGACTCCCGGCATATTCACCTCGTTCTTCGGCCCGGATCCGCTGAACCTCCTCTTCGTCGTTATACTCACCTCGCTCGGCACGTGGGGGCTTCCCCAGATGGTGCAGAAGTTCTACGCCATAAGGAACGAGGACGCGATCAGGAAAGGCACGATCATCTCGACGCTCTTTGCGTTCGTCGTCGCAGGCGGATGCTACTTCCTCGGCGGCTTCGGGCGGCTTTTCTCCTTTGAGATCGGCGTTACCGACAAGGGCCTGCCCGTCGGCGGATTCGACGCCGTGATTCCCGCGATGCTCTCGGGACTCGGTCCGGTGCTCATCGCGATGACGGTGATTCTCGTCCTCTCCGCTTCGATGTCGACGCTTTCCTCGCTCGTTATGACGTCAAGCTCGACGCTCACGATCGACTTCATACGCGGGACCATCGTCAAGGACATGACGCAGAAGAAGCAGGTGCTCTGCATCCGCGTGCTCCTCGTCGTCTTCATCGCCGTGAGCGCGGCGCTTGCCCTGGTGCAGTACAACAGCAAGAACCCGATCGCCTTCATAGCGCAGATGATGGGCGTGTCGTGGGGCGCGATGGCCGGTTCGTTCCTCGCGCCGTTCCTCTACTCGCTCTACTGGAAGGGCACGACGAAGACTGCGTGCTGGGCGTGCTTCGTCTTCGCCGTCAGCCTCACTACGGCGAACGTCTTCGGCTGGAAGCCCGAGCTGTGGTCCGGCGTGACGATGAACCCGATCCACTCCGGCGCGATCGCCATGCTCGCCGGGTTCGTGATCGTCCCGCTCGTAAGCCTCTTCACCAGGGAGCCCGACAGGCGCTTCACGGATGCGCTCTTCGCGTGCTACGACCGTCCGCGCCAGGTCAGCGCGAAGATGGACCTCGGCAACTAACCGCGGCACTGGCGCATGGTGTCTACGACCGGACATGGAAGGATGGAATGAATGAATAGAATCTGCAAAGTGCTCCGCGCCGCTGCGGCGTGCGTCGCGCTAGCGGCCGCGGAGGGGTGTGGTCCGTTCTGGGTCAATCCCTACATCACCGTCGAGGAGAGCCCTCTCAACTGGATGGAGATCCACTACTACAACACGCTCGACTCGAGCCGCAAGTCGACGCGCCGCGTGTCGCTGATGCTGAACGGCATGGGCCATGTCGAGGTCAAGAAGGGGACGAGCAAGCTCGTCTCGGACGACTTCGCGAAGGGCTACAAGGACGACGAATGGCACGACATCAAGACCCAGCGCATCGAGATCGACCCCAAGCACGTAAACGACATCTTCCAGGACCTCGTAAACCGCGGCGTACTTGACCGCGAGAAATGGGGTAAGTCCGAGAAGAAGAAAACGGAGTACAAGCGCTTCATCGCCGTCAGGGCGAACATAAACAACGTAACGTATTCAGAGAGGGAGAACATCTTCGAGGCCGATCCCGACCTTGCGGAGTACCTTCTCGACACGATCAGGCAATTTGAAAATCCGTCACGCAGATGACAATACAAGAGACAATACACGAAATGGCGGTCCGCGCGCGCGCGGCTTCCGCAGAACTCGCGCGGATGACGACGTCCGCAAAGAACGATGCGCTCCTCGCAATCGCGAAGGCGCTTGAGGCGCATGCGGACGAGATCCGCGTCGCAAACGCCGCGGACGTCGCCCGAGCGAAGGAGAACGGCCTCGCGTCCGCGATGGTCGACAGGCTCACCCTTACCCCGGCGCGTTTCGACGCGATGGTCGCAGGCGTGAGGCACGTGGCATCGCTGCCCGATCCGGTCGGGGAGACGATCTGGACCAGGGAGCGTCCGAGCGGCATCGAGATCCGCAAGGTGCGCGTCCCGATCGGCGTGATCGCCGTCGTCTTCGAGAGCCGCCCCAACGTGTTCATCGACACCGCAGCGCTCTGCCTTAAGACGGGGAACGCCGTCATACTGCGCGGAGGCAAGGAGGCGCTTGAGACGAACAAGGCGCTTGCCGCGGCCGTGAAGAGCGCCGGAGTGGGCGACGCCGTGCAGCTCGTGGAGACGACGGACCACGCCGCGGTGACGGAGCTCGTCCGTGCGGTAGGACTCGTCGACGTCGCGATTCCGCGCGGTGGCGAGAGGCTCATCCGCGCGATGTGCGAGGCGGCGCTTGTTCCGGTGCTGAAGCACTACAAGGGCGTCTGCCACATCTATGTCGACGACAAGGCGGACCTCGCGATGGCGCTTTCGATCCTCGACAACGCGAAGACGCAGCGTCCCGGCGTGTGCAATGCGGCGGAGTGCCTGCTCGTCCACGAGAAGCTCGCGCCGCTCTTCATGCCGATGGTCGAGGCGTGGGCGAAGGACAAGGGCGTCACTCTCCACGAGAACGAGGCCGGCACGGAGTACCTCTCGCTCGACATAAACGTGGCGAAGGTGGCGGACGTGCGCGCGGCGATCGACTTCATCAACGCGAACTCCTCCCACCACTCCGAGTGCATCGTCACGAACGATGAGGAGCGCGCGGCGGAGTTCCTTCGCGACGTCGACTCAGCGTGCGTATACCACAACGTATCCACTCGTTTCACGGACGGCGGTGAGTTCGGAATGGGCGCGGAGATTGGCATCTCGACCGACAAGCTGCACGCGAGGGGTCCGATGGGGCTTGAGGAGCTTACCACGTACAAGTACCTCGTTACCGGAGACGGAGTGATCCGCAAGTGAGACGGAGGATTTCAATCGCATGAAGATAGTTGTGGCATGTGGCGGCACGGGCGGACACGCGTTCCCGGGGCTTGCCGTGGCGGAGGAGCTCAAGCGGCGCGGACACGAGGTCACCGTGTGGGATTCGGGACGCGACATCGAGTCGAGCGTGATGCGCAACTGGCACGGGGCGACGTTCTCGACTGGCGCGCGGCAGCTGTCGATTCGCAACGGTCTTTCCATACTCGCGTCGATACTGCGCTGCAGGCGCGAGATGCGCAAGGAGTCGCCGGACGTCGTCCTGGCGATGGGCAGCTACTCGTCGCTTCCGCCGGTCCTCGCCGCGCGTGGACGCCGAATTCCAGTCGTCCTACACGAGGCGAACACGATTCCCGGCCGCGCAGTCGAGTTCCTCTCCCGCTTTGCGAAGAAGGTCGCGATAAGCTTCGACGTTACGGCGAAGCATCTTCCAGGATGCGAGACGGTCCGCACCGGACTCCCCGTCCGCGCCGACATCTCGTCCGGAAAGCGCTTCGAATTCATCCCCGCCGACGCGTTCGTCGTGTTCGTTACGGGCGGCTCGCAGGGCGCACACATGGTCAACTGCCTCGCTAGCGAGGCGCTTGCGATGGCGAAGGCGGAACTTGACAAGCGCTGGACGAAGGGCCGCACGCTCTACGTCATCCACCAGACTGGAACCAAGGACGAAGGCGACGTGATGGCCACTTACGCGCACGTCGCGCTTCCCGCGCGCGTCCATGCGTTTGAGCGCGAGATGGCGGATGCGTTTGCGTCTGCGGACCTCGTGATCGCGCGCGCCGGCGCGTCGACGTGCTTCGAGCTCGCGGCGTGCGGTAAGCCCGCCATGATGATTCCGCTTCCGTCCGCCATGCGCAACCACCAGCACTTCAACGCGGACGCGTTCGCGGCGAAGGGTGCGGCGGACGAGGCGAGCCAGTCGCAGCTCACGCCGAAGCAGCTCTGTCGCTACATCCTCGAGCGCTACGACCATCCGGAGAAGCTTGCCGCGATGTCGGAGAAGATGCGCGCGCTTGCGACGCCCGACGCCGCTGCGCGAGTTGCGGACCTCGTCGAGGAGGTTGCGAAATGAAGCGGCTCGTCGAGGCGCTGAAGGGCGCGAAGTGCGTCGGCTGTCTCACGGGCGCAGGCGTGTCGACGCTCTGCGGAATTCCAGACTTCAGGGGGCCGCAGGGGTTCTACCGCCAGCCTAACGCGGAGCGGATATTCGACATTGATTGGTTCGACCGCGATCCGTCCGTGTACTACTCGGGCTGCTCCGAACTTGTCTACGGACTCGGCAAGTACCAGCCTGGGCCGGTTCACAAGGCTCTCGCGCACCTAGAGGACCTCGGGCTCCTAAAGGGCATCGCGACGCAGAACATCGACATGCTGCACCAGAAGGCGGGCAGCGCCAACGTCTACGAGGTGCACGGCTCGCCGATCCTGCACCACTGCCGCAGGTGCGGAGACGAGAAGACTTACGACGAGATCCTCGAGATGCTCAAGAGCGAGCCCGTGCCGCACTGCAAATGCGGCGGCGCATACAAGCCGGACATCACGTTCTTCGGCGAGGCGCTTCCGGAGGCCGCGTTTACGTCCGCGCAGTCGCTCGCGATAAAGAGCGACGTCTTCCTCGTGCTGGGCACGTCTCTCACCGTGTTCCCCGCGGCGGGTCTGCCGCGGATGACGCTGCAGGCGGGCGGGAAGGTCTTCATCGTCAACGCGCAGCCGACGTCTCTCGACGAGTACGCGGCGGGCGTGTACCGCGACCTTGCGGAGTTTGCCGAAGCGGTGCTCGCGATGTGAAGTCGCGCGGCGGATATGGTATAATATTTCACAGCAAAGGTTATATCTGCAAATGAAGACGCCAGAAGGCAAGACGATAATCATGACGTTCCATTCGCATCCGACGAAGGACATGAAGATGCGCTGGATCGCGAAGGTCACCTTTCCGCCGGGCTCCACGGCGGAGACGGTGCTACCGATTACGATTGTCGACGGCGAGGAGCTTCCGGTGGAGTCCGGCGTCTTCGAGTTCGCGGGGCAGAAGCTGACGGTGAAGGACGGAGAAGCGTCGATGACGTTTGCCCAGTTCGTCGCAGGGAAGCACTCCGTGCCGATCTGGTTGCACAGGGACGGCATGCAGCCGATTCCGGGCGTACCGACTTTTGGCTGATTCAGGGAGGCAGACCATGGACGACAAAGAATGGCACAGGCTAGTCAAGAACGGCGAAGACGCCGGATGGAAGCTCGTCTGGGAGCGCGTCGTCGAGCCGGAGTCGAAGTCGATGAGGTCCGCCGAGATGATGGAGCGCTTTTCGCTCACGGCAGGCGACCTGATGGGAATGCTGTACGAGGAGATGATCGGGAAGGGAAAGATCGACCTCTACCGCGGAGAGGGCAGTTTCGAGGGATGGCTCAAGCGCTATGTGAGGGGATATGTCCTCAATGCGGACCCCAACAAGCACGGCGAGATTTCCATAGAGGGCGCGCATCCCGACGCCGAGGGAGAGGGGGAGGCGATGGCGCTTCCGGTGCACGATCAGGAGACGCTGCGCCTCGAGGTCTGGCGCATGACGCTTTATTTCTTCCGTCTCCTATGGAACGAAGACCCCGAAAGGTGCTACATCCACCTCCTCAAGACGCGCTTCCATCTCTCCAGCGAGGAGATACGGGACTTCCTGGATGTTTCCTCCGCGGCCAATGTCGACCAGATATTTTCACGTTCCATCAAGTTTATGCGCGAAAGCTGGCAGAAATGGGAAGCCGGCAAAAAAATGTGATTATTTTGTCGAAATCCGTGTCAGTTTTTCCGCGCAGGCATTCCTAACCGTGTGAACCGCGAGAAAGCGCGGAGAAAGGAACGAGAAAATGAACAAGAAAATACTGATGACAGTCGCTACGGCACTTGTCGCGGGAACTCTTCTCGCGAGGCCTCACGGCGGCTTCGGTGGACCTCGCGGCGGCTTCGGCGGACCTCGCGGGCCGATGCCGATGATGCACCACCACATGGGACCGCGCATGCCGATGCACCGTCCGCCGCCTCCGCCCATGTACCGCCACCACCACCACTACAGCAGCTGGGGCCGCGGCGGAAGCCACTTCTGGCCCGGCTTTGTCGGCGGAGTGGTCGGCGGTGTGATAGCGGATGCGCTCATCGCGCCGGCGGTCGTGGCGAGCAGCGTGGTGAGCGCGCCCACGGTCGTTACCACTCCGGTCTACACGTCGCAGCCGGTATACTCGACCCAGCATGTATGGGTTCCCGGGGCGTACGTGGACCAGGTCCAGCCGAACGGCACGGTGATCCGCGTGTGGCAGCCGGGGCACTACGAGACGCGCAGCGTTCTAGTGCAGTAGCAGCCGTGCAAAACCACCCACATGGCCGCATGGCGCGCGATTCGGCGCGCAGCGGCCATTTTTGGTATAATTTACGGCGAAAGTGAGATCAATGCCATGAACGTCGTATCCCTCGTCGGCCGGCCCAACACGGGCAAGAGCGCGCTCTTCAACCGCATAGCGAAGAAGCGCGTGGCCATTGTTTTCGATCAGCCAGGCGTGACGCGCGACCGCGTGACGCGCGAGGTTGAGGTGCAGGGCCGCAAGGTGATGCTCGTCGACACGGGCGGAATCGCCTTCGACCGCCGCGTCACGCACGATCCGCTCGACGAGGAGACGAAGGGACAGGCTGCGCTCGCGGTCGAGGATTCCGCCGTCTGCGTCATCGTCGTCGACTCGCGCGAGGGGATAACCCCGCTTGACTCGGAGGTCATAGCGGCCGTCAGAAAGTCAGGCGTACCGTGCGTCATAGCCGCGAACAAGTGCGACACTGCGGACGACGATTGGCGTGCCGCGGAGTTCGAGCGCTTCGGACTCCCCGTCTTCGCAACGAGCGCGGAGCACGGAAGGGGCGTCGAGGCGCTTGTCTCCGACGTCGTCTCGAAGCTGCCGCCCGTTGACGAGGAGGAGGAGAACTCCAAGAGGCCGCTCCGCGTTGCGATCGTCGGAAGGCCCAACGCCGGCAAGTCATCGTATGTGAATCGTCTTCTCAACGCCCCGCGCGTCATCGTTTCGGAAATCGCCGGCACTACGCGCGACGCGGTGGAGGTTCCTTTCACTATCGGCTCCGGACCCGAGGCGAGGCGCTACATGCTCGTCGACACGGCGGGGATGAAGCCGCACACGAAGATGTCCAAGACGTCCGTGGACAACTTCTCGCTGTTCCGTTCGGAGCAGGCGATCGAGGAGGCGGACGTGGTGATTCTTCTGCTTGATCCGGTGATGGGTCCGACGATGCAGGACAAGCGCATCGCCGGCAAGATACTCGACGCGCACCGCGCGTGCGTGCTGATGCTGAACAAGTGGGACCTCGCGCTGAAGGAGGGGATCACTAACGAGAAGAAGGCGGCGGACGCGGTGCGCGCGATGATGCCGTTCCTCAACTTCGCGCCGATAGTGTTCTGCTCGAACAAGTCGGGGTACAACATCCGCCGCACCGTGGAGGCGATAGACCGCGCCGCGGCGTCCGCGAGCGAGCGAATTCCGACGGGAATGCTCAACAACGTCATCGTCAAGGCGACGAAGAAGACGCTCTCGCCGATGATCAAGGGGAAGCGTCTCAAGATATACTACGGACTCCAGGTTTCGACGAATCCGCAGACGATACGACTTTTCGTCAACGACCCGAAGCTCGTGACGCCCGCGTACCTCAGCTTCATCGAGAAGAAC
>JAEEOY010000042.1 GCA_016284515.1 Kiritimatiellia bacterium | reverse complement strand
AGGGAAAGTCAGACGAGACTGATTTTGTATTCGTCCGCACACGTAAGCTTGACTACACCGGCCGCCCCGCAAAGTCGAAATAGCGGCAATCCTCCGCGGCGCATCTGCCGCGGATTTGGTATAATGCTCGCATGACGACGGGTGAAATAGTGTGTCCGTAGAATATTGCAAACTCGCCACGGAATTCTGTAAATGAACATGGCGGTTAGGATGATTATAGCGGCAAGGAGGCTCGCAAGCCGCCATCCGCCGACGGGACGTGAAGTCATTTGCGGACACTCCACTCGCTGCGCTCCTTCCGCGTCCGCTTTCGGCGGCCGATTCACTCCTTGCGCGCACGCTGTTGGGTGAGGGCTCCTTCCGCGTCCGCTTTTGAAGGGACATCCGCCTCTTGGGAGGAAGAGGTCGAATGCGGCGGGCGTAGGGAGCGCAGCGAGCGGAGTCCGTCGCGCGGCTAAAGCCGAATGTAGCGCGAGAGCTTTTCCTCGAGAATCGCCTCAAGCCGGTCGAAGTCGCGGAATGAAAGGGATATGAGTTTCTTCCCGGCGCGTTGGTAGAGGAACAGCTTCTTCTTCATGTTCTCTACGTACTCCGGCGTGTCCATCCCCCAGTATTCGATGTAGAGGTCGAATTCGGGAAGATAGAAGTCTGGCCTGATGCGGACGTCCCCGGCCATCCGGTACCGCTCGTCGTAAACATATCTGACTCCCTTCAGGGAGAGATAGTCGGCGATCCTCCGCTCCCCCTGCGACTGGACGGCGGTGCCGTCTTCGGTACGCTTCGCTTTCGCCTCGTTGACGACGATCTCGAAGTTCTTCGACTCCAGGATCCGTTCGTCGAGGCAGTGCAGGCAATATGGCTTTCCGAAGAGCTCCATGCCCCGCATGAAGTCTTCTTCGTTAATCCTCCTGCGGCAGCGCGTGCACCAGTGGTGCTTTCTGGCGTATGCCGTGCGGTTCGCCTCCTGGGCCGCGGCGACTGCTTCGGCGGCGGCAGTTCTGACGTAGTCCTTGAGATCTGGATTGCGGGCGAGGTCCCTGAGCCTGTCCAGAAGGGCCACGGATGCGTTCGGATACTTCGACAGAGCCTTGAGCGCGTACTGGCGGACCTGTGGGTGGTCGTCGGTTTCTGCGGCCTGGGCGAGGTAATCGGTGACGAGCATCTCGTTCGGATGTCGCGGAGCGAGCTTGCCGAGCGCGGAGGCCGCAAGTCGGCGCACTTCCGGAAATCGGCATTTGAGAAGGCCGAACAACTCGTCGACCGCGCTCGCCTCAAGCGTGTTGCCGATCTCCAGCGCCCTTGCCCTGAGCTGTTTCTGCTCTGCCACATCCGGGTTGTGCGAAGCCATTGTGTTTCTCTCCTGCTGTTGCCGCCAATGTTGTGTTCGCAAAGTATACCATATTGCCGCGACGGACTCCACTCGCTGCGCTCCCTTCGCCCGTCGCATTTGGCTATAATCACTTCGTCCCTGAAAAATATGGGCCGCAGCCGAACGCGTATGTGGGCGGCGTCACGGCAGTGAGCGCGGACGCGGAAGGAGCGCAGCGAGTGGAGTGTCCGCATCGCGCGCGGCGGATGTGCCGCGGATTTGGTATAATATTTGCTAATGAAAACTCTTATCGACATACTCGCTGAATCGCTCGTCATCTACAGAAGGGCGGTCGGGAAGACTTGGCTGAAGCTGTGCGCGGTGCTGCTGCCCGGCAATGCGCTGCTTGCGTGGGTCCATTATCAGATCGCGATGCGCTTCGACGCAGGCGACGGAATACCGCGCATCGCGCTTCTCGGAGAGCGCAACGTCGGATCGGTTGTCCTGATTACGGCCGGGCTCCTCGCCGCCGTCATGATCTGCCGCGCCGCATGGCGGGAAGTCGCCAAGCCGTCCGACGAGTCGGACATGACAGAGGGGCTTGGCGCCGCTTTCGGCCGTGCGGTAGGCACCTCGCTGCTTATGCTGGCGCTAGTCGCGGCTTTTGTCTTCATGGCATTCTTCTGCACGATGTTCGCGGGCATCAAGGGCGCCGAGGCGCTTTCGATGCCGCACGAGGCCGCGGTTGTGCTTGCCCTTGCGTTTGCGGCCTCTGTCGTCGCCATCATCCTCGTGTCGGTTTCGAGGTGGATGCTGGCGGTTCCGCTCAGCGCTGTGTTCAAGATGGCGGGCGCGGGGGCGACGGACGAATCCAGCGCGCTCCTTCGCGGGCGCAGGTGGAGAAGCCTGCTCTTTCTTGTCGTCTCGGGCCTGGTGTCCTGCAATTTTGCAGCGCCTCTTCGCTGCATCGGACACTGCGACGTGCTCAACATCGCGCATCCCTTCACTGAATGGCCGGCGTCTGGGAAGTTGGCTTGGGGCGCGCTGATCAGCGCGACGGGCACATTGGCGGACATCGCCGTGCTTTTCGGATTCGTCGCACTTGTCGTGTATGCGAGGCGGCTGAAGGAGCCGCTCGCCGCCGATGCGCGCCTGCCGCGCCGTCTCACCGTCTTGCTTGTGGCCACCGGCCTGGTGCTTGCTGTCGCCGTCCCGACGCTTGCGTTCATGCGCTCTCCCGGCGGGTTCCAAAACGTGGACGAGGCTCGTGTGTTCCGCATTGAGAACATGTCGGAGGACGAAGCGCCGTCCATGAATGACATCGGCTGGCATCTCCAGAGCAACTATGGTGCCGCATGGTTCGAGAAGCGTGGTTTTCTCGATCTCTTTTCTCGTGACAGGATCATCTGGGTCGAGAGGCCGTTCTGCCGGCACTGCGGAGAGGAATATTCTGAATACACCGAATGCGATTCACACGGATGCGACATGTTCGTCCGCCGCGTGTCGAGAGTCAAAAACAGTGGGGTCTCAATCCGTACAATGGTATTCAGAGACATCCGTCCGCGTGATTCGCAGCGTCCCGCGACGCCGGAGGAGCGCGAACGGATCATGAAGCGCGTCGAGAAGAACCGCCGCCGCGTCAAAACT
>JAEEOY010000292.1 GCA_016284515.1 Kiritimatiellia bacterium | reverse complement strand
CAGAAGCGGATTCGCGATATCATTTGCGTCAAAACGCCAAACAACATCCATTAGGCTGGAGATCAAGACATGACGAAAGTAGCAGTAGTTGACGACCACAGCGTAGTCCTCGCAGGCCTCAAGTTCGTCCTCTCGCGCGCCGAGGGCATGGAGGTCGTAGCGACGGCTGAAAGCGCGGAGGACATTCTCGGCTTCTACGAAAAAACCAAGCCGGACGTCCTTCTGCTCGACATCAGGATGCCGTCCGTCAGCGGACTCGACGCGCTTGAGACGCTGCGAAAGGCTCATCCCGACGCAAAGGTCGCCATGCTCACGACCAGCGAGCTGGAGGAGGATATCTTCCGCGCGCTGAAGCTCGGCGCGAACGGCTACATCCCGAAAGACTCGCGTCCGGCCGAGATTGCGAAGGCCGTCAGGGAAATCGCCTCGGGCGGACGATACATACCCGACGACATCCAGAGGATATTCGAAATGCGGCAGGGCGTCAAGAGCCTTTCCGCACGCGAGCTTTCCATCCTCCAGCTCGCCGCGAAGGGTTTTTCAAACCCCGAGGTCGGCGAGATGCTCGGCATAAGCGTCAACTCGGTGAAGACGCACTTCCGCCACATATTCGAGAAGATGGACGTGAACGACCGCATGGAGGCCGTGACCCTCGCCATCTCGCGCGGCATCATCGAGCAATAGCCGCCCCGCGATTCGGCCTAATAGATACGCGGCGCATGCGCCGTTTTCGCCGGAGAATATCAGGAGATAAGTCCGCGTCGGATGCCGATCGCGACCGCTTCGGCTCGGTCCGCGGCTCCAAGCGACTCGAAAAGGTTCTTGAGGTGGTTCTTCACCGTGTTGGGGCTGAGATGCAGCATGTCGCCGATCTCGACATTCGAGCATCCCTTGCTGACAAGAATAAGAATCTCCTTCTCGCGGTCGGTGAGCCCGCGCTCGGACTTCCTCGCCTCGTACACGCTGCGCACGGCTTCGGACACCGCGAGCTCGCCGGACATCACGGTCTTCAGCGCGCTGATGATGTTCACGGGCGAATTGTCCTTGATCACATAGCCGCGCGCCCCAAGCGAAAGCGCCTGGTAGACGTCTTCCTCGGCGTCGGACATCGTGAGCATAACCACCTTCTGTTCCGGAAACTTCGCCAGCACCGCCTGAAGCGTGGAGATACCGTCGGTACCCGGCATCCTGACGTCCAGCAGCAGAATGTCGGGATGCACGCGCTCCACCAGCGGCACGGCGTCCGCTCCGTCGTCCGCTTCGCCGACGAACTTGAATTCCGAATCGGTCATCAGCACGTACTTGATGCCGATTCTGACGACGCTGTGGTCGTCCACTATGGCAACGGTTGTCATATCGCCGAGACCTCCACTTTTACAGATGTCCACTTGTCTTTTGTTTCCCACGAAATCCTCATTCCGTTCCTCTTGGCGCGCTCCCGCATCCCCGCGAGCCCGAAATGGCCCGACTCTGGACCTAGCGCCGCCGCCGCGTCGAACGGCTCGCCGTCGTTCAGCACCCTCAGCACAAAACCGCGCACGCCGTCCCCCGTCAGCGGATCGCTTACAAGCACGATGTTCTTCGCCCTGCCGTGCTTTATCGCGTTCGTCGTCGCCTCCTGCACGATGCCGAGAAGGTCGGAGAAGCGCGCGCCCGGCAGGTGGTCCGGCAGCCCCCTGAGGCGGCACCGCGCGTTGACCTTGCCGCGGTCGAGGTGCCGCATCATCTCGCGGAAAACATCCTCGGGTCTGCGGTCGAACATCTCGTCGCAGCGCAGGTTGAAGATCGTCGCCCTGATCTCGGACTTCGCGTGCGCCAGGATGGCCGCCGCGCCCTTCACCGCCTCCTCGACGGCCGGAGGGACTTCCGGAGCGATCGAGAGCGAGCTTTCCATGAGCATCTTCGCCCCCGCGAGGTTCTGCTCTATCGTGTCGTGCAGGTCCGCGGCCATTCGCTTGCGCTCGGAGGTTATCGCGGCGATTCTGCCGCGCTCGCGCTTGTCGCGTACGATGCGGACGATGCCAATGGCGATGAGCACCGCAAGGAGCGTTCCGACGGCCAGCGCAGCGGCGTTGAGGACGCGCGCGTTCATGCGCCTGCGCCATTCCCCGTCCGGAATGAACTCGATGTCGCCAGGAGACGCCGCCGCGAACGAAATGGACTTCATCAACGGCTGGCGGTCGTCGGTGAGGGCATCGGAAACCGACGGCTCGGCAACGGCCGTTATCCGCGCGAGGGGGCGCATCTCCTGCGCGTTCTCGAAGATGTCCGGCAGTGGCCCCTCGAGGTGCACCCTACACGTCACGTTGCTCACGGCGACCACCAGCTCGGTGCTCTCGCCGTCGCCTTCGGCCCGTATCACGCGCGCGACAAACGACATCCGCCTCCACACGATGTCGTTCATGCTTCCGTCGTCGCTGTAGTACTGCCATCGCAGATAGTCGTCGAGATCGACGTACTGCGGCTCGGGAAGCCCCGCCCATTCCCCGATCCTCGCCGCCATTCCGCGCAGCTCGCCGCATCCGTCGACCTTGACGGGAAAACCTACGACGTCGACCTTGAAGCCGGGCGAAATGCCATCCGGTACGTCCATCTCGACCTTGAGCCCGTACGCACCGTCCTGAAGATAGAAGAACCGCTTCCCAGCGCATACAAACGTGACGACGCCTCTGACGAGCTTTGCATGGCAGTCGCCCGGACGCGGCGAAAAGGACATGAGTTCGGCCACGGGTGTCGGCACAAGGGCGAACGGCGAGGCATGCGGGGGCTTCTTCACGGATATGTCGAACGGAGACGAGACCTCCATCTGCACGCCGCGGAACTCGGCTCGCATGTTGTAGGCGGACATCGCGCAGCCGCAGACCTCAAGCTCCGCGTCGAGGAGCGGGCTCCACTCGGCTTCAGTTCCAGGCACGTGCGCCACGAACCTTCCCTCGTCCGTGTTGAGCGTAAGCTGGACTATTCTTGCGTTGGGGTCGAGCCTAGTCGACACAACGGACCTTACGCCCGAAAGAACCCCCGACATCCTGACGCGTGCGTTGTCTAGGCGTCCGCCGCGCATGTCGAACAACGTCTTCTCCGCGAAGGGAGGCAGAAGCATCCTGCCTACTATCTTTATCGAGGACGCCTTTATGCCAGGCGCAAACGCAAACGGAGTCGCGGTGCCCTTTACCTCGACGACGTCTCCGCGGCAGAACGCGTCCGCACCGTCGATGTGCGCGGTCGGCGTGCGCTGCGTCTCGCCGGAGAAGTATATGCCCCTGCCGTTGGGATCGGCGACGTCCGCGAAAACGCCCGACGCCGAACGCCACCCCACGACCTGCGTGACGACGCCGGTTGCGCAGACGTCGCCGCCATTGGCGGCTTCCGTCCTCGTCAGTGCGGCTACATCCGAAAAGGACATGGCCGCCAGCAGTATACATGTAGCAGTCATGTCCTTATTTTACCAAATATCCTGCGATTTTTGGGGACGCGGCTTCCAGCCGCGTTGCTTCGCTACCTTATGTTCACGGAGAACCCGCTCTTGACGTAGGGGCAGAACTCGACCACATTGTCCGCCGAGCGGCTCAGGCGCGCGATCCAAGCCCCGTGCTTCTCGCTTCCATCCGGCGCATATCCGCCGTCCTCCGTCGACACCGTCCCCGCAAGCGAGTTCGCGGCGAACATCGTGAATCGCTGCGTCCTGTCCCGCGTCAGCTCCTTCGTCACCGCAGGAAGCGCTTCGGGATTCGTCACGCCGAACACGACGTTCGCGAGATCGACGTCATCCGCAATCGTCAGCCTGCGCATGGAGTAGGTCGTCGTTTCCTCCTGCGTCTGTTCGTCCGTAGTCGTCGTCGCGATGTACTCCTGCTTGATCGCGCCGCCGGGCTCGAACGTGAACTGATGGCGCACCGTGACGTCGCCGCCAAGAGTCCAGTTCGGATCCACATGCGAAAACGCCTCCGGTGTGCCTATGCTGGCTCCGGCCTTGACGGTCACTTTGACATCGGCATCGTCGCCGGCGTTGTTCTCGCCGGTGAACTCGACGCGCCCTTCCGCAACGACGAGGTTGTGCGCCTTGGTGAGTCCATAGACGAGCGTGTCCTCGCCAACCTTCTTGATGGTAAGTCCTGCGCAGCCCTTTGTGTAGCCGGTTCCAGGGTCTACAGCTGTCACGCGAAGATAGTCGTCAGCGCCCTCGTCACGGGTCCACACCTCGAATCCATCGCCGTTGTGCGAATCGTTTATCTTGCCGCCCGCGACCTCGAGCGTAACGTTCGCGCCGTGCTTCATGACGAGTGAAGCGCCGTAGCTCTCACCGACGTTCACATTGCCTAGTTTCGCCGTTCCGCTTGTGAAGTTGGCGAAAATCCTGCCCATGAACTCAAACTTGCTCGAATTCGGGAAGAATGACTCCGGCGTGTCAAAATACCTGTCGGCATTGCCAAATCCATTATATGTTACCGGCGCGATGAAATACCCTGCGAAACCGCTGTTGTTGCCGGCGAACGCAACTCGGGAATACGTCTTCAGGCATCCCTGGCCCGAGATGTCAGACCTGACGATCATCGGCAGTTCATTGTCGGGACCGATAAACACAGACGAACGTCCCGCGTCGTTGTTGGCGTGCGAGAGAATCTCGATTCTTGCGCAATCGGCAACCGCGCTTACGCCTGCCGGCGCAGAGGCGCGTATCTGCGCGTGCTTGAGCGCCAGCGTACCTGCGCCGGTGATGCGCGCGAAGGGGATAACAGGTCCGTTGTCCCAACCCCATTCGTCGGTTGTCTCGATTCTGACCGTTGCGCCGTCCGCAATCGTCATCGTCGATACTGTGGCGACAGTCGTGCCCTTCTCGATGTAGATGTGGGCGCTTTGTTCGAAAACCACAGACTGCCCTTCCGTCGGGACTGCTCCGTATATCCAGTTGCCAGCCGTCTCCCAGTGTTCATCCACGCCACCGATCCACTTCACGGTGTCGGTAGGTACAACTACTGCGAAGGAATAGACATCGCCTGTTTTCGTGATTGCGTACGTTTTCTGTGCATCGCCGGAGGTGTTCTTCACGATGGCGAATACGTTCGAGAGGTCGGCGTCTGCGGCGAATGTAAGCCTCGCGGGGAAGCCAGGCACGCCGGTCTCGGGGATATCCGAAACCGTATAGCGCAGGTATCCGCCGGAAAGAACGCCAAGCTCCAGACCGTCGCTACCGATTGAAGAGCCGTCACCAATGTTCACTGTGCCGCCATCGAGATATAGCGGCCATTCCTTGTCCGAATAGTCGGCATAATCGTAGGTGCCGGAATGGAATACCAATTTCTCGATTTCACCGAGGTTTTCAGCAGACACCCAGCCGCCGTCAAGGATTACGGTTTTCGCAGAAGCATTTTCCGAATGCATCTTGAACTCGCGCGAAACCGCGACATCGCCTTTCAGCGTCACGTTGCCATAAGTGTAGAACCTGCCAGTGCCTTTCACCGTCGAATTGACAACCATAAACTTGCCTTCGTTTGATTCGCCATGCAGCCAACTGTCGATTTCACTGTTCCACCGCGTCACAGGAAGCATTTCGATCTCGGCCACATTGACCGTGCATTCCGTGCTGTCGCCGACGTAGTTGGCCTTGATTCCGACCTTGGCGAGCTGTATCCTGCCGGCTCCGTTGATCTCCTGCACAATAAGTTCCGGTCCATCCCAGTACTCAGGTGCCACGGGGCGAAGCGTCACGACCGCGCCGGCGTTTACAACGACGTTGGACACGGTCACTTTCTCTGGGAGCGCCGGGCCGGTGTACTCCTCGTCGCGTGAATCCCACTGCCCGATGCGAACCGTAACGCTTTCGTCGAATACTGCAGTTGCGCCGGCGGCGGGGACGCCGAACTCCCAGTTTGCCGGAGTTGCCCAGAAGTCATCCGCGCCTTTGCCGGTCCAGTGGTTGGTTCCGTCCGCAGACCGTGTCACAGGCGCGGCGTCGCCCTTCATGACTATCGTCGGGTTGACCCAGTCGCAATGCTGCCAGCCGCCGTAGTAGCCCGGCTCGGGATATACAGCAAGGTCAATAAGCTCCACGCCCGAGAGATCGGCCGCAATCATTGCTGCTGGCGACTGCGTGCCCATAAGACCTGACTCAACGATGTTGGTACCGCCAATGACGTCGTAGACCACAAAGTTGACCTTGTGCTCGCCGCAGCGGCCGCCATCCATCTCGTCGCCGTCGCCGAAAGCCGACTTGTCAAGACCGACCGTAGCCGAGAAACTGACGCCCTGCCCGCCTAGATTAATGACCCAGTGGCTCTCGGCTTGAGTGCTAATTCCCCTACTGTACTCAGTCCATGCGCTACCGTCCCAGAGTCGGATCGGCGAACTTCTGTTGTAGATTGTTGCATTCTTGCATGGAGTGCTCCATCCGCTGGACATCCACGAGAAGTCCAGATCCTCGAGGTAGTATGTCGTATCCGCCGAGGCGCGGAATGCGGTGCCTACGGAAGTCGCAATAACTGCGGCAATAATGCTGACTTTCATGCAGAACTCCTTGTATGATTATCCAGTTCGAGGATATTATACAAAAATTCGCCGAAATCTAGCATGACCCAAATGGACTATTTACGAGCACAAGCTATGCGGAACGCCATTAAGCTAAAACCTATGCGCCTGAAACGGCGACTAGCGGTCCAGCGCAGGCAGGACCTTCGCGCGGAAGAACGACTGCGAGCCGCCGCCAGTCGTCTCTAGGACGAGGCTGCCGTCTTCAGCCGCGCGAACATACGAATTGTCGTCGTCCGCAAACGGCTGCATAAGGTCGTCCGTGGACTCTATGCCGTACCACAGCCCCTTGAACGCGTTCTCGATTCGTATCGACATGCGTCGACCGCCCGCCCCGTTCTGGTTTTGGAGCAGGACGCCTGGCCTCAGCGCTGCGACATGAGGAGCGCGAACGGACGCAGGGTTGAGGTCCACGCCAAGCGCATAGCGTCCGGACGCCTGGCGCACCCCGATTTCGAAGTACTCGCCCTTCAGTCCGGCGGACACATCCTCATCGGAAAGGAAGACTTCATATCCAACCGCAGCCAGGTGCCGCGCCTCGTCCAGCGTCTGCGCTTCAAGCGTCACAGGCGTGTCGCCAGGGCGCATCCGGACCTTCTGTGACGGGCCGCCTGCAGGCGTGACGATCCACTGTCGAGAAAGCTCGCCGCCAAACCGACTTATGCTCTGGAGCGCGCGCGCCCCGATCCCGCCTTCCGCAACGGAAAAGTCATGCCCGTCGTCCGCGCACGCAAGGCGCAGATACATGCCGTCGTCGGCTGGACGCAGTATCCAGCGCTGATTGGCCTCTGGGTAATCCCACCCCCACCAGACGAACGCCGCGCTGTCGCCAGAAGACCAGTTGCGCTGAAGAACGCCTCCCGCCTTCGACGTTATGCGGTACTGTCCCGCGCCCAGGTTCTTGAGCTCAAGGACGCCGACATTCTCCGTGGTCGCCTCGCCCTGGACAAGCCCTCCATTGCCATTGACGAGCTGGAGGCCCGTCTCGCGGTTCACGAACAGATAGTCGCCGTCTGGAACTATCCCAGACGTAACGGGCGAAAAGCGCACCCAGTCAACAGCCGCCGAACCAGACGCCATCTTGACGCGCAGCTTCTGGCGTCCGACCGGCAGGAAGCAGTCGACGCTGAACTCCTCGGGATTGTCGCCCTGCGGCAACGCCATTTTCCCAATCTCAGCGAATCCCATCGTCATGTCGATGACAGAGCCAGCGACGCGCGATCCTGTCCGCAGCGTGACATTGTAGTAGCCAGCCTCCTGGACGAGGAAGGTGTACTCCACCCACTCGCCCTCCGAGAGATCGACCCAGATCGTGCCGCCGACGTTCCGGATGTCCGCATCGGTCTCGGTCCTCGCGCCGCCTCCGGCGTTGCCGCGCGTCGTGTCGAAATACGTCACTCCGTTCGCTCCGACGTCGAACTCCTCCGCCCATATCGTCATGGAATCGGATATCCTGCCGTCCTTGAAAAGGCCGATCTCGCGCGACTCACCGCTGAACGGAGCGCGCGGCCTCGGCCACTCGCCGTAGTCGGGGAGCCAGCCGATTCCGCCGGCGTCGATGTGGTTAGCGAATCTTTCCGGATCGGTGACGTCGTGCCCCCACGGAGCAGGCGGCGTAAAGAAGAACGTCATCCACGAAATGCCGTTGTCCTCGCAAAAGCCCGTGAGGACGCTGTTGTCGACTTCGTTGCTGTTTTCGCCCCAGACGCTGCTGTAGTACTCCGTCATGAACAGCGGATAGCCGCGTTCCTTTAGGTAGCGCACTGGCTCCCGCGTCCCGAGCGCCCCGCCGTAGCCGTGGAACGCGATGCAGGCATTGGACCAGATGTCCGCTGGACCCCCACCGACGGCCTGTTCGAAGCCCGCGATGTCCGACTCGATGTCCCTCCCCAATTCACCGTAGATGACGGAATAGGAAAAGAGCAGGATTGGAGTGTCTGGCGCGACGGAGCGGATGTACTTGAACAAGTCAACGTTCATCTGCAGCGCATCGGGCTGTCCGTCTATCGTGCGCTTGCCAGCATACGGCGGAGACCAAGAGACGGGCTCGTTGTGGATTTCGTAGATGACGTGCGTCTCGTCCTTGTAGCGCGCCGCGTAGAATTTCCAGAAGTCCATTGTCCAGTCGTAGTTGTACGTCCCCGGCGGCTCGTAGAGGTTGAGGACGAGATAAAGACCGAGTTCCCTCGTGAGGGCGACGGCGCGGTCCAGTTCCTTGACGCTGTATCCCGGCGCCACGCCGCCGCTTCCTGAGACATAGCCCTCGGGCGAACATTCGGCGTAGTAGTGGACAACGTTCAGTCCGACGTCGCGGACAGTTGCAAGGCCTGCGCGAGTAGGGGGATTTCCGTCGTTTGTCGTCGTGATGCAGCATCCGCGCATCGGACGTCCGCTTTCCGTCAGCATCGTGCCGTTGGCGACCACAGGGCGGCCGCGCTGCGGACAAAGCGCGACGTAGGGCTCGGGCTCGGGGCGGTATTCCTCGCCGCCGGGGTTGTTGGCGGTAAAGACATCAGGATTCGACATCGGATCGTAGTTCCACGGAATCCAGTAGTTGTCGTCTCCATTCCAGTTCACGGCAAAACCGAGGCCGGGGCAGCCCCACCATCCCTGCCAGCTTACCATAGAGGGACCTCCGTTGTCGCCGTAGCTCGCGAAGCGCGCCTCGAAGCTATGAGGACCGGGCGAAAGCGTAACCGTCGCCTTCGTGGTGTTCTCGTAGCGTCCGTCGTTCTGGACAATCTTGCCGTCGATCTTCAGCATCGCGGCGCTGTCGAAGCTCTCGAAGAACACCCACTTGACGTCCGAATCGCCCTTGTTCCAGATGTATCCCCTGTAGGCGACCATCATTCCCTTCTTCCATCCGTTGGTCGTGTTGACCGTTTCAAACCCGGAGACAACGCTCGCGCCGCTCCAGTCGAGGTTCCGCTCGATGAAGTTCGCGGCGCAGACGCCTCCGTCGCCGAATTCAAAGACCTTCATGAGAAGCCCCTTTTCCGGTGGCAGATCCGGCAGGTCGTCCTGCTCGCCGTCATCGGACCCGTCCGCAGGCTGCAGCGCGGACTCGGGCCCCCAGACGGCAAGTGCGCTGAACACAGGCTCCTTCGCGCCCCTCTCGGCGCGAACCGTTATCTTCCCCTCGGCATCTGCCGTGGCCTTCGACCAGAAGCAGTATGGACGCCCTGGGATGATCTTTCCGTCGGAAAACTCTACGCCCTCGGCAACCGCCTTGGCGAACATGTCCTCGGACGCCCCTGAACCGGCGTACACGCTGAATGCGCGCACAGCACCGGCTCCTGCGTCCCCGCCCTGGACGCCAAAGTACGCCTCGGCGCAGTGCCATTCCACGACATACTCAACGCCAGGCTTAAGGTTGTCGATTGTAACCGACAGCCGATTCCAGCTCCACAACGCCTTTTTGTATACCGCGTCGTCCGCCCATGCGTCGAGGTTGTAGTCGCGCCTGTTGAGCACGCCCTCGTTCGTGTTAACGCCGTCCCAACCCGAAACGCAGTCTCCGGCTGAGCGGAAAGGACCGATCTTCGCCTCGCCTGCGGCCGCCGCCACTGCGTCGACCAGCACGAGCCCCTTCCTGTACCAGCTCACGCCATGCTTCGGCGTCGCGTCGTCGATGGCGGGGGTGTCGCCGAAATCAGCCTCCGCGCCGCCCGTCGTGAACATGTAGTCCGCGAACTCTATGCCGCGCGCCGCGCCCTTGAAGACGAAATACAAATCGCAGTCGACTGCGCCGAAGGCGCGCACCGGAGCTGTGAAGCGCCTGAACGAGCGGTCGGTGTCGGAAATCGCGACAGATGCGATGAGTTCTCCGTCCACGGCGAACTTGCGGATTTCGAGCGTGGCGCTGTCGTACGCGCGGCAGCGCACCGTGACGCGCTCCGGCACCGCGTCGGCGTGGAAGCCGGCGTAGCGCAGCCAGGAGCCGTCGCCCAGCACCGTGACGACGCTCTGCTTCGACGTTTCGTTGCCGGCCATCGTGACTTCGACTCCGCTGTCCTCGCATATCGTGGCCGCCAGGTTGCGCCTGAAAGGATCGAGCGGCTTGAGCTGCTTCGGACCCTCGTGCGTCGGCACGACGGGCACAATCGTGCCGTCGTCGTTGTACCTGAGCTCGTCGATGCTCACGGAGCGTTCGTTCACAAGCCCGTGTCCAATGCGCCCCGTCAGCAGGCGCGAGTGGTAGAGGATGTACGACTTGCCGCGGAACTCGACGACGGAGGCATGGTTGTTGTTCCACCAGTTGTCGTTGAAGTTAGGCAGCATCGCGCCCTTCCACTCGAACGGACCGAGCGGCGAGTCGCCGATCGCGTAGTCGATGGACGCGCCGCGGTCCGGGAAGTTCGCCGAATACGAGAAGTAGTACTTTCCGTTGTGCTTGTGCATATACGACGCCTCGAAGAAGCTCGGCATGCCCGTAGCCTCGTTGCCGTCCTTGGAGGCCTTCAGCGTAACGGCCGGAAACTGCGCGCTGATCATGTCGGCGTTGAGCCGCACCGCGCGGGCCATTTGCTCGCCGTTGCCGCCGAAGTAGAGATAGGCCGCTCCGTCGTCGTCCACGAAAGCGGCGGGGTCGAACACCCATGCGCTGTCGCAGCCGGGCATTTCCCATCCGATGAGGTGCGTGCCGAGCGGGTCGGTGTAGGGACCTTCAGGACGGTCCGCCACCGCAACACCGATGGGGCCTCCGGCGTTAGGATAGTAGAGGTAGAACTTACCGTTTTTCATCGCCAGTCCAGGCGCATACAGGTTCCAGCACCAGCTGACGTCCTTTCCTCCCTTGAAGACATCGCCGTGGTCTGTCCAGTTGACGAGGTCATCCGTCGACAGCAGGATGTAGTCGTGCATGTCGAACCCTTCCTGGTTGTCCGTGTCGTGGCTGCACATGACGTATAGTCTATCGTTCCAGACGAAGGCGTTCGGGTCTGCGGAATACTTATGCGTTATGATTGGATTGACCGCCAGCGCCGTCAGCGCCTGCATGACCAATGCCATTGCCGCAAATAGTCTATTCATTTTTATGTCTGTTTTGTTATCGATTTTGTAGGCGCATTTGCGCCGTTTTATATCGCCAAAAATGATACCGAAATACATCGCGCGGCACAATGACCCAAAAGGGCCAACTGGAAAATTGCGGAAATGTGGAAACATCCATTTTGCGCCATGCCGCCTAGGCCTTGCTGTCATTAGACAAAAACAGACCGCCAGGGAAGAAGGAGGGACCCCTGGCGGCCTGCGCAGGAAACTAGAGCGGATTCGTAGATATCGCACTAGAACCTATGCGTTCCGATGACCTTGAACATGCTGCCGACTTCAGTCCTGGGGAAAGTGAACGCTCCGTTCTCCAGCTTAGCGTCGACGACCGGTGCCGCTTCGCCCTGCTGCGCCGCGGGAACAATGAAATACTCTGCCGCCGGGCTCATCCCCTCGACCTCCAGCGTCACGACAGCGCCCTCTACGCGTATCGCCGTGATCCTCGGCGAGGCTATCTGCGTATGTACGCCAACCGTGCCGAGAGAGACGGGTGTCGCAGCGCAAATTTCGTTGCCGACGAAATCCGCGGGGCTCGCGCCCGCCTCTGAGGCCGCACCGATGGAATTCACGGTTTCGGGGACGCCGCCCTTCTGCGCCGCAAGGGAGATTGATCCGTCCTCGCCGCGGACGCGGGTGTCCAGGAGATACAGTCCGAAGCTGCCGCCCTCGTAGGACGACATCATGTCAGCAGAGATCTCCAGCATGGTCTGCGGACACTTCCCGCCGCGCGCGATCGGCGCGACGAGCACAAGTCGGTCGTCATCGGAGACCGTCTCCGCCTTGTCCGTCAGCCCTCCAAAGGCCGCGCCATCCCGCGTCCAGACAACGGCATAGCATTCGCCGTCGAGGACGGCCGTCCCGTCCGGATACCTGTCGGTCCCGGCAGTACCGAAAGACAGCAGCGTGTCGTTGGGCATCGCCGTCGCGGCAATCCCGACCGCAGCGGCCGCGATGCAGGCGCAGGCGCGGCGCCGGCGCAGGGACAGCATGGCGAATCCAAGCAGCATGAGCAGCGCGTTGGAAGGTTCCGGCACTGCGCTGAACGAGTTAAAGACAAACGGCATTCTGCTCTGGTTCATGTCGGTGTAGTCCGCGAACTTCAGCATGTCGTAGGCTATTGTAGGACTCACTCCGACGAGATGGTCACCTCCATCCGTCAGCGAATAGAGCTCCGCGACGAAGCTCAGCACCGACGCGTCCGTCAGCCCGTAGCGCGACAGGTTGGAATACGTCTCGAGAGTGGAATATCCGGGCGCGGGCGATTCGAAGTCGAAACTCGAATGGAGCACGTCCGTCTCGCCATCAGTCCCAGACAGCGTCAGATATGTGCCGTCTGCGATCCCCTCGCCCTTCACGGCAATCTTCGCATAGGTGAACGGCACCGATTCTTCAGAGACGGGATCCTGGAGAATCTGCCAGTACAGGTAGTCTGCGTGAGCGGAGAACGCTACGGCGACGACAAGAGCGTTAAGAATTATCTTCATTTTCATTTTTCCTGTTTTCAAGTTTTACTTCACCCAGTCTATCGTCGCCGTTCCTGCGGCGTCCTCGGAGCGGATGTACCAGAAGCCCACGCCTGCGGGGATGACGCTGTCGTCTGTGACTCGCACAGGCTTCACGAACTTGCGCCCGGCGAACTCCACGACGGTGTTTTTGATGTAGCCCCACTTGCCGTCGGCATACGTCATGTTCCTGGGCTCGGCGGCCGTCGATACGACGATGCCGTCGCCTTCCTGCGGAACAATATCGGCAAGATTGAACGCGGACGTCGTCGGGCTGCCGACGAGGTTCCAGCCGCCGGAGAGCTGCGTCTCGACCTCGGACGCGTCGTACTGTCCGACAAGGTACACGTGCGGCTCTGCGTTCTGCCGCTCGAGCCATGCGCCGGAACCGCGCGTGACGGTCGTCGCCTCCGGCTTGCCGGCGCTCTCCCAGCTCACCTGCCCGTCGGAGAGAAGATACGTTCCGAGCGCCTCCCACTGTCCGTTGTCCCTCAGCTGCCATGAGCGGTAGCGCGCGTTAGCCTTGTCGTAGACATGCAGCTTGTCGCCCGTCGTGAGGTTCATCGTGCGGACGAGGTTTCCGGCGGCGATCGGATTCTGCCCCGACGGCGATAGCGCCGTCCATGGCACTGCGACGATTGCGCACGGATCGTCCGTCGCCACCCTCAGCGCGCCTGCCGTGTTGACTGTCGTGACATACTCCTCGCTCGTGAGGTAGCCGTCGGGGATGAACAGAAGGTCGATGACGTACAGCCCGCTCGGATCCTCCGCCGTGGCGACGTCGAACACTCCGCTGTCGTTCGTCTCGCCGCGCGCAAACGACTCTGCGCCGAAGGACTTTGCGTCAAGGCGGTAGCGGATCTGGAATCCGGATCCATCCACGGGGGTGAGTTCGTTCATCTTGAACCGGATCACCTCGCGCCCGACGGCCCTGTACTGCGGCGAGTCGATCCAGAGCTTCGCGTTCGGATCGCCCGGTTCGACGCCGAGGATGTAGTCCTGCCACATCGTCCAGCCCGTCGTGTCGTCCCTTTGGCCGAGAAGATCCTTGATCTTGGCCTCCTTCGCCTCAACCGAGCCCAGCGCTTCGATGGTCGCAATGAAGTCCTCGTAGTGCGCCGTCATCCACGCGAGCGTCACGTTTATCGGGAAGTCCTCCGTCGCGTCCGAGCTCGCCTGATGCACCGCAACGCGCGCCGTTATGACCTCTGACGGCTCCGAGAAGCGCGGCTGCAGGACACGGTCCGCCAGCACCTGGAAGGTCCAGACGCTCGCAGTCGAGACAGGCGTTTCGGAGTCGCCCTCGAACCAGCCGATGAAGCTGCGCGCGTATCCCGGAGTAGCCGTGAGCGTGATTTCGGTGCCGCTTTCGTAGCTGTCCCCGAACAGAGTTATGCCGGTCACCTTGCCGCCCGTCACCTCGCCCGCGAGCTTGACAGTGTAGTAGACCTTCTCCTCCTCGATCCATCCCGAGGCTCCGGCGATGCCGAAGGAGCGTCCGGATGCGCTTTCGTAGAAGTTCGTCACCATGCAGTCCGCCCCGGCGGAGGGAAGGTTCGCAAACGAAACCATCTCGCCCGCTGCGCTGAGGCTGCCGATCTCTGCTTCGCCGGCGACCGGCGCGTAGGACATCCGCACCACTCCCGACTTCCATTCCGACGCGTCGAAATACGTGTAGACGCCGTCATGTCCGAGAACGGCCCTGTTCGACGCGGCGTTCTTGATCGGCGCGTAGCGCGCGAGCTCCGACGCGTAGGATCCGTCATCCTTTGCCACGAGAAGCGCACCCTTTACGTCCATTGCGGTCGTCTTCGCGTTCTGGTAGACGCGCGGAGAGGCGTAGTATCCGTGGAAGACACCCAACGCATCTTCGGACGAGAGAGCCACGGCGTGTTCATTGACGTAGACGCTCTTGTCGACGGTGCCGGGCTCGCGGATTATCCCGCCGTCGTCGAAAACCGTGTAGTAGAGCTTGTTTGTCATGCCGTCCTCGAGAATGGCGTTCTCAAGTATTGCGACGTCCGACAGGCCTATCGTGTCGTCCATTAGCTCCACGCGGTAGTTGCAGCAGATGAGGTTGTTCAGCGAGTAGAACGTGCCTGGCTGGTTGAAGGCGCGCACGCCGATTCCGCCGCCGTTGTGGTACCCGATGCTCGTCGCGCAGAAGTTGCCCGAAACAGTCGTGTTCATCATGTAGAGGCGCGGATGCCCCGCGAGGGTGCTGAAGTTGTTGATCGCGCCGCCGATCTCCGTGGAGGAGTTGTTGCATATGACGCAGTTGTTGACGTAGAGTTCGCCGCCGTTCTCGCAGGCTCCGCCGCCGCCGTAGTCGTTCAGAGAGCGGTTCTCGGAGAGGCTCGTCCGGTTCATCACCGCGAAGCCGTGGTTGTAGAACCCGCCCGCGCTGTGGCGGCAGTTGCGCACGATGCGGCAGTCCTCCATGCGCATGCGTCCGCCGACTCTGTTGTAGACCGCCCCGTTCGAACGCGTCACGGTTACGTCGTCGAGCAGGAGGACACCGTCGTTGACGATGCCGTACCTGCCGGCGTTGTCGTAGTCGCCGCGTATCACTCCTCCGCCCATCACGTGCAGGTTGCGGATAGTGACGTCGCTATCTGGGCTGACGTAAACAACGGAGTCGAACTCCTGGGTAAAGTCCGCCGTGACATAGCCGGAACCGTCGACGTACGGACTGCGCACCTTGACGAGATGTGCGTCGCCCTCGATTGTCAGGTTCTTGTAGATGGCTATCTGCTCGGGAAGGATCGTCACGTCAGCGACCATGGTTACCGTATCGCCTGCCGAAGCTGCGCGGACCGCGTCGGAAACGGTAGTGAAGACGCGCTCTCCGACCTTGGCTACGACTGCACCCATGGCAGTCTGCTCGTCTGCATAGCTGAACATCCAGCCATCCTGGGTATAGAGGGCCGAGGAAGCAGGAACGACCTGGTACGGAAGTTCAACATCGGCCGGGACGTGCATGACCACGCACCCTTCCTTGACGTCGCCCCTCCTCGGTGCGAGCGAGAAGCGTCCGCCCGAAATCGAGATGGTCCCGCCCTTTTCCCAGTCTCGCTGCCATGCGCGGATGAAGAAGCGTCCATCCTTGATCTCAAGGTGTCCGTTGTTGTTGGTTGACGCAAAAAGCGTCGCCGCGCGCCAAGTTCCGCCGTCAATCTCAAACGTTGCTCCGTCGACTGCGGAGAGCGCGCAGTACGGCTCGTATCCGCCGAGGTCTCCGACATTGACGTCAGCCATCGACACGCTTACGTTGTTCGATATGGCGAAGAGTGTGTCGCCGCCCTCAGAATACACCACATCCGTGGCGAACGTACCGTTGCTGACAACCGCCCCGCCTTCAAGCTGAAGCGACACGCCGTCGTCTTGGCGCGTAAGCTTAAATCCTTTCATGTCGAAGACGGTCCCTGCGCGAGCGACTGCATCCTCATTAAGCACAGCATCGCGGAGCAGGCGGACAGTCTTACCGGAACCTGCGGCAGCGAGCGCGCCCGAGACGGACGTGCGGTACTCGTCTTCAGCCCCGTCTGCAACGATGACGGCAACCGCCGCTTCGGGCTTGACGGACAGCGAGACGTGGACGTTCCCGCCCTCGTCGCCCTGGGTGATGGCCACATTGAACGCCTCGCCGTTGATCGCGTATACATAGTCCTTGAAGACGGCCGACTCTGGCAGATGGACGCCCGCTCCATCCGTGAACAGGTCGTACTCCATCTTGTCGGCGTTGGCAAGGTCGATCACAAGCGCGCCGCCTTCGGAAATTGTGAGATCGGACCCCAGCTGAATCCCGGCCTTCAAGACGAGCCTGCCCTCGCGGACCTCGGTCGCGCCTGCATGGCTCATCGACCCGGCGAGCCTTAGGTCTGCGGCGCCGGTCTTGACGAGCGTGCCCTTGACGGCTGACGCCGGATCGTCGTCAACGATTTTTTCGCCGAGAATTTCCGTATCGACGTCCGTGCAAATCGTGCCGCCCTTCTCAGTAATGCGGAGGGCGAGGTTGTCGGAGAGGAATCCCGTCCCGTCTGCGAATGCTGCATTGTGCGCAAGCGTTCCGCCGTCAAGGACGAGCCTCGCGTCGGCGCCTGATACGCAGTGCAGATGCTTGGCGGCAACGGTACCGCCCTTCTTCACGATGAGTTGTCCCGTAACGCCTTCTGCGTCTGTCACTTTGATCCATTTTTGAGCATCAGTGGCAATCGAAAGCGTTGCCGCCTCGCCGCCATCCGTACCGCTGCCGACCACCAGGGTGCCATTGTGCGCACGGGAGACGAGAATGTCGCCAGAAGAAATGATTGAACCAGAATGAAGTTCAAGGTATCCAACGCCCTTTTCGCCAATGTTGACACCAAGATTCCAAAATTCTCCAACGTAATGCGTTCCGCCTTCTATGCGAAGCGCGCCGGCAAGACAGCTGTCGTCGAGGCTCGCGACATGGATTCCGCCGATAAGTTCCAGGCCATTCTCCGCAGCGGACTCCTTCTCCCCCTTAACCGAGCGCCAGACAACGCAGTTAGTCGTGCCCTCACCGAAGAACGCATTGACATTGTTGTCGCCGATTCGCGCATATGCCCCCCACTCAAGCCACTCTTCGCCGTAAAATTTTGCCTTTTTGTCGATGACCGCTGTCT
>JAEEOY010000291.1 GCA_016284515.1 Kiritimatiellia bacterium | reverse complement strand
GTTGTCATACCCGTTCCCATTCCGAACACGGAAGTCAAGGGCTCCATCGCCGAGGGTAGTGTGGGACCCGCCCATGCGAGAGTAGGACGCCGCCGGCTTTTTTCATGCCCTGCGGGCATGAAAAAACCCGTCGTCGTCCTACGTCCGCAGCCCTCTAGCGACTTTTGCTGCGCAAAAGCTCGCGCTGCGCGCTCGGGGCATACGCCGGCTTTTTTTATTTATGTCTACTAAGGCGATAGTTTCACTCGGCTCCAATATTGAGCCACGCGAGAGGCGGCTGGCGGATGCGCTAGCCGCCTTGTCTGCGTTGCCCTCAACGCGCCTTGTCAAGGCGAGTTCCGTCCTTGAAACAGAACCTGTAGACGTCCCGCCCGAATTCGCGCACCTCAAGTTCCTCAACCAGGTCGCCGTTTTCGAGACCGACCTTTCGTCCCGCCAGTTCTCGGACCTGATGCACGCGATCGAGGACGCGCAGGGACGAGTCCGCACCGTCCGCAACGGACCGCGCACAATCGACATCGATCTCATATCCTTCGGCGACGAGCGCTCGGACGACCCAGCTCTCACCCTGCCCCATCCCCGCGCTAAAGCACGCTCTTTCGTTATGCAGCCCCTTGCGGAAATCGGAGAGTCCCTGTAGGATTCCCCGTGCGAATTTGGTATAATTTCCGTCGAGGAACGACCACTTGATGAAGATTGCCCTGCTTTCCAACGTTACGACGGAGATTCTTGCCGGGATGCTTCGCGAGGAGCATGCCGTCTGGACTCCGTCCGGCTTTGGCGCGTGGATCGAGACGGCTCTTGCGCCGCCTCCCGACCTTGTCTCGTTCGCGCCTGACACGATTGCCGTTCTCCTAGACCGCCGATTCGCTTCGCATGTTGAGCCGGAAATGCAGTCTCAGGCCGTCGCGGCACTGACGCGCGCATTTCCTGACGCCGCTGTTGTCGCTCCTGACGTCGGGGCTTTGCTTGCCGATCTCGGTGACGCCGCGTATGACGAGCGCATGTGGACACTTGCCAAGATGCCGTGGTCAATCGACGCGCTGTCCGAACTTCGCAAACTGCTCGTCCCTCAGAAGAAGGTTCTTGCGCTTGATCTCGACAACACGCTGTGGGACGGGATTGTAAGCGAGGACGAACCTTCCGGCGTTGAGCCGGATATTGCGCTTCAGCGCGAGGCGCTAGAGCTGCGCGCGCGCGGCGTGCTGCTTGTCGCGCTTTCCAAGAACGATCCGGAGGACGTCGAGCCGATGTGGAACGATCCGCGCATGCTTCTGCACGCGGACGACTTCGCGGCGATGCGCATAAACTGGGACGCGAAGTCTGGAAACCTAGCGGACGTCGCCAAGGAGCTCGGTCTCGGCGCGGACTCCTTCGTCTTCGTCGACGACAGTCCGTCAAACCGCGCCGAGATGCGCGCATCGCTCCCCGAGGTGGCCGTCTCGCAGTTTCCGCCGGACCTCGGGCAGTACTTCCCCCGCCGCAGCGTGACGGAAGAGGACCGCGCGCGCGCCGAGATGTACAAGGCGGAGTCGAAGCGGCGCGAGGCCGCCGCGGGCATGACATACGACGACTACCTCCGCTCGCTTGAAATCGTTAACGAAGTCCGTCCCGTCTCCGCGGCGGATGTGCCGCGCGTCGTCCAGCTCTCGCAGAGATCGAACCAGATGAATGTCCTTACTGTCCGAAGGACGGAAGGCGATATCCTCGGCTTCGCGTCCGATCCCTCGCGCGTCATGTTGGCGCTACGCTCGTCCGACCGGTTCGGCGACCTTGGGCTGGTCGCGTTCGCCAATGCGCGAGTCGAGGGCGAACGGGCGGAAATCGAGGACTGGGTGATGAGCTGCAGGGCGATGAACAGGCGCATCGAGTTCGCGCTTGAGGCGGAGCTTGAGCGCTCGCTCGCCGTGCGCGGCGTCTGCGAGCTTGCCGCGTGCTGGAGAAGGACGGCGAAGAACGGTCCGTCGCGCGACCTCTTCGACCGCCTCGGCTTTGACCTCACAGATGAGTCCGACGGCGAGCGGCGATATCTCAAGCCGCTCGTGCCCCATTCGGGTGATGACCGGGGCGGCAGCAATTTGGTATAATTACGTAAAACCTCAAGGGATATACAACACTCATGAAGACGTTCATCGAATCTGGCAGGGCGGCGATGGGCATCGAGTTCGGCTCGACGCGCATCAAGGCGGTACTTATCGACGACAAGTTCCAGGTTGTGGCGCAGGGCGCGCACGACTGGGAGAACTCCCTCGTTGACGGCGTGTGGAGCTATTCCCTCGAGGAGATCGAAGCTGGCGTGAGGGACGCGTACGCGAAGTGCGCCGCCGACGCGCTCGCGCGCCACGGCGCGAAGCTGACGAAGCTCGCCGCGCTCGGCATCTCGGGCATGATGCACGGATACCTTCCGTTCGACGCGGACGGAAAGCTCCTCGTCCCGTTCCGCACGTGGCGCAACGTCATGACGGCAGAGGCCGCGGCGGAGCTCTCCGAGATGTTCAAGTTCAACGTTCCGCAGCGCTGGTCGATCGCGCACTACTGCCAGGCGATACTGAAGAAGGAGCCGCATGTTCCGCAGGTGAGGTGGCTCACCACGCTCGCAGGCTACGTCCACTACAGGCTCACAGGCGAGAACGTCATGGGCGTCGGCGAGGCGAGCGGAATGTTCCCGATCGATCCCGAGACGGGCGACTACAATGCGCGCATGCTCGCGGCGTTCGACGCGAAGTTCGGCGGGTCGCTCAAGGAGAAGCTCCCGAAGGTGCTGAAGGCCGGCGAGAAGGCGGGCGTCCTCAGCGAGCGCGGGGCGAAGTGGCTCGACCCGACGGGCGCGCTGCAGGCGGGCGCGGTGATGGCTCCTCCGGAGGGCGACGCCGGGACGGGCATGGTCGCGACGAACGCGGTCGCCACCGGGACGGGCAACGTCTCGGCGGGCACGTCGATCTTCGCGATGGTCGTCCTCGAGAAGGCGATGAAGGGATACTATCCCGAGATCGACGTCGTCACGACGCCGACGGGGCACGAGGTCGCGATGGTGCACTGCAACAACTGCACGAACGAGATCAACGCGTGGGTGAAGCTTTTCGGAGGCGACTACGGCAGCCTCTTCCGTGAGTCGCTCAAGGGCGACAAGGACTGCGGAGGCGTGGTGGTCGTTCCGTTCCTCTCCGGCGAGCCGGTGACGGGCGTTTCGGACGCGATGCTCAAGGTCGTGAGGAAGCCCGAGAGCGCGTTCACGCTCGCGAACTTCTTCAGGGCGCAGATATACTCCGCGTTCGTCTCGCTCAAGATCGGCATGGACATCCTCCTGCGCGAGGGCGTGGAAATCAAGTCGCTCGTCGGACACGGCGGAATCTTCCGCGACAAGGGCATTGCGCAGCAGTACCTTGCGGACGCGCTCAAGACGTCCGTCACCTGCATGTCGACTGCGAGCGAGGGCGGACCGTGGGGAATGGCCGTTCTCGCCGCGTACGCCGCCTCGGGCGCGCAGGAGCCGCTTGAGGACTACCTCGCAAAGAAGGTCTTCGCGGGCGCCGCGAGCGAGACGCTTGCGCCGACAGAGGACGGAATGGCCGGCTTCGACCGCTACACGGCGAACTTCAAGGAGGCGATCCATGCTTGAGGAGCTTAAGAAGGACGTCTTCAGGGCGAACCAGAGGCTTGTCTCGTCGGGACTTGTCGTACTGACCTGGGGAAACGCGTCCGGGTTCGATCCAGAGTCGAAGCTGATGGTCATCAAGCCGAGCGGGGTCGACTACGACAGGATGACGGCGGACGACATGGTGGTCGTCGATCTCGACGGCAAGGTCGTCGAGGGAAGCCTGCGTCCCTCCTCCGACACCGCGACGCATCTCGAGTTCTACCGCAACTTCCCCGGGGTGAAGGGCGCAGTGCACACGCATTCCGTCGAGGCCACGGCCTGGGCGCAGGCGTGCAGGGAGATTCCGTGCTACGGAACTACGCATGCGGACACGTTCCACGGTCCGGTGCCAGTGACGCGCATCCTTACGGAGGATGAGGTCAACTCCGCCTACGAACTCAACACGGGCAAGGTAATCGTAGAGCGTTTCCGCGGACTCGAGCCGCTCGCCGTTCCGGGCGTTCTTGTCGCGGGGCACGCTCCGTTCACGTGGGGGAAGGATCCGCAGGACGCGGTGGACCATGCGATCGCGCTTGAGGCGATTGCACGGATGGCGCGCCTCACGGAGCAGGTCCACGCGGCGAAACCCGCGCCGGGGCTCGTTCCGTACGTTGGCGAGAAGCACTACCAGCGCAAGCACGGCAAAAACGCCTACTACGGCCAGCGCTGAGGGGGGCGAAGGCGCTTTTCTTCGCCAAAAAAGCCCGTCGCGCGTGGCGCGGCGGGCGATTTTTTGTTATAATGTGCGTCAAAAGGAAAGGTTGCACAAAAATGGGCATTTTCAAGGCATATGACATTCGCGGTATCTACGGCACGGAACTGACGCAGGACGACTTCTACAAGATCGCCCGCGCATACGCGAAGTTCTGCGGCTTCACGGGGAAGGGCAAGGTCGTCGTGGCGCGCGACTGCCGCAAGTCTTCCGACGCGCTTTTCGCGGCGTTTGCGCAGGGTCTTGTCGATGAAGGCGTTGATGTCATCGACATCGGCCTCGCCTCGACGCCGATGAGCTATTTCGCGAATGCGAAACTCGGCGCAGACGGTTCGGTCATGATCACCGCGTCCCACAACACGAAGGAGTGGAACGGCTGCAAGCTCTGCAAGGCGAACGCCGTGCCGATCTCCGGTGCGACCGGCATCAAGGACATCGAGAAGCTCGTCGCGGGAATGGACGGCAACGAGCCGCCCGCCGGACGCGGCGACGTGACGAAGGTCGACGTTTCTGCGGACTACGCCGCGCACGTCAAGGCGTTCGCGCACATGAAGCGTCCGCTCCACCTCGCGCTCGACTTCGCGAACGGAATGGGCATTGCGGAGTCCGTCGCGTTCAAGGGTTCCGACTTAACCTACGACTCGCTCTACGGCGAATACGACGGCGACTTCCCGAACCACGATGCGAATCCGCTCCACCGCGAGACGCTCAAGGACCTCCAGGCGCTCATCAAGGCGAACCCCGGGAAGTATGCGTTCGGCGTTGCCTACGACGGCGATGCGGACCGAGCGGGCTTCATCGACGAGCAGGGCGAGATCATTCCGATGGACTTCGTCACGGCGCTTATCTCGCAGGATCTCCTCGCGACGAATCCGGGCGCGGCGTGCTTCTACGACCTCCGCTCCTCGAAGGTGTGCGAGGAGACGATCGCGGCTGCGGGCGGCAAGCCCATGATGTCGCGCGTCGGCCATTCCTTCATCAAGGAGCAGATGCGCCAGAACGACGCGATCTTCGCGGGCGAGCTCTCCGGCCACTACTACTTCAAGGCGAACTCCACGGCCGAGTCCAGCTCGATGGCGACGTTCGCGCTCGCGAACATCGTCTCGGCGAGCGACAAGCCGCTTTCCGCGCTCATCGCGCCGCTCAGGAAGTACTCGCAGTCGGGCGAGATCAACACCAAGACGACGACGCCTCCCGCCGAGATCCTCGCGAAGATCAAGGAGCTCTATGCGTCGAAGGCGCGCGTGTTCGAGCTCGACGGAGTGAGCGTCGACGCATGGGATTCCGAGGGGTACTGGGCTAACGTGCGCATGTCGAACACCGAGCCGCTCGTACGTCTCAATCTCGAGGGCAAGACAAAGGAAATCATGGAGGCGAAGCGTGACGAGTTTCTCGCGATCATCCGCGCCTAGCCGCCTTGCGGGCGTTCCGCTCGCGCTTCTCCTCCTCGCCGTCGCGGGCTGCGGTCCGAAGGACGGCGTGAAGGAGTACAACGCCGGACAGGCCGCGTACGAGACGCGCAGCCTCGAGAAGGCGGAGAAGCTCTTCGAGAAGAGCCTGCGCTATGCGCCCGAGAGCGTTGACGCGCTCGTCATGCTCGCGCGCGTGCAGTGCGACCTCGGGAAGATGACCGAGGCGTCCGAGACAATCGCGAAGGCCGTGGAGCTGCAGCCTGATGCGGTCGACGCGGCGCTTCTTGACGCGGAGATAGCTTTCTACCTCAACGACTACGCGCGTGCGGTCAAGCGCTTCACGGACGTGGCGGAGGATTTGTCCGCCGGCGCCGAGGCGCAGTCCCTGGGCTGGACCGGCATCGGCATAGTCGAGATGGCCTGCGAGCACCGCGACCAGGCCCGCATCGCGCTTCTGCGCGCGATACGCCTGGACAGGCGCAATCCGTCCGCGCGCTATCACCTCGGCCTACTGTACCGCGGCGATTCGTTCGGATACCTCGACGCGGCTCTCGAGCAGTTCGAGATATTCGTGCGTCTCGGCGAGAAGGCCGATCCGCGCGCCGTGCACGCGCAGCGGACGATAATCCCCGGCATAAAGGAGGACATCGCTCGCCGCGCGATGTCCAGAAAGGGCGCCGACAAACGCGACGCCGCGGCTTCCGCTGCGGCGCTTTCCAGGGCTGCGGCGGCGATGAAGAAGGGCAGCTTCAAGACAGCCCGCTCGGAGTACGAAGTCGCGTACAAGGCGGATGTCCTCAGCTATCCCGCGGCGCTCGGGCTCGCCAAGGCGTGGGAGAAGCTCGATTCGACGCCGGCGGGCCGCCAGCGCACGCTCGACTGGTACAAGGAGGCGTGCTCGCTCAAGCCGAGCGCCATTTCGACGTTCCTCGCCGCCGGCGAACTTGCCGCAAAGATCGGACAGCACGCGACGGCTGTGGAGCTCTATTCGCGCGCGGTCGCCGCAAATCCGTCCGACATATCCGCGATCGACGGACTCATCCGCGCGCTTCGCAAGACCGGCAAAGGCGATGTCGCGAACGCATACCAGCGCTACCGCGAGTCCGTGACCGTCCGCAAGGCGAAGTAAAATGGACCTCGCGCCGAGCGACTACGTGATTCTCGCCCTTGCGGCCGGAGGGGCCCTTACGGGACTCTTCATCGGCTTCTCGGGCGCGCTCGCGTTTCTCGCAGGCGCGGTCGGCGCGTCGTTCGCCGCGCGCATCGGCTGGCCGCTTTCGGCTTCGTATTTCGAGTCGGGCCTTGCGCGCGGAGTGGCCGTCGCGCTTGGCACGATAGTGGTGTTCTGGCTGGTCCGCGCGGTAGTCGGGCGGACCGTCAAATGCGCGCTCGCGCAGCCTGGGGACGCGATATTCGGCGCCATCGCGGCGGCCGTCTCGGGGCTTGCGGCCGGACTCGGGCTCGTTTGGCTCGCCCAGTTCCTCGGCATCCCCGGCGCGGAGGGATCGGTCCTTCTCGCGGAGCTTGCCGCCCATGTCTGACGAGGAGCTCATATCGGAGGCCAGGAAGTTCGAGAAGAATCTTCTGAACTTCTTCTGGCGCCAGGGCGTTCAATACAGTGAAGGCGAGGATCTCGTCCAGGAGACGTACATGCGGCTGTGGAAGTACCGCCGCGAGTACAAGCCCTCGGCGAAGCTCTCGACCTTCCTCTTCCTGCTGGCGCGGCAGGTCCGCATCGACGCCTTGCGGCGCCAGACGCGGCGCGAGTCGCGGGAGGAGACCTGGGGGAAGGATGCCTCGACATCCGCCGCGAGCGCGGTGGGGAGGGTCGACGCGCGGGAAGACGTCCGCTGGGCGCTCGCGCGGCTTTCCGATCCCCTGAGGAACGTTGTGGAGCTCGGGATCTTCCAGGATCTTCCGTACGCGGAAGTCGGGGAGATCCTCGGGATTCCGGTCGGGACGGTCAAGTCGCGCATGTCGAATGCGCTGAAGAAGCTGAAGGAGGTCTTTGATGAACGCGGATCTTGAGAAGACGGTCGGGGAGCTCGGGCCCGGGTATCGCGACGTCGTCGCGCGTCTCAGGGCGGCGCGCGAGGTGGAGCCGGAGAAGGACCTCGCGCCTGGACGCGCCGCGCCTTGGTGCGTTGCCCGTTCACCTTTCTCCTATCTCGTGGCGGCGTCGCTTGTCGCGGCGCTGGCGCTCGCAGTCCTCTATGTCATGCCGCGCGGCGGAAGCACCGCGGCGGAGGTGCCTCTGACTGTGTACACGGTAGCCTACGCGCCGACGGAAGAGGCGCTGGAGGCCATTGTCGCGTCCCAGCGCGCGGACGGCAGCTGGTCCAACGACTTCCTCACGCGCCAGAACGCGGCGGCGCTCCGCGCGTCCGACGAGGACCGCATGCGCGTCGCATATCGCCGCGCGGTGAGGTATCTTCGTTCGAAGGGGCTCTCTCCGCTCACGGACGAAGAGCTCAGGCAGCGCGGCGAATACGCCGCGAAGACGCTCGCCGGCGTGTAATGGCGCGAGCCAGAATCTCCTTCACTGCGCGCAAAAAACTTTTTTTAAAAAAGTTAAAATACCCCCTTGCGCGGTGAAACCGAATTATGATATACTATACACCGTTTTCGCGATGCGAGGATAACTCAGTTGGTAGAGTGCCACCTTGCCAAGGTGGTTGTCGCGGGTTCGAGTCCCGTTCCTCGCTCCACGAGACCAAGTGAAATGGGGGCGTAGCTCAGCTGGTAGAGCAAGTGACTCTTAATCACTGGGTCCAGGGTTCGAATCCCTGCGCCCCTACCATTTCGACTTGACCGACGCACAAGTGGCTAGGTAGCTCAGTTGGTAGAGCAACGGACTGAAAATCCGTGTGTCGCCGGTTCGATCCCGGCCTTGGCCACCAATTTCAATTGAAATCGGAGAGAACGCTCCGATTTTTCTTTTTGTACGCAGGACATGATACAAGGTCTGGAGCGAAAGTCTCCAATGGGCCAGTTAGGAGGAACCAAATAGCCGAAGACAAACTTGCATCCGCGAGGATGCGGGCGAAGGAAGTCGGAGGCGAAAC
>JAEEOY010000041.1 GCA_016284515.1 Kiritimatiellia bacterium | reverse complement strand
CGACCTGATCATCGCGGAGAACCGACAGGGCAACGGCTGGGCGCTCGTGGGCTGCACGTTTGGTCCGAACAGGGCCTACGGCATCCGCATCCGCGCCTCGCACGGCCTGGTGGATAACTGCACGTTCAACGGCACGGAGGGCGCGGCGGCGATGGTCGGCCCCGAATACGAGTGGTTCGAGGGCGGATTCGGGAACGACATCCTCTTCCGCAACAACCGCTTCATCGGCTACGAAGGCCGCACGCGCCTCTATGTGGGCGGCGGCGCCGCGTACGGCAAGCGCATTCCCGCCTCCGCGCATGACGGCGTGTCCGACGGGCCGCTTGTCAATCCCGGATTCGAGGAACCGGCGTCGGACGGCTTCATTCCCGGCTGGACTTACGACCGCGATGACGCGGTGGCGACCGTCGCGGTCGTTCCGGGCGAGGGCGTCGGCGGAACGAAGGCTCTTTGCATCGACAAGCGTTCGCCTGACAAGTGGTTTTCGGTACGGCAGCGCATTCGCCTGACGCCGGGCGGACACTATCGCGTCACGTGCCGCATCCGCACGGAGGACTTCATCTGTCGCAACGTTGACCTGACCGGTCCCAATCTCCTAGTCCGCCATATTATCGGCGGGAAGGAAGTTGCCATTCCCGCGCAGAGCTCACGTCCGGTGACGGAAACCTCTGGCGGATGGGCCCGTGCGGTGGGGCATATCGACCCGCCTGCCAATGCCGAGGGCGAAGTGGAGCTCCGCCTTTCGATTCACTTCTCCGTCACCGGAAGGTTCTATTTCGATGACATCATGGTCGAAGCGCGTGTCGATCCGCCCGTCCCTGAACCGTCGCGGGCCGACGCCTCCATCGTTGACGAGCATAACCGCCTGCTTGTCGACGGCAAGCCGTTCCTTCCGCTCGGGTTCTACACCGAGGCGTGGGATCCGTTCACCGTCTCGAATCTCGACCTTGTCGCGTCCGGTCCGTTCAACGCGCTCGTGCCCTACTCGTTCCCCGACCGACGCCAGATGGATCTGTGCGCCGCGCGCGGGCTGAAGGTGCTCTACAACGCGAACGTCTATTACGGCACGCGCTGGGCGTTCGGCAAGGTGCGCAGCGAGGAGGAGGAGACGGAGTGGATCGGGCGGACGGTCGCCGAGTTCAAGGATCATCCCGCGCTGCTCGGCTGGTACGTGAACGACGAGTTCAACTTCGCGTTTCGCGACCGGCTTGTCGCCCGCAACCGGCTCGTCAAGTCGCTCGACCCGCGCCACGTCACGTGGGGCGTCCACATGGAGCCGCGCGACTCGCGCTGGTTCCTCGCCTGCCACGATGTCCTGGGGGTCGATCCCTATCCGATCTCGGGGAACGCGAAGGAGATGAAGCGGCTCAAGCTCTGCTACGAGCATCCGTCGGTGGCGTTGCAGACGGTGGCGAACATGCGCGCCGTGTGGCAGGTGATACAGGCGTTCGACTGGGGCATGTTCAATGAGGAAATGCTGAAGGGCGGAACGCGCGCGCCCACCCGCGACGAGCTCTCCGCCATGACGCAGCTCGCGATCGCGGGCGGCGCAAGCGGCATCTTCTACCTTTCGACTACCGCGCTCGCTTCGCCGGTCAACGGCGCGGAGTTCCATCGGCGCTGGGCGGATGTCCTCGCCGCGGCGAACGAGGTGAAGGCCAACGAGGCGACGATCCTTTCGCCGCCAGGCCCCGCCGTCACGGAAGTTTCTTCCCCAAGCTTGAAGGTGCGCACGTGGAGCACGGGCGACCGGCAAGTTGCGCTTGTCGTCAACGGCTCCTATCAGCCCATTGTCGGAACGGTGCGCTGTGCGGGATGCGCGCCGCTTGAGGTGAACCTCGGCGGACTCGCGCACGGATATTACGTTTTGCAGAAATGACGGTTCTGTCACAATCCCCATGGCGGTCTTCGAGAAACCACAGGGCGACTATACGCCCAATGTGGTAATCGAGGTGGCGCAGTTACGTGTAAAATAACGGCGCTCAACGGGCTCGGCAGACCCTTGACGCGGAAGGGCGGGGAATGATATACTAACGTCGAATTACAAACTGTAGAGTTAGTAACTGGAGAGTTAGTTAGGAGCGTAGACGTGGAGTTCTTCGGACGAGAAAACGAGATTGCGGCATTGCGCCGGATACGCGATGCTTCGCACGAATGGGCGAAGTTCACCGTTTTGACCGGACGCCGCCGCGTCGGGAAGACTGAACTTGTCAAGCAGGCGCTCAACGACGGGGCGGATACGTTCGTGTACCTCCTCGTTACGCGTCAGAACGAGCGAACGCTTTGCGAGACGCTTCAGTCCGAGGTTGAATACCAGCTCGGCGTGCCGATCCTCGGACGGGCGACTGGCATTGCGGAGATCCTTCGGGCGGTGTTGCGTGTCGCCGAGACGAGGCCGGTGACTCTCGTCATCGACGAGTTCCAGGAGTTTGACCGCGTGAATCCGGCGATATTCGGCGAAGTGCAGAAGGTTTGGGACGAGTTTCATCGCAGGTCAAAAGTCAATTTCGTCGTCTGTGGAAGTGTCACGCGGCTCATGAAGAAGGTGTTCTTCGACAAGGCCGAACCGCTTTACGGCCGCAACACGGGACATCTCAAGGTTGAACCTTTCCCGGTCTCTTTGTTGAAGGGCATCTTCGAGAAGGTGAAGCCGAACTATTCCCGCGATGACCTCTTGGCGCTCTGGACGATCACTGGGGGTGTGGCCCGATATGTCCAGTTGCTGTTGGATGATAAGGCCTACACCAAGAGGGCGATGGTCAGGAGCATCTTCTCCATGGCGTCGCCTTTTCTTGACGAGGGGCGCATTCTGCTGGCGGAGGAGTTTGGTGGCGAGTATGCGACCTTCTTCTCGGTCTTGTCCGAAATTGCTTCAGGGAAGACGACTTTCGGCGAACTTGCGGCCACCGTGGGATCCGACGTGGGCACGTACCTTGCGCGGCTGGAGCGCGACTACGGCATCATACGGCGGCAGATTCCAATCTGCGGACGCGAGAACTCGCGCAATTCCGCATACCGGATAGACGACTGCTTTCTCAGGTTCTGGTTCAGATTCGTATTCAAGTATGGCGGATGGATTGAACTTGGACGCGTGAACGACCTGGAAAAACTTGTTCTCCGCGATTTCGACGTGTTCAGCGGGTATGCGCTTGAAAGATATTTCTTTCGCAAGTTCGCCGAAACCGGCACCTACACGAAGATGGGCGGCTGGTGGGACCGGAAGGGCGAGAACGAGATCGATCTCGTATGCGAAGACGAGGTTGCCAATCGAATGGATTTCTACGAAGTCAAGAAGAATGCAAGCCGATACATTCCCTCCTTGCTGGAAAGCAAGGTCGAGGCGTTCTTCGAGAAACATCCCCAGAAAAGAGCGCTTGATCATTCAGTCGGGGTTCTCTCGCTTGAAGACATGTGAAAGGAGACTTATGAAAAACGCATTCTGCTTTGTCATATGTGTGCTGGGACTTGCCGCGCAGGGCGCGGTGAACTGGGACGACGCGCTCGTGTTCGGGCGCACGAACGGCGACAAGTGCTTCTACGCGGCGGGCGAGGAGATGGTCTTCACGCTCGAGCTGAAGGGCGTGAAGGGCGAGATTCCGCCGGGCGAGTACTTCCTCGACTGGGTGCGCACCGCGAACGACGGCAAGACGGAGAAGGGGCGCGCGGAGGCGTCGCTCGCGAAGCCGCTCGTGATCCGCACGTCGCTGGACCGTCCGGGCTTCGTGAAGATCGAGGCGAACCTCATCGACAAGACGGGGAAGCGCGTGCCGAAGAATCACCGATGGGAGAAGCGCGTGTTCTTCCAGGGCGGCGCGGGCGTGGAGATCGAGAAGCTCCAGGCGTGGCCGGAGCCGAAGGACTTCGACGCGCACTGGGCGGCGGAGCGCAAGATCGTCGACGATCTGCCGCTCAAGGTGATCGAGCG
>JAEEOY010000004.1 GCA_016284515.1 Kiritimatiellia bacterium | reverse complement strand
ACGCCTGGCAGCGCAAGCGCCACAACGAGAAGATGGCCGAAGTCGCCAACGGCGGCGCGAAGGTCGTCTTCGTCGGCGACTCGATCACCCACTTCTGGGAGTCGAACGGAAGGGAGCAGCTCAACAAGTATTTCTCCGAAGGAGACATGAAGATGCTCGACCTCGGAATTTCCGCCGACCGCACCGAGCACATCCTCTGGCGTCTCAACGAGGGACGCGAGCTCGACGGCTACGAGGCGAAGTGCGTGCTCCTCATGATCGGAACGAACAACTCCGGACACTTCCCGATCGAGAAGGAATCACCCGGCGACACGATCCTCGGAATCCGCGAGATACTGCGCACGATCCGCGCCAAGCAGCCGAAGGCGACAATCGTCCTCACGGCTATCTTCCCGTGCGGCGCGACGGCGGACGACGCGTGCCGCCAGCGCAACGACATCGTGAACAAGGAGATCCAGAAGTTCGCGGATGGAAAGACGATCTTCTGGTGCGACTTCTCCGACCAGATGCTCACGGCCGACGGACGCCTCTCGCCCGACATCTTCCCGGACCTTCTCCATCCGAACGCCCTAGGCTACGAAATCTGGTACGCCGCCGTCAAGCCGTACATCGACTACGCGCTTTCCGACGGAAAGCTTCCCGCGCCTGCGAACCGCTACTCCACGCGCGTCAACGACCGAGTCTATCGCCTTGACCAGGGGATCTCCGTCTTTCCTGCGACGCGCATCCGCAGCGAGGGCTACGGCGCGAAGGACTGGTGGCTCGACCGCCTGCTCGAGAAGCGCAACCAGATCGCCGACTCCAACGGCGAGATCGACCTCGTCTTCTTCGGCGACTCGATCACTCACAACTGGGAAGGCCCCGGCAAGGATTCCCTCGCCGAGCTCCGCAAGACGTATACGGTCCTCGACATTGGCTACTCCGGCGACAAGACGGAGAACCTCCTCTGGCGCGGAATGTATGGCGGTGAGCTCGACGGCTACAAGGCGAAGTGCATCATGCTCATGATCGGCACGAACAACACCTGGCACAGAAGCGACAAGCCCGAGGCCATCGTAGCAGGAATCCGCGCGATTCTCGACCTCATCGCGAAGAAGCAGCCTCAGGCGACGACGCTTCTTCTCCCGATCTTCCCGATTGGATCCAACGCGCAGGACGGCAAGCGCATGAACAACGAGAAGGCGAACGACGTCATCAAGAACTTCGCTGACGGAAAGAAGGTCGTCTGGGTGGACTTCAACGCGAAGTTCCTCGACGAGAAGGGCGACAACGTCGCGCTCATGCCCGACCACTGCCATCCCAACGCAAGGGGCTACGCCGAGGTCTGGCTGCCGTCCGTCCTTCCGTACTTCAAGGAAGTCTGCGGAAAATGAACGCCATCCTCGCAGCCACCGTCTACTGCATCGTCGGATGCAACTTCGGCTCGCCCGAAAAGGATTCGCTGAAGGTTCTCGAATGCGACACCGAAACCGGCGCCGCGAGAATTGTGCAGTCAGTCGACGGCTGCGAGGGCACGACGTACTTCCAGATCGACAGGGAGAGGAAGTTCCTCTACTCGACGGTCGCCGAAAAGGACAAGAGCGCGATCGTCAAGTTCGCGCTCGACGGAAAGCGCATCGGCGCGATGACGAAGGTCGCGGAGCTTCCGTGTGAAGCTCCGTGCCACGTCTCGCTCACGCCCGACGAAAAGCGCGTCGCATTCGCCGCGTACGGTTCGGCGACGTGCGGAACGGTTGGGATAGACGGGAGCGACTTGAGGACGTTTGTTTTTCCGAACGACGACATGGGCGACAACAAGAAGCGTCAGCAGAAGGCGTTCGCGCACCAGACGTTCTTCCTCGACTCGAACGGCGTCGGGCGTGGCGAGATGGGCGTCGTCGATCTCGGATGCGACCGCGTCTGGTTCTTCGATCCTAATACGATGGAAAGGCGGAAGGACCTCTTCATCAAGACGGACAGGGGCGACGGACCTCGCCACGCGCTGTTTCTTCCGCGCAGTCTGAACAAGGTTCTCTACCTCCTCAATGAACTAGACAGCTCCGTCTCGCAATACGCCTTCGACGGTGCGACGTTCACTCTTATGGACAAGACGTCGATGCTTCCGGACGGCTTCAACCGCTGGGCGCCGGACGGCGAGAACCTCGTCACGAAGGCCGCGGCGATAAAGATGACTGCGGACGGCAAGATCCTGATGGCGTCGAACCGCGGATACGACTCGATCGCGTTCTACGAGGTCGGGACGCTCGGCAAGTTGAAGCTCAGAAACATCGCGAAGCTGCGCGGCGAATTTCCTCGCGACTTTGCGCTCATGCCGGGCGAGAAGTTCATGGTCGTCGGGCACAAGATGTCCAACGAGATTCAGGTATACTCCTTCGACCGCGAGAAGTGCACGCTCTCTCCGGTCGGCGATCCCATCACATGCTGGCGTCCGCTCTGCTTCGTTTTCATATGATAGTCATCAAGAATGGTATTATCGTAGACGGCACAGGAAGGCCGGCGTTCATTGGCGATGTCATTGTCGACGGAGACAGAATCGTCGACGTCGTGGCCCACGCTGAAACCGAAGTGGCTGACACCGCTGGCTGCCGCGTCATAGACGCTGCTGGTTGTATCGTGAGCCCCGGATTCATCGACGCGCATACGCATTCCGACGCGTATCTCGTCATCGAGCCGGACGCTCCGTCGAAGGTGTCGCAGGGCATCTCTACGGAGATCAACGGACAGTGCGGCGGATCCGTCGCGCCGCGCTACGGCGAGGCGCGCCTGTCGAGCGACTGGGCCGCGCTTCTCGGCGACAGGCTCACCTGGCGCTCGCTCGCAGAGTACCGCGATGTGCTTGCAGCTGCGAAGCCCGCTGTCAACACCGTGCAGTTCATCGGACACAACACCCTGCGCTCCTCCGTCGTCGGGTATGCCGGACGTGCGGCCACAGACGGCGAACTCAGGGAGATGGAGCGCCTTCTCGCCGAGTCGCTCGACGCGGGCGGATGGGGACTCACGACGGGACTCATCTACCAGCCCGGCAAATACTCGACGCCCGAAGAGGTTGTTGCCCTTGCAAAGGTCGCCGCGGCGCGCGGCGGATTCTACGCGACGCACATGCGCTCCGAAGGCGACAGGATTCTCGAGGCGATAGACGAGGTGATTGACCTCGTGAAGGCAACGGGCATACGCGCCGAAATCTCGCACCTCAAGACGAGCGGGAAGAAGAACTGGCACAAAATCGACGCCGTCCTCGAAAAAATCGAGGGCGCGATGGCGGAGGGTCTTCTCCTCGGAAGCGACCGCTATCCCTTCTGCGCCGCAGGGACGGACCTCGACGTCGTCTTCCCCGACTGGGCGGGCGAGGGCGGATGCCCAGCGGAGTGCGAGCGGCTCGCCGACCCCGCGACGCGCGCGAAGATCGTCGACGAGATTAACTCGCTCGACCGCGACTGGTCGACAGTAATGATTGGCGGCACCTGGCATCCCGAGACGAAGCGCTTCAGCGGAAAGACTGTTGCAGAGATTATATCCGGACAATCGACGGCCGGCGAACGACAATCGGATGTCGTCCGTCGAATGTCCCCCGGAGAATTGATCTGCTTTATCCTCGCCCTCGACGGATGCAAGACAGGCGGATTCTTCTTCGGCATGAGCGAGGAGAACCTCGACAAGATTCTCGCGAAGCCGTGGATCGTCCCCGGAAGCGACGCGTCGCTGCGCGCGCCGTGGGGTCCGCTCGGCGCGGACCATCCGCATCCGCGCGCCTACGCCACGATGCCCGAGTTCTACCGCCGCGTGCGCGCGCTCGGAGTCTCGCGCGAGGAGGCGGTGGCGCGTATGACCTCGGTGATAGCGGACCGCTTCGCGATTCCGAACCGCGGCAGAATTGCCGCGGGCGCGTTTGCGGACATCGTCGTGTGGAAGGAAGACGAGTTCAAGGCGAACGCGACATACGACGATCCGCACCAGTTCACGTCGGGCGTGAAGTGCGTGATGGTGAACGGAGTCGTTCCGTACGCCGACGGAAAGTTCACCGGCAACCGCGCGGGAAGATTTCTCGAAAGAAAATAGAGAAAGAAAAACGGGGAGAAAAATGAACACGAAAACATGGATGACTGCGATTGCCTCCGCCGCGCTTGCGGCGTCCGCCTTCGCATTCAACGACGAGCCGGACGAGCTCAACTGGGACTCGCTCGGCGGAACGCTCACGGGCTTCCGGCATCTGCGCGGCACATGTGCCGCGGACGCCGATTTCGCGCGTCGGCTCCTAGACGAGTCCGCCGTGGAGAAGCTGCCGGAAAAACTCGAGACGGTGTGGATAACGCCCGACGCGTTCACGAACGCCGTCATCAACCAGTGGGGATACAACGTCGTGCAGGGCGAGAAGTGCCTTTCGGCAGGCGGGGGGCATCTCGTCGGGCTCGTGAGGATTCCGGTGGAGATCCCGGCGGACGGATGCTACCGCGTCTGGACGCGCTATTGGCACGAGCAGGGCTCGGCGGGATCTTTCGCCGTTGCGCTCGAGGACGGCTCTCTCGCCGAAAATCCAGACGCGTCGCTTTCCGTCGTGCAGGACGCGTGGTCGTGGCGCTTCGACTTCGTCGAGTTCGCGCGCAGGCAGAATCCGCTCCCCGACTACAGGCAGGAGCCGACGGGATTCCGGTGGGAGGCTTCGCCGACCGTGAGGCTTAAGAAGGGACGGCGCACGCTGTCGCTCTGCGGGCTCGTTCATGACGGTCCGTACGGCGGACGCAACGTCGCGGCCGTCGTTCTCACGCGCGAGCCTCTCGCCGTCCCCGAGATGCCGGCGGGCGAGGGGGCGATCCGCGTCGGATGCGCCGCGCCGTCCAAGGAGGCGAGCGAGGCGCGCGCGATCTGGGAGAGGCGGCCGCAGATCGCCGAGGATACTTCGGACCTGAAGCCGCTCTGGCGCGAATGGCGCGAGCGCTTCTTTGCGGACATCGTCGCGGGGAGGATCGAGGGCGTCGAGGCGGGACGCATGGCGGGGACGGTGTATTTCGACGACGAGTCAAATCTCGTCGGCACGCCGCGCCAGGTCGCGGACGAGAAGGCGGCGATGAAGAAGTTCCTTGCGGAAGTCGACCGCACGCACTTCAAGCTGAGGCTCGAGGCGGAGGCGTTCACTCCCGGCAAGGAGGGATGGTGGACCGAGGCGAGCTCGGGCGCGAGCGGAGGGAAGATCCTCGTCACCGGATGGTGGGGCGGAGAGTGCGACGCGTTCACCGAAGGTTCGGTGCCGACGAACGGAAACTACACCGTGTGGATCCGCTACATGGAGATCGCGGGCTATCTCGCCAAGTACTCGTTCCTCGTCGAGGATGCGGAGGGCAAGACTGTCGCCGAGAAGATCCTCGCCGCAGACGATGCGTACAACAGGTCGCACGGCGGGCTCACATGGGTGAAGCTCGACGTGCCGCTCGCCGCGGGGAAGTTCCGCGTGCGCGTGAGGAAGACGGACGGCGGACTCACCTACCGCCGCGTGGATGAGGTGATCGTGACGGACGATCCGGCGTACGTTCCAGAGGGGGAGGGAATCGCGCTTCAGCCGCTCGACGATTCGAAGCCGCTCACGGTGTGGCGTCAGAACGATCCGTGGCTCGGCTTCTCGCGCGTGTCCGCTCCGCTCGCGGGCGAGGGGCTCGCCCCGTACGGCACCGAGATACGCGAGGGCGAGTCGGAGTCGATTCTCGTGCTCGTGAGGAACAACACGGACGCGGTGCGCGACGCGACGCCGCGCGTGAGCCAGGGATGGAACGACATCGTGAAGTGGCGCGTCGTCGGCTTCGTGCAGTCCGGCTGGGCCGGCTGGCAGCCGATGCCGCTCTTCGAGCGCGACGAGCTGCTCGTGCCGCCGGGCGAGACTGCGGGCGTGTGGCTCACGGTGACCGGCAGGAGGCGCTTCTGGGAGCGCACGATCAAGGTTGAGATCGGAGACGAAACGCTCGAGCTCGACGTGAAGTGCAAGGATGCGCACGGAGCTGATGTGCCCGTTCCGTACGTCTTCGGATGGGCGGCTCCGTACAGGACCGTCTCGTGCTGGGAGCTCTTCCGCGACATCGGCGTGAACGTCATCAACGACGTGCTCGTCTCGAAGGCGGAGGCCGAGAAGTACGGCGTTCGCCTCACCGTGCACCTCAACGACGGAGACGTGAGCGAAGGGCACGTGAAGTACCTGAACGAACGCTTTGCGAAGATGGGGTACGAGAAGAAGGACTGGGCGTGGAGCTTCATGGACGAACCGGGCAACTCGACGGCGGACATCTGGACGAACCTCGCGACGCAGGTGCGCGCGCTTGATCCGGACGTGAAGATCTGGGTGAACCCGGGAGAGTTTGAGAACGCGGGGCCCGAGGCTTGCATGAAGATCACGCCGTTCGCGAACATCTACTGTCCGTACTGCAACCACTACCAGACGAACGGCGGACACAACCCTGCGTACAACGAGCAGCTTCTGAGGAAGGGTCCGAAGTTCGACATCCTCCTCGGCTACACGACTCCGTGCTTCGGCGAGAAGGCGCCGTCCGCTCCGCTCGACCTCCTCGGGATGCGCGACTTCGCGATCGGCTGCAACATGGACGGCTGGGCGTTCTTCGCGCTTGCGCACGGCTTCACGTATTCGAACTCGCTCTGGGACGAGGTGAACGCGTACATGGGGGACCAGTGCGTGAACATCTACCCGGGCGCTGCGAACCGCACGATCTCGACGCGCAACGCGGAGGCGATCCGCGAGTCCGTCCGCCGCTGGCGGGAGACGAAGGCGGAGCAGCTTAAGGCGCAGCAGGAAAAAGAAAAAGAGGGACAGGAAAAGAAATGACGTCGCTTCTCATAGCCGCCGCGATCACCGGCATGACGAACCTCACGGGCGTGGTTACCTTCGAGCGCGAAGGTCTTGCGTTCTTCTTCATCGACGATTCCGCCGGAGTGCATTGGAGGGTCCAGGACACGAAGGGGAAGCCGACGGTGAAGCCGGGGGATCTCGTGTCGGTGACGGGCGAGCGTGAGATGACGTCGAAGCACCGCGTCGCGGAGGCGACGGTCGAGGTCACTGGACACGACGAGGCGGCCATTCCGCCTCCGCTCGCCATCGGGATCTCCGAGCTGTTCGAGCGCCTCCTGCCGTTCGGCAACACAGAACTGTACGGAGGCATGGTCGAGACAGAGGGACTGCTGCGCGACATCAACCGCCGCCAGACGACGACGCAGCTTCTCGTGGGAGAGGGCGACGCGAACCTGCAGGTGGAGATTCCGTGGGCTCTCGAGGACGCGCTGCCCGCGGACCTCGTGCAGGGCGCGACGGTGAAGGTGCGCGGAATCCTCACGTACACCTCGATCGAGAACTACGAGGAGGGGCTGTTCGGGCGCATCGAGAACATCGAGCTGATTCCGCCTTCGCCGTCTGCGGTCGAAGTCGTGCGGCGCGCTCCGTTCTTCACAGCGGAGCGGCTGCTCTTCGTGCTGGCGTGGGTGTGCGCGCTTCTCGGCGCGCTCTCGATCTGGACGCTGACGCTTAGGCGAATGGTGTCGAAGCGCTCGGCGGAGCTTGCGGAGTCCATCCGCCTGCGCGAGACGGCGAAGATCGAGGCGGACGCGGCGAGGCGCGAGAGGCTGAGGCTCGCGGCGGACCTTCACGACGGCTTCCAGCAGTATCTCGCCGGCGCGACGTTCCGCCTGAAGGCCGCGATGAACTATCTGCCCGAGGGAGCGGACGCGTGCCGCGCGCAGCTCGAGAAGGTTAACGAGGCGCTCAAGCACACGCAGTCCGGACTGCGCTCCACGCTGTGGGCGATGAACGAGGAGAGCGAGGGCCCGGAGTCGCTCATCGAGCTCATGCACTTCGTCTCGCGGCGTCTTCCGCACTGGGAGGGAATCGTCGAGATAACGAGCGAGGGCGAGGAGCGGAAGATCGCGCACAACTTCGCGGGCACGATTCTGCTCATACTCCAGGAGGCCGTCGGAAACGCGATAAACCACGGACACGCCGCGCACGTGAAGGTGAAGGTCGCGTTCGGCGAGAAGGGGCTCGCGATGTCCGTGTCGGACGACGGAAGCGGATTCGACACGGCGGCGATGCGCCGCGAGGGACACTACGGACTTGCCAGCATGGAGCGTCGCACTGGAGAGCTCGGCGGAAAGATTTCTATAACAAGCGAACCTGGGAAGGGGACGAACGTGCGGCTTTCGCTGCCGCTGTGAGTCCGTGCCGGGACAGAGGAAACTACGATGAGCGTAACGAAGGAAATGGACGAACTGAGGCGGCGGATCGACGCGGCGGACGACGCGATTCTATCCGCGCTGAAGGAGCGCTTTGCGCTTATGGACGAGATGCGCGAGCTCAAGGCGCGCGAAGGCCTGCCGCGAGTGGACGCGGAGCGCGAGAAGGCGATACTCTCGCGCGTTGCCGCGGCGGTTGAGCCGCGCTGGCGCGACACGGCGTGCGGAGTCTGGGAGCGCATTCTCTCCGGCTCGCGCGGGGAGATCGAGACAATCGCGCGCGGCGCATGCGCCGCGGACGGGAAGGTGCTGCTCTGCAAGGCAAAGGGCGCGAAGACGACGTATCTTCCGGGCGGACACATCGAGTTCGGCGAGACCGGCGCGGAGGCGCTCGCGAGGGAGATGAAGGAGGAGGCCGGCGTGGAAGTCGATGTCGGCGCGCTGATCGGCGTCGTCGAGAACTCGTTCCTCCAGCACGGCGAGCGCCACTGCGAGATCAACCTGGTGTACGAGATGAAGATACGCGGCGCAACTGCCGCGGTTCCGCCCGTGACGAGCCGAGAGGAGTGGATCGAGTTCGAGTGGCACGACATCGACGACCTCGCATCCGCGAACCTCCTTCCCGCCGAGATGGAGCGCTTCGCGGCATCCGCCGCTACGAAATAGCCCGATGACCGGGGGCAATGCAAGGCGACTGATGACTGGGGGCAATGCAAGGTGACTGATGACTGGGGGGAAGCGGCGTCTCGCCCATCGGCTGAAAGCAATGTGGTTGAAGTGCGAAAGATGACTGGGGGAAGCGGCGTCTCGCCGCTTCGCGAAAAGCGAATAATTGGCTCTTCGTAGTATTTAGAGGAGTATTATAGAATAACTCCGACGGTTAGGGTTCACGCTACCGCTTCACTGCTTCGCGCTTTTCAACCACAATCAGGTGTCGTAGTTTTTCAGTGTTTAGAACGGCCTTCGGCCGATTTATGCGACGCAGTCGCATCCCAAAATGCTTTCCCTGGCACATATACAGTCGTTGAGTGGTGCGAAGCTGCGGAGCGGGAATGCGCCCGCGCCGAAGGCGTCGGGTCGGGTGAGCGCAAAGCGCGAACTGCGAAGCAGCCGCAAGGCCTCGCGCGGGAGCCCAAACGCTCGGAGTTTATGTTGCTTAGAGACATGCTGTTAAATTCTTTGAAGAACCGAGTATTGGGAGTTCTGGAGAATCGTATTTTTGAGATTTCCTCCCAAACTCCGAGACTCCCAATAGCGAAAGCAACCGTCAAGGTTACCCTCGTTTACATTCCCGTGCCGAGCGCAGGCGGCGAGATCCACGGCTAAACCCCTCTGCGCTCTCTGCCTCTCCGCACCTCTGCGTGAGATCTCCCACGCACCTCCCGAGGTACACACCACCCACCTCGCAAGCTACCCACCATGTACCTCGCGAGGTACCCACCACCCACCTCGCGAGGTAATTATGCCTCTTCCTTCCGCCTGAAACACCTCAAACCTGGATGCACGCAATATAACAAAACCCGCGGCACTTCTGCCGCGGGCTTCGTTTTGCTTAGGCTTTCGCCTTGCGCTTACTGGAGAACAGCCTTGAAGAAGGTGCCCGTCGCGCTTTCGGTCTTGCAACCGACGTCGGAGTACTGCTTCACGGTGACCGTGCCGTTGTACCCGCGCCCGTTGTAGCCCGTCGTCGTCGTGGTGACCCACTTCGACTGCTCAGCGTCGTAGCTGATCGAGGTGAACTTGAACGCCGCCTTCGCCGCCTCAACCTCGCTCGGCTTGCAGTTCAGGAGGTAGGCATCCTCAAGCGCCTCACCATCGCCAACCGTCTCAGAGGCTCCCTCCACGTAGCTCTTCCACGTGTCGTACTTGCCCTGAGCGGTCTCGCCCTTGATGTAGCTCGGATAGCTGCCCTGCTGCTGCGCCGTCGGCTCAGGAATCGCGACAGTACCAGCCTCAGAGACCTCGATGGTGATCACACCCTCGGAGAGCGTCCAGCCAGTCGGCGCCTCAGCATACTCGTATCCCTCAGCAGCCGTCGCGGTGATGACGATCGTCTTACCGACCGTGACCGTAAGGACATCGTTCGCGGGCGTGATTTCAGCACCACCATCCTTGTAGGCCGCAGCATAGGTCGCGTTATCAGCCGGCGTCACGGTGACCTCGTAGGTACCGATGATAACCGCCGTCGGCGCAGGAATCGTAACCTCATTCGTGCCAGCGACAACCGTGTAGGTCATCTTGATAGCGCCATTGTCGAGCGTCCAACCTGTCGGCGCTTCGGCATACTCGTAGCCTTCGCCTGGAGTGACCGTGAACGCTACCGTTGCGCCAGCAGCAAGACCAGTGATGGTCGCAGGATCGGTCACAACCTCAGCGTGTTCAGGCTTCGTGTAGGTGACGTCGTAGGTCGTGGGCTGCTCGCCACCCTCGCCGACCTGGAAGTAGTTGTTGGCAATCGCCGTCGCAGTCACACTGCCGTCAACAAAACTGTTGAGGTAGAAGTTCGTGTCGCCAATCTCGTCAGGGCAGTTGAGGAACTGACCACCTAGGAGCTTGAGTTCGAACGTTTCAGTATCGATAACTACTGCCGCATCAAAGATGCCATTGTTGATTGTCGTGGAACCACCAGCAATCATTACAGCTCCGACCACGCCAGTCACATGACCAATCGTCTCCGTGCTGTTGATGATGGTGAGCGTTGCTGCAGAGTTGTTAATACCATACTCGGCGCCATTAATGTCCTTTCCGGCCAAATCAATGACGATGTATCCCGCATCGGAAAGCTCAATGTCTCCGGCGTAGTCCGCCAGCAACTTGATTGTAGCAGGAGCCTCGGAAGATGTTCCAGCCTCAACTGCCGCAGCGATGGCTTCCGAAACCTTCTCGTAGTGCGTACCGTTGACATCGAAGTTCGCCTTGAGAGACTTGAGCTCAAGCGTTGCTCCTGCGTTGACGCCAGTAAAGGTTCCTTCAATCGGAGCTTCGATATCCTCAGACACCCAGTTGCCGACGAACGTGCCCGCCTCATAGCCCGCCGCGAGCGTATACTCAATGTCAACGGTGTTGCCCGTAAGTGTGACAACCTCACCAGAACTTCCAGCCTCAATATCCGTAACCGCTGTGCCGTTAATCTTGACAGACGCAAAGCCAACATCCCACTTAACTGTGACCGTCGCCGCCTCCTGAATGAAGCCCGGCCTAGTGGTCGTGAAGACGACATCGTCGAGAGCGCCTGTACCCGAGAAGGATGCTGCGGAAATGGTAGTTCCGCCCGTTGCAGCCGAAGCAACCGCACTCGGATAGAGGGCGTTTACCTCATAGAAACTCTTCGCGAGAGGCGAAAGTCTCTCCTCGTTAAATCCGGTCTCAACATTATTCGTGAATTTCAGCGTCTTGGTCATGTCACCGTCGAGATAGATGACAAAGCCGACCTGACCATCGCCGACATCCTTAATAGTGCGGACCGTCAGCCGGTGCCAGTCGTCCTTATTGAATCCCGCCGGAACCGTCGCGAAGTAGTTGGCCTGACCGAACTCTTCGTCGACTATCGCACCAGCGCGGATGACGAAGTTCGTCCAAGCCTCGTTTTCACCGGTCGTCAGATCATCTTCGTGCTCAACATAGGAGATCGCGATCTTGTCACCGCTTTCGAGGTCGGTCTGGAACGCATCGTCGGCCGCCGTGAACTGTACGAGCGTGTCGAGGTAGATTCCGTCGCCGATATCGACACCCGTGAACGTGTAATCTTCTCCGGGCTCGAACGTGTTGGAATGCGCCACCGCCGAACGGAACAGAGGAGCCGAGGCATCAATGTGGAGATAATTCTCGTTGGTCTGTTCCAGCGCAAAGAAATCGGGTACCGACACATTGACCTGCCCGACATGATTGGATATATCTCCAATCTCGCCTGCGGCAGCAGTGGAGTACCAGAACTTATTGCCGCTAGTCGTCCCCAGATCATCCTTCTGGGCGTCGAACACGGCACCTTCTGAATAAGCTTCGAAGTTAGCCCCCTGCGGACTTGTTAGCGTTTCGCCAAACGCAAACAACGCAGTGGCTGCCGAAGCCAGAACTGTCATTAGTTTTTTCATTTGTTTACTCCCTTTTTGTCTTTGAAATTTGAGTGCACAATTTTTCCAGACACGAATATAGTATCATATTTCTCATTCCCCCGCAAGGGGGAAAATGAGATTTTTTCACCCACCTGGGGGAGCTCCGGGTCCTCGTCGCGGCAGCTCGCTCAAACCGTCGCCTGCGGCACCCCGCCAGCATGACTCACCGCTGTTTATGAGGTTTACCGCCTGTCGCTTACGCTTATGAGTACACCGAGGTTTATGATATACACCGCAGTCATGCTGGGCCGCAGGCTCCTCTTGCGCGACTGCCGCGCCTCACACCCTCCGCTATATTCATGGCTTCGCTCGAGTGAAAGTCTCTCGTGAACGGCGGGGCTTCGTTCAGGTTGCGATTGCAAAGGGAGCGGGACGGCGCGACGAAATCGGGTCGCCCTCATGGTTTTGCACCGTCGCTCATCATGCTGCGCAACCACCCCGCGCCTCACACCCTCCGCTAATTGCAACTTAGCTCGCACGTGAATCATTGGTGAACGGGAGCAACGTTCTTTCATCGATTGCAAAAGAGCGGCGGTCTCGCCCTACCATTCCCCCTCTACACGTTCTACATGTTCTACACGGCTAAACCCCTCTGCGCACTCTGCGCCCCTGCGCCTCTGCGTTAAAATCAAGCAATCAAACAATCGCCAATCTCTTCTACTCGTGAAACCCAATCGGTTCGCGGTTCTCGGGCAAAGTCGGCATCAGCGTGCAGATGATGGTGTCGATCGAGCGCTCCGCGGCAGTCATGCGCTTCTCGAGCTTCCCGATGCGCCTGTCGCGCACGAGTCCGCGAAGCAGGTATTCCTTCAGCACGCGCGTCGCCCACTGGCGGAAGCGCGTGGCCCTCAGCGAATTGACGCGATACCCAAGCGAGATTATCATGTCCAGATTGTGTATATCAACAGGACGAGACACTTGTCTGCCACCTTCAATCTGAACTATTCGAATTTTTCGAATAGTTGCCTCCGGCGAGAGTTCGCCGGATGAAATGATATTCTTGATGTGGTAGTTTACCGTGTTGAGCTTTACGCCAAGCAGTTCCGCCAGCTGCGCCTGCGTCAGCCATATCGTCTCGTCCTCGAGCCAGACGTCCAGCGTCGGCATTCCCGACTCATCGAACTTCACTATCTCTCCCGATTCCTGCACGGTCTTTGTGCTTGTTTACTTCTTGGCTTTCATTTCCCGTTCCTTTCTGCATTACATCGGCGCACAGCGCGGCCGAACGCCGGCCGCTGGACACAATGCGCCTACGACGCATTTTCGGAATAGGCGATGCCTCGCCAGATGCCGACGACGCTTAGGCCGCGCTTTCGCGCACAAGCCCGCGG